>CAYZXQ010000072.1:0-11541 GCA_964482465.1 uncultured Nigerium sp. | reverse complement strand
GCACCACTCGGGAACCCCCACACGCCCGGTACGGAACCCCACGACGAGCCGCCGCTACCCAAACACCCGAGCCCGGCGCACCAGCCGGGGAGTCCGACACGCCGGCCCAGATCTCGGCGACCCACACCGCGACCTTCCCGGCTCGCCCGGGAACAGTGCCATCTCCCCCGTCTCCGCGCGAGCGGAGTTCGGGCGTCCGCGGCGAGCAGGATCCCGGGGTCGTGTCCCCCTCGACGGTGCGGGGCGGCGCGCGGGAAGCGTCGACGCGGCGTCCGGCTGCGGGGATTCCACCCCGGCTGCGTAGAGTGGCGGCGTGTCCCCCACCCACGGCCTGCGGCTGCGCAAGTGGTACGTCGACTGCGTCGCCGCCGACGGTGCCGTGTTCGTCGGCTACCTCGCCCTCCTGCGCTGGGGCCGGCTGCGGCTGGACTACACCGCCGCGCTCGAGCTCGCGCCGGGGGGCAGGCTTGCGCAGCGCCAGAGCCTGCGGGGCGGGACGATCGAGGCGGGCGACGGCGTCCGCATGGAGGTGCCGTCCCTCGGCGTAACGGGAACGTGGATCGGGGGGACCGGCACCGGACCGCAGCGCATCGTCGCCACCGACGCGGGGACCGTCACCTGGCAGGCGCTGAGCCTAGCCGCGTCCGCGGACGTCGCCGTGCGCGACCGGACGTACCGCGGGGCGGGATACGCCGAAGTGGTGACGCTGACCGTCCCGCCATGGCGCCTGCCGTTCTCCGAGCTGTGCTGGGGACGGTTCGTCGCCGACGACGCGTCCGTCGGCACGACGTGGATCGAGACGTCCGGTGGCCGGGACCCGGCGCGGGTCTGGACGTTCGCGACCCCCGGTTTGGCCCCGGACGCCCGCCCGGCGCTCGCGCCCGGCGGCGTCACGCTGCGGTCGGGGCTCGTGGGCGACACGTTGCTGGGGAAAGCGAAGGCGCTGGCGTGGCTGCTGCCGCGCGGCGTCCGCTTCCTCTCCGAGGACAAGCGCCTCAGCCGAGGGACCCTCGCCACCGCCGCCGGGGACGCGACGGGCTGGGTCATCCACGAGGAGGTGTCCTGGCGATGATCGGACGCGTCGCGTACGCCGCGCTATTCGTGGCGGTCTGGCCCGCCTACCTCGTCGCCCTGGGGCTGCTCGTGGACTGGCCGGGCGCGATGCGGCGGGTCCCCGAGGTGGGCTGGCCCCTGGCGGTAGCTGGGCTCGGGATCCTCGTCGCGGGCATCGCGGCGCTCTGGCGGCGCGGCGGGAGCGCGCCGATGAACGCCTACCCGCCGCCCCGGCTGGTGACGACAGGGATCTACCGGGTGGTCCCGCACCCGATCTACGTCGGCTTCTGCGCCGCCGTGGCGGGAGTGGCGCTGGCGCTCGGGTCGGCGTCCGGGCTCGTCCTGGGGGTGCCGCTGTCGGTGGTGGGCTCGGCGGCGCTGGTCCTGGGCCACGAACGCCGCAGCCTGTTGGCCCGCTTCGGCGCCCTGCCGCGCCCGCTGCTCGGCCCGGGACGTCTGGCTCCCGCGGCGCGGGCGCTGCGGCTCGATCAGGTGCTCGCCGCGGTCATCGCCGGGACGCAGCGGCTGGCGAACGCGTGGGCGGCCTGGCGGGTGGGCCGGGTCCGGATCGTCAACCACGTCGTGTTCTCCGGGCTGGCCGGCGGCGTGGGGGCTGCTGGGGCGGTGCTCGCCTCGGGCGGTCGGCTGGTCGGGCTGGTCGCCGCGCTCATGGTCGTCGGGGCGGTCGGGGCTGCGCTGCTGGGGCAGGTGCTCGTGGGTTCGTCCGGGCGGCTCAGCCGCCCGTTCGGCTACTTCGGGGGCCTGGCGGCCATCGCCGTGGTCGGTGGCGTCGCGGCGGTGCTGGTTCCGGACGCGACGACGGTCCTGGCGGCGTTCGCACTGGCCGCCCCGCCCACGCAGGCCCTGGGACGCCTACGGTGCCTTGTCCAGGGCTGCTGCCACGGCGAACCGACCACCGGACCGCTGGGCATCGTGGTCACCAACCCCCACTCCCGGGCCTGCGCGCTCGCGGGGCTCGGCGGACGCCCCCTCCACCCGACGCAGCTCTACTCCCTCGTCGGGAACCTGCTGCTCGCGCCGGCGCTGGTGGCGCTGTGGCAGTACGGCGCCCCGCAGCCGGTCGTCATCGGCTGCTACCTCGTCGGCGCGGGCGCGATCCGCTTCGTCGAGGAGGCCTACCGCGGCGAACCCGCCACCGCCGTGTGGCGCGGCCTGCACTCCTACCAGTGGTTCGCACTGGCCATGGTGATCGGTGGCCTGGCGCTGCTGCTCGTCCCGGGGCCGGCGACCCCGCCGCTCACCCTGGACGCGGGGCCGCAGGCCCTGGCCGCGTTCGTCGTGTTCTTCGTGTTCTGCGGGGCCGCCCTCAGCGTCGATCTGCCCGACTCCACGGCTCGCTTCTCGCGATTGTCGGGCTGACCGGCAGCGGTCCCGGCCCCCGAGAGGCCTTTTCCCGCTTCTCGTTGTCGGGCGAGTCGTTTGACCACCCCGGGTTTCGCGAACCAGCAGCGGCCAACGGCCTCGCACCCCGGGTCACGGCCGTTTTCGGCGGGCGTTCAGCACGACATCGAGGCCCCGAAGACGGTCTCGCTCCAGGCCACGCATCGCGCCAGGGCCAACGGCAGGTTCCCCACCTGGCAGTGGGCCGAGGCGCCGGATGCCGCGTCGAACTCGATGACGTCCGAGAGCGGATGCCGGGGCCGCACGGCCGCCACCACCTCACGCGCCTGTCGCTTGCCCTCGGCATCCTCCGCGGCGCCGACCAGCGCGAGCACCGGGACGTCGATCGCCGTCAGGTCCGTCCGGCCGAGGTCGCCGAACCCGGTCACCACCCCGGCTATCCCGCCGGGACCGAACTGCCAGGAGTACTTCCGCAGCGACGCGGCGAACACCCGGTTCCGGCGCGCCAACGCCCACGCCAGCCGGACCAGAGGCGAGGACTCCCCGCCCCGCAGCACCCGCGGCAAGGCCTCACGGAACAGCCGCTCGGCGTCGTGGACGGGTGCCGACGCAACGACCGCGCGCAGTCGGTCCTCCGGCCGGGCGAGCGAGGCGTACTTGGTCACGAAGATCCCCCCGCCGCTCCATCCGAGCAGCAGCACCTCCCCCGCACACCCACGGGCGCGCACCGCCTCGAACACCCGCCGCAGCCCCGCCAGCGTCTCCGGACCGAAGTGCAGCCCCTGCTCGGGAGTCGCCCCCTGCCCCGGCAGGTCGACCGCGACCACCGGCCACCCCGCCTCCCGGTAGGCCCGCCCCCCGAAGAACCACAGATCCTCGACCGAGGTGTCGCCGCCCCCGACCACGATCACGAGCCGATCCGCGGCCTCGGCACCCTGGGTCCAGTAGGCCGGCAGATGCCGCTCCCCGAACGGGATCTGCCAGGTCTCCCAGGGGCTGCCGGACGCGGCCAGGAACGCGCGGAACTCCCGCTCCCGAGCCCGCCGGGCCTCGGCGGCGTCCGCGGTGCGGGGATCGGCCAACGCGAGGGCTGCCCCGCGGGCCACGGATGCCCCCAGCCACTCCGTCGCCGCCACCTCGGACCACCCGGCGCTCGCCGCGGCCATCGCCCGCGCCGCCGCGGCGTCCGCGGCCGCCGTGAACGCCCGGACCCACCCCGCGGGATCCCCATCCCGGACGCGCGCGCAGGCAGCCAGGACCGCCCCCGGCGACAGCCCGCCCTGCTGGGCGTACCCCAGCAGCCAGGACGCCAAGAAGTCCAACGTCTCGTTGCGGAACAGCACGCCCGTCGCTCCGCGCTCGGCGACATCAGCCATCGTGGCCCTCCTCGCCCGTCGCCAACCCCCGCAGGAATGCCAACTCCCACACCGCCAGATCGGCCGCGAGGGCCTCGACCCCCTCCGCGCCCGCCAACGCGACCGAGTACAGCGCCGGCAGCAGCCCGAACGTGAAGAACTGGCGCTTGACACGCGCGAGGTCTGCCCCACCGGACAGACCGAGCCGGCCCACCGTGTCGTCGAGCGCGGCGTCCGCGGCGGCCAGGACCGGCGCCAACGCCTCCGGACGCCGGATCGCCTCGACGAGCACGATCCGCAGGAAGTCGCGACGCGGCAGCAGCACCTCCACGAGGGCGCGCCGTAGCAGAGCCGCGACATCGGCGTCCGACGCGCGCGTCGGATCGAACCCGTCGAACACCGCGGCCTTGGCCGCCAGCAACTCGTCGGTGCGCAGGACGACCAGCGACTCGAACAGCACCGCCTTCGACGCGAAGTGGTAGTACAGGTGCGACTTGGACACCCCGGCGGCAGCCGCGATGGCCTCCACCGACGCGCCGTCGTAGCCGTCCGCGACGAACCGCTCCTCGGCGGCACGAAGCATCCTCGCGCGCGTCGGATGGCGCAGCCAGGCGGCCCGGTCGATCGTCATCCGCAATTAGTACCGCCCGGTCCTAACCGCGTCAATGCCCGCTCACCCCAGGACGGCGCGCGCCTCCTGCGCCACGGCCTCGGCGGTCACGCCGTACTTCTCGTAGAGCACGTTCGCGGACGCCGACGCCCCGAATCGATCGACGCCCACCACGGCGTCCGCGCCGATGAGGTCGCCCCATCCGATGGACGTCCCGGCCTCGACCACGACCACCGCGACGTCGCTCGGCAGCACGGACTCCTGGTAATCGTCGTCCTGGTCGGCGAACCACTCCACGCACGGCATCGACACCACGCGGGCCCGGATCCCCTCGCCGGCCAACTGCTCGCGCGCGGCGACGGCAATCTCGACCTCGGAGCCGGTCCCCACGAGCACCACGTCGGGATCGCCACCCTCGGCGTCCACGAGCGTGTAGGCGCCCCGGGCCGTCAAGGACGCGGGCGCGAAGCCCGTCCCCTCGGACCGGTCGAACGTCGTCACGTTCTGCCGCGACAAGATGAGGCCCGCGGGACGGTCCTGCATGCGCAGGATCGTCGCCCACGCGTGGGCGGTCTCGTTGGCGTCCGCGGGCCGGACCACCGCGAAGTCGGGGATCAGGCGCAGGCTCATGATCTGCTCGACCGGCTGGTGCGTGGGGCCGTCCTCGCCGACGCCGATGGAGTCGTGCGTCCACACGAACACCGACGGCACCTTCGACAGCGCGGCCAGACGCGGGGGCGTCCGCATGTAGTCGGCGAACACCAGGAACGTGCCGCCGTAGGCGCGCGACATGCCGTCCATGGCGACGGCGTTGAGGATGTTGCCCATCGCGTGCTCGCGAATGCCGAAGTGGATCGTCCGGCCGCCGGGAGCCCCGGTGAAGTCGTGCGAGCTGCGCTCGGCCGGGATGAACGAGCGCACGCCGGCCATCGTGGTGTTGTTGGAGCCGGCCAGGTCGGCCGAACCGCCCCACAGCTCCGGCAGGACGTCCGCCAATGCCGACAGCACCTTGCCGGACGCCGCCCGCGTCGCCATCGAGCCGGGCCCGAAGACCGGGAGGGTTTCGTCCAGGTCGGCCGGGACCTCGCGCGCGATCACCCGGTCGAGCAGCGCGGCCCGGTCGGGGTGCGCGGCCCGCCACGCGTCGAACTTGGGCTGCCAGGCCGCCTTGGCGGACGCCGCCCGCTCGGCCGCGTTCGTCCGGGTATGCGCCACGACCTCGGGGGCGACGTCGAAGCTGCGCTCCGGGTCGAAGCCGAGGGCGGTCTTCAGCGCCGCGATCTCGGTGCCGCCGAGCTTGCTGCCGTGGACGGAGTGGTGGCCGGCCAGAGTGGGCAGCGGCCAGCCGATGACCGTGGTCACCTTGATGAAGTGCGGCTTGCCGGTCACCCGACGCGCGGCCTCCAGGGTCGCGAACAGCTCGGCGACCTTCTCGGTGTAGGTGGTGCCCCCCTCGGTGAAGTCGACCTCGTGCACGTCCCAGCCGTAGGCGGCGTAGCGGGCGGCGACGTCCTCGGTGAAGGCGATCTGCGTCTCGCCCTCGATGGTGATGCGGTTGTCGTCGTAGATCAGGAACAGGTTGTCCAGCTTGAGCGTCGCGGCCAGCGACGAGGCCTCGGACGCCACGCCCTCCTGCATGCAGCCGTCGCCGGCGATGCAGTAGACATCGTGGTCGAACGCCGACTCGCCCGGGGTCGCCTCGGGATCGTAGAGCTCGCGGCTGCGGCGCGCGGACATCGCGAAGCCGACCGCGTTCGCTACCCCGGCGCCCAGCGGGCCGGTGGTGCACTCCACGCCGTGGGTGTGGCCGTACTCGGGGTGCCCGGGCGTCAGGGAGCCCCACGTCCGCAGCGCCTCGAGGTCGGCGACCTCCAGCCCGTACCCGGCCAGGAAGAGCTGGGTGTACTGCGTGAGGGACGAGTGCCCGGCGGAGAGAACGAAGCGGTCGCGGCCGATCCAGCGCGGATCGGCGGGGTCACCCGTCATCACCTTCTGGTAGAGCAGGTACGCGATGGGGGCCAGCGAGATCGCCGTCCCCGGGTGCCCGTTGCCGACCTTCTCGACGGCGTCCGCGGCGAGGACCCGAGCGGTGTCGACGGCGCGGGTATCGAGGTCGGTCCAGGTGAATTCGGTCATGGCGTACGCGTCTCCTTGTGTCGTCGTCAGATGTCCCTCACAGGCTAGGGCCTCGGCCCCGCCCGCGCTGACGGATCGCGCGGACTCCACCCCACAACGGCGGATGATTGCGTCGACTCACCCCAGGCCGGACTCCTCCAGCGACTCGCCGCGGCTCTCGGGAAGCAGCAGCGCGGCCCCCGCGGCCACGAGGAACGCCACGCCGAAGACGCCGAACACCAGCGGCAGCCCGCCCAGTCCGAGCAGGGCCGGCACGATGAGCGGCGCGATGATGGAGGCGATGCGTCCGAAGGCGGCGGCGGCGCCGGTCCCGGTGCCGCGGATGCCCGTCGGGTAGACCTCGGGACCCACCGCGTACAGCGCGCCCCACGCGCCCAGGTTGAAGAACGACAGCAGCATGCCCGTGGCGATCAGCGAGGTGCCGCCGCTGGCGAACCCGAACGCGGCGGCACCCACCGCGGACCCCAGCAGGAACGTCGCCAGCGTGGCCCGGCGGCCCCACTTCTCGATGAGCCAGGCCGCGACGGCGTACCCGGGGAGCTGGGCCAGCGTGATGATGAGGGTGTACTCGAACGACTTGGTGAGGCTCTTCAGCTCGGCCGACAGCAGTGTCGGAAGCCACGTGAACGCGCCGTAGTAGGCGAGGTTGATGCAGAACCAGACCGCCCACAGCGCCGCAGTGCGGACCCGGTACTCGGGGGCCCAGATCGACGCCCCATCGACCGCGACGGCCTGCGCGCGTCCGGAGTCGGGGCTCGGGACCGGCTCGACCCCCGCAGCCTCCTCGTAGGCGCGGACGGCCGCCTCGGCGTCCGCCACCCGACCCTTCTTCTCGAGGAACCGCACCGATTCGGGCAGCCCGAAGCGCACCACGAGCGCGTACACCGTCGGGACGATGCCCACCGCGAGCGCCCAGCGCCAGCCGTTGGTCGGGTCGGCGGGGATGACGAAGTAGCCGATGAGCGCCGCAAGGATCCACCCCAACGCCCAGAAGGATTCCAGCGCCACCACGACGCGCCCGCGGATCTTCTTGGGCGCGTACTCGCTCACCAGCGTGGACGCCACGGGCAGTTCTGCGCCGAGCCCCAGCCCGACGAGGAACCGCAGCGCCAGCAGCGCCGCGACGGAGCCGGCCAGGGCGGACGCCCCCGTGGCGAGCCCATAGACCAGCAGGGTGACGGCAAAGACGTTGCGGCGTCCGATGCGGTCGGCGAGGAGGCCGCCCAGGGAGGCGCCGAGGGCCATGCCGACGAACCCGACCGAACCGAGCAGGCCAAGCGTCCCGGGATCGAGTTGCCAGTCGGGGTGCCGCGCGAGCGCCGCCATCACGAACGAGATGAGGCCGACGTCCATGGCGTCCAGCGCCCAGCCCACGCCGGAGCCCACGAGCAGCTTGGTGTGGCGGCGGGTGAACGGTAGGCGGTCCAGGCGTTCGGCGCGGGTCAGGGACTCCGACATCTCCGGCTCCTTGAGGATCGGGCGACACCGGACGGGTGTCGGTCGCTGGACACCGTAGCTCAGGCGGGTGCCACGGACGCCCTGGTCCGCGGCTCAGGCGGCCGGATCAGGCCGCGAGATGGGCGTAGACGCCGCCGTTCTCGAGGAGCTCGTCGTGGGTACCGCGCTCCACCACGTGCCCGGCGTCCAGGACGATGATCTCGTCGGCGTCGGCGATCGTGGAGAGCCGGTGGGCGATGGTGAGGGTCGTCCGGCCGACGACCACGGCGTCCAGGGCGGCCTGCAACTCGCGCTCGGTTTCGTTGTCGAGCGCGGAGGTGGCCTCGTCCAGGACGAGGACGCGGGGATTGGCGAGGATCGTCCGGGCGATGGAGATGCGCTGACGCTCGCCACCGCTGAACCGGTGGCCGCGGGCCCCGACGATGGTGTCCAGGCCCTCGGGCAGGGCGCGCACGACGTGGTCGACCTGAGCCGCCGACAGGGCCGTCCAGAGGTCGTCCTCGGTGGCCTCGGGACGGGCGGCCAGCAGGTTGTCCCGGACCGACGCGTGCGCCAGATAGGTCTCCTGCGTGACGACGCCGACGATGGCGGCGAGGTTTTCGGGGTCGAGTTCGCGCAGGTCGACCCCGTCGATGGTCACGGTGCCCGATGTCGGATCGGCCAGCCGCACCAGGAGCGCGGCGAGCGTGGACTTGCCCGAACCGGTCTCGCCGACGACCGCCACCGAGCCGCCCGGCGGGATGTGCAGGTTGACGGCGTGGAGCACATCGCGTTCCCCGTCGGGGTAGCGGTAGGTGACGTTGTCGAACCGGACCTCGCCCCGGACGCGGCGGCTCGTGAGCAGTAGCGGCCGCTCGGGCGGACCCACCTCGATCGGCAGATCCAGGTAGCCGAAGATGCGGCTGAGCAGCGCCATCGAGCTGATCCACTGGGCGCCGATGTTCAGCAGGCCCATGATGGGCCGGAAGATGGCCGTCTGGAGGGCGGTGAACGCCACCAGCGTGCCGATCGACACCGGCTGCTGCACGGGCAACCCGGCCGCCAGATAGATCGCCGCCGGGATGGCCGCGAAGACGAATTGCATGCTCGCCATGCGCCACTTGCCGGCCAGTTGGCTGCGCGTGTCGAGATCGATGAGGCGTTCGGACGCCGCGGCGAACTCTTGCGACCGGGCGTGGGTGGCGCCGAGGGTCTTGGTGAGCATGGCGCCGTTGACGCTCAGCGCCTCGTCGACCAGCGTGTGCAGATCCGCCATCACCCGCTGGCGTTCGCCGGTGATCTTGCGGCGCACCAGCGCCACGCGGCGGGTGAGATACACCGCCGGGGGCAGGATCACCAGCGACACCAGCGACAGGCGCCAGTCGAGCAGCGCCATGGCCGCGCCGGTCGCCACGACGGTGGTGAAGTTGGACGCCACGGAGGTGGCAGTGGTGGTGATGACGCCCTGGACGCCGGCGATGTCCTGCAGCAGTCGCGACTGGATCTCGCCGCCGCGCGTCTTCTTGAAGAACGCGATGGACTGGGCCTGGACGTGATCGAACGCGCTGACCCGCAGGTCGTGCATGACGTGCTGACCCATCCGGGTGGCGAGCCAGGTCTGCACGACGCCGAGGACCGATGTGACGCCCGCGATCGCGACCATCCCGGCCACGGACCACGCCAGCAGCTTCAGATTCCGGGTGGGCAACGCGACATCGATGACCTCGCGCAGCAGGAAGGGGTGGGCGAGGGAGACCAGCGACGTCAGCACGATCGTGGAGGTGAGCACCACCAGCGGCCACGCGTGGGGAGCAAAGAGAGCCGCGACGCGGCGTGCACTGACGGGCGATTCGGCTAGTTGAGCTCGATCCGCCGGGTCGATGCGCTTGGGTCCGCCGATCGCCATCCCCCTCTCGTGGTGCAACGGCGTCCTACTTTACCAGCCATCGACATGTGCCCTTGTGAGTTTTCACAACGGCTGTGGGCATATACCCCGAGGGGTATCATGCGATGTGTTCACTTCGACTTCGGAGGAGCCTCAATGAGGAGACTGGTCATCCTGGGTGGCGGGACCGCCGGCACCATGGTCGCCAACAAGCTGCGCGCCAAGTACAGCCGCGCGGAACTGCAAATCACGGTGGTCGATCAAGACGACCACCATCACTACCAGCCGGGGTACCTGTTCCTGCCGTTCGGGCAGCTCGCGCCCGGGCAGATCGTCCGAGCACGCCACTCCTTCATCCCCGACGGGGTCGAACTCGTGCTGTGCGGCGTCGACCGCGTGGACACCCCCGCCAAGCAGGTCCACCTGAACAACGGCGGGGTGCTCGACTACGACACCCTCATCATCGCCACCGGCGTGACCCCCCGTCCGGAGGCCACCGAGGGCGGCGACGGCCCCGAGGTCGGCGTCAGCGTCCACCAGTTCTACGACCTGCCCGGTGCCGAGAAGCTCCAGGAGGCCATGCGGACCTTCCAGGGCGGCCGCCTCGTGGTGCACATCACGGACATGCCCATCAAGTGCCCCGTGGCACCGCTGGAGTTCACCTTCCTGGCGGACTCCTACTTCAAGGACAAGAAGATGCGCAAGAAGGTCGAGATCGTCTACGTGACGCCTCTCGACGGCGCCTTCACCAAGCCCGTCGCCTCGCGCGAACTCGCGGACGCCCTCAAGAAGCGCAACATCAAGCTCGAGACCGACTTCATGATCGAGCGCATCGACAACGAGGCCAAGGAGATCGTCAGCTTCGACGACCGCCACATCCCGTTCGACCTGCTGGTGACCGTGCCGCTCAACATGGGCCCGGACTACATCGCCAAGTCGGGTCTCGGCGACGACATGAACCTCGTCCCGTGCGACCAGGGCACCATGCGGTCGCTGGCCGACCCGGACATCTTCGTCCTCGGCGACGGCGGCACGCTGCAGACGTCCAAGGCCGGCTCGGTGGCGCACTTCGCCGTCGACATCTTCATGGAGAACTGGCCGCAGTACCTCGCCGGGCAGCAACTCACCCACAACTTCGACGGCCACGCCAACTGCTTCATCGAATCGGGCGACGGCAAGGGCATGCTGCTGGACTTCAACTACCAGACGCAGCCTTACACGGGCGAGTTCCCGCTGCCGGTCGTCGGCCCGATGAGCCTGCTGAAGGAGACCAAGGCCAACCACTGGGCCAAGGTCGCGTTCCGGTTCATCTACTGGGAGTTCCTCATCAAGGGGCGTCCGCTCCCCTTCACCGCCGACATGTACCTCATGGGCAAGAAGATCGAGGACACGGCGTCCGGCACCTCCACCAAGGACCTGCTGCTCGGCCTGGTCGGCAAGGCGGCCAAGGCCCCCAGCAAGGTCACCGGAGCCATCAAGAAGGCCAAAGCCACGGACGCCCCCATGAGCGGTGGGTCCGTCCGGCCGACGGCGACCAAGGCACCCGCCAAGGCGCGCGCGAAGGCGCCCGCTTCGGACGAGGTCGTCCCCGACTACGTGCCGCAGAAGGGCGTCGACTCCACCGCCGACCCCGCGACGGTCCTGCCGGATCCCATCATCCCCAAGTTCTAAGTCACCGCTCGCCGCGGGGGCTGGAACTCGCT
>CAYZXQ010000071.1:3117-11987 GCA_964482465.1 uncultured Nigerium sp. | reverse complement strand
AGGATCGATATTTCCTAGCTCGGAAAGCCGTCCCCGCCCGCGCGGGGATGAGCCCCGCTGCGACCGTCGAATCGGGGGTACCCCAAGGCCGTCCCCGCCCGCGCGGGGATGAGCCGCTCCTGGAGCAGACGGGGTACACCGTGGTGAAGCCGTCCCCGCCCGCGCGGGGATGAGCCCAGGTCATCCAGGGTCCACAACATGCGGGTCCGGGGCCGTCCCCGCCCGCGCGGGGATGAGCCGTCCTCACTCTCCCGAAAATCAACGACACCAATGCCGTCCCCGCCCGCGCGGGGATGAGCCCGCCTGGATGTCCGGCCCAGATGAGGTCATGGTGCCGTCCCCGCCCGCGCGGGGATGAGCCCGGGTGGCACACCAACCCCAGCGCCAACCACCGGCCGTCCCCGCCCGCGCGGGGATGAGCCGTGGCGGGGGGTGCGAGAGTGGAGCTTGTCGGAGGCCGTCCCCGCCCGCGCGGGGATGAGCCGAACTGGTCCATCCGTCTCGGGATCCCCTACATCGCCGTCCCCGCCCGCGCGGGGATGAGCCGGACTCCCCCAGTGAACGCCCACGACTGCACCGGCCGTCCCCGCCCGCGCGGGGATGAGCCCGGCGGTGGGTGCAGCAGCCGACAAGGTGGACGGCCGTCCCCGCCCGCGCGGGGATGAGCCCAGCCTGCCGCTGTCGCCGACGTTGCGCCACACGCCGTCCCCGCCCGCGCGGGGATGAGCCCGCGTGCGGCGAATGCCGAGCAGAACTACGCCGGCCGTCCCCGCCCGCGCGGGGATGAGCCGTCGTCACCGTCATGTGGCGCTACGAGTCGACGGCCGTCCCCGCCCGCGCGGGGATGAGCCGGGACGGCGAGGCCGCCGAGGGTGTGGCTGTCGCCGTCCCCGCCCGCGCGGGGATGAGCCGCCTACGCATGCCTAGGATAGCGCGGCGAATCCGCCGTCCCCGCCCGCGCGGGGATGAGCCCGCCATCGCCGAGCTGTGGGAGACCGGTGGCGTGCCGTCCCCGCCCGCGCGGGGATGAGCCCTGGCGGGCCATGACGGCGGCGGCCTGCACCTGGCCGTCCCCGCCCGCGCGGGGATGAGCCGGGGCGGTCGTCTGCCCGAGGAGGGGGAGACCGGCCGTCCCCGCCCGCGCGGGGATGAGCCCGGGATACGACAGCTCCACCATGCCGGCAGCCCGCCGTCCCCGCCCGCGCGGGGATGAGCCCTTGAGCGTAACTTGGACATCTACCGAAGTCGGGGCCGTCCCCGCCCGCGCGGGGATGAGCCCGGTCGCCCGCTTGATGCCCTCAGCTCCGGTTCGCCGTCCCCGCCCGCGCGGGGATGAGCCGTGGCGTCAAATAACGCTTTCGGGCGTAACTTGGCCGTCCCCGCCCGCGCGGGGATGAGCCTAACCAGAGGACGGCCCATGCGCGTGGGCAGGAGCCGTCCCCGCCCGCGCGGGGATGAGCCTTTGAGACCGCGACGATGGGACGGACCGGGCGCGCCGTCCCCGCCCGCGCGGGGATGAGCCAGCCGATCGGGACGGCGGCAGAAGTCGGCGTCAGCCGTCCCCGCCCGCGCGGGGATGAGCCGTACGATGCCCGCCGCGCTGAAGTCCTCGAACTGCCGTCCCCGCCCGCGCGGGGATGAGCCGGCGATCACCGAGTCCGGTGGCCCCAACAAGAAGCCGTCCCCGCCCGCGCGGGGATGAGCCCACGCTTTTCAAGCTCCCGCAATGGTACTGGCAGCCGTCCCCGCCCGCGCGGGGATGAGCCGACGATCGTCTCCGCCACGATCACCCTCGCCGCGCCGTCCCCGCCCGCGCGGGGATGAGCCGCCCCAGCGGACCTTCGCCCAGTCACCCACGAAGCCGTCCCCGCCCGCGCGGGGATGAGCCCAATTTTCGGGGACGTCCTCACTCTCCCGAAAAGCCGTCCCCGCCCGCGCGGGGATGAGCCGCGAGGGCAAGTTCCCCGCGAACGTAGCGATCAGCCGTCCCCGCCCGCGCGGGGATGAGCCCTGGTCGAGCTGGTGGCCCGCAACGGGTGGTCGGCCGTCCCCGCCCGCGCGGGGATGAGCCGTCCGGGGCGCCCGTACGCGTCGGCGGCCTGAAGCCGTCCCCGCCCGCGCGGGGATGAGCCGAACCACACCAGGGCCGCGACCAGGGCGGCCACGCCGTCCCCGCCCGCGCGGGGATGAGCCGTCGGTCACGAGCGGCCCGCGGAACTCCTGGAGGCCGTCCCCGCCCGCGCGGGGATGAGCCGTAGTCGCCGATGGCGTGAGCGCCGGTGATCCGGCCGTCCCCGCCCGCGCGGGGATGAGCCCTCATTCCCGAAGAGGGAATGTACCGTCTCGTTGGCCGTCCCCGCCCGCGCGGGGATGAGCCGCTCCATGATTCAACGCCATCATCAGCGGTCCAGCCGTCCCCGCCCGCGCGGGGATGAGCCTTTGTTTTAGCGGGCTCGACCCGGAAAACTGGAGCCGTCCCCGCCCGCGCGGGGATGAGCCGCTTGTTTTCACGTTCGCGCCGCGAATTGAGCGGCCGTCCCCGCCCGCGCGGGGATGAGCCGGATATCTGCGGGACGGTGGCGCTACGGGACGTGCCGTCCCCGCCCGCGCGGGGATGAGCCGTCTTGAATATCGGCTCGGGCGTCGGGTCGCCGGCCGTCCCCGCCCGCGCGGGGATGAGCCGACGGCGCGTTCGGGCCGCGCACCAAGCGCGCCGCCGTCCCCGCCCGCGCGGGGATGAGCCGCCCCTTGCCGGGCTTCCCGGAGGTCGCCCCGCGCCGTCCCCGCCCGCGCGGGGATGAGCCCGCCCGCCACTGTGGCGGCGAACGTCAGGGCAGGCCGTCCCCGCCCGCGCGGGGATGAGCCGTCCGCGGCCCGCCTGATGGGTTTTGCCGCCCGGCCGTCCCCGCCCGCGCGGGGATGAGCCGCGGAGCCCCGGGAAGCGGCGGACGCCTGCGAAGGCCGTCCCCGCCCGCGCGGGGATGAGCCGTCCCAGTCCGTCTGCGCGTTCTCCAGCCAGTGGCCGTCCCCGCCCGCGCGGGGATGAGCCGGAGTGATGCCGGGCCGGGCTCGACTTGCGCCAGCCGTCCCCGCCCGCGCGGGGATGAGCCTCTCGATGGAGGCGAGGCGGGCCCCCGCGGAGGGCCGTCCCCGCCCGCGCGGGGATGAGCCTCTCAGCGATCCGCTCAGCCTTCGCCCAGTGGCGCCGTCCCCGCCCGCGCGGGGATGAGCCGGCGCCCTCGTACTTGTTCACGAGGCCGATCGGGGCCGTCCCCGCCCGCGCGGGGATGAGCCCGGGGTGAACCCGTCCAGGATTCCGCCCCCGGCGGCCGTCCCCGCCCGCGCGGGGATGAGCCTCCACGCCCGGATGCCGGGCAGGTCCGTGAGGTGGCCGTCCCCGCCCGCGCGGGGATGAGCCGTACGCACCCACGCGACCGCCACGCTGCCAGACGCCGTCCCCGCCCGCGCGGGGATGAGCCCATCGAGCAAGGTCAAGCCAAGATCGAGCAAGCGCCGTCCCCGCCCGCGCGGGGATGAGCCGCGCGTTCAACCTGCTGGAGCTCCGGAGTTGCAGCCGTCCCCGCCCGCGCGGGGATGAGCCTCCGTCGTCACACATCGGCAGGCTCCGAGGTCGGCCGTCCCCGCCCGCGCGGGGATGAGCCTCCTTGACGCTTTGCGCAGGCCCGGCCCGGTCGGCCGTCCCCGCCCGCGCGGGGATGAGCCTTGCCATGCGCGTAATTTAGTTCACCCCCTTGAGGCCGTCCCCGCCCGCGCGGGGATGAGCCCAGCCTGCCGCTGTCGCCGACGTTGCGCCACACGCCGTCCCCGCCCGCGCGGGGATGAGCCCGAGGCCGAATACGGCACCCTTATCAACATCGAGCCGTCCCCGCCCGCGCGGGGATGAGCCTCGATATCGGGAGCTACACGACCGCCATCGCCCGCCGTCCCCGCCCGCGCGGGGATGAGCCGCAGCGCGTCGCCGGGCAGATCGCGGCACTGCTGCCGTCCCCGCCCGCGCGGGGATGAGCCGCGCCTTCAGGTCGTCAGGGAGTGGCCAGCCCGGCCGTCCCCGCCCGCGCGGGGATGAGCCGTCCTACCGCCGCCAGGGCCGGCTTCCCGAGCCGCCGTCCCCGCCCGCGCGGGGATGAGCCCAGCGGTCAGTAGGCACTCTGCGCGCTCGCGGCGCCGTCTCCGCCCGCGCGGGGATGAGCCGTAGGGCAGGGGTCGGCCGAGGATGCCGCCTTGGCCGTCCCCGCCCGCGCGGGGATGAGCCCTCCCCCTCGGTCACGAGCTTGACCAACGCGGCGCCGTCCCCGCCCGCGCGGGGATGAGCCATTGGTGTTAGCGGCCAGGGGAAGCCCCGGCGGGCCGTCCCCACCCGCGCGGGGATGAGCCGATTTGCCAGGTGGCTTGTTGGGCGATGGTGAGGCCGTCCCCGCCCGCGCGGGGATGAGCCGGTCATCTCCGACCGGCAGGGCCGCTACCGTGCGCCGTCCCCGCCCGCGCGGGGATGAGCCCCGCCGCCATCGTCCGCGCCGGCGGCGCAGCAGGCCGTCCCCGCCCGCGCGGGGAGTCCGACCCTCAAGCTGGGCTTCAAAGAGAGCGGCTGGACCATCGAGCAGACCAGGGCCCGCTCCCGGACGGCCCCCGGGTGGGACACTGGTCCTGGACGCCCACTCCCCCAGGAGGCAGCGATGAAGACCCAGGTGACCTACTTCCTTCCCCGGACGATGGTCCGGCTCCAGGCCCACCTCGTGACCGTCACCGACACGCTCGCGTCTCCGGACGTGTCCAGCGACCCCTCGGACCCAGCCCCCGCCAGCATCGCCCCCACCTCGACCACCCGCGTCGACGACTGGACTGCGGAAGTCCTCACCGCCGCAGACCCCGCCTGCCCCCGGACCGTCGTCCTGGCCACCAGTCCCCTGTTCGACTACGGCATCAAGCTCTCCCTCACCGAGGACGGCCGGCTCACGTCGGCGAGCGTCGACACCACCGGACAGGTCGGTCGGGTGCTGGCGTCCGCCGCAGGGCTGGCGGTCACGCTGGCGTCCGCGGGCTCCTGCGCGTTCTCGCCCAGGTCGGGCGGCATCCTCGGCGACGAGGACGCCGCGACCGCCACCCCCGCGGACCGCACCGACCCCTACGCCCAGCACCGCCCCCAGGACGCCCACCGGCTCGCCGCGCTCACCGCCCAGCACATCGCCGCCCAGCAGGCGCTCCACGAGGCCCGGGACCTCGCCATCGCCGGCACTACCGACGACAGCACGTGGCGCGACTACCAGCGGCTCCGCCGCGTGGCGGACGACGTGTCGACCGAGCTCGACCGCGCCAAGGCCCTCCGGGACGCCTGGCGGCGCGGCACGACCACCACGGTCGAGTCCGTCGAGGTGCTGACCGTCAGCCCCGCGGACCTCCCCCTCCTTACCCGCACCGGCGACGCGTTCGTCCTCACCGCAGCGAGCGGGGCGGCGGCGTCCGCGGCATGGCGGTTCTACACCCGCACCGGACACGTCCTCGCGGTGGTGGCGCCCGACACCACCCTCGCGCTCCCCGCCGACATACCCACGCCCGCGTCCCCACAGCGCGACGTCACCCCCGGCGCGCGGCTGCACCTGCGGCGTCCGCGCCCGCTCGAGCTGGCGACGGTCCATCGCGACGGAGACGCGGTGGTGGTCACCGAGGTGCAGCGGGTCTTGGTCATGGACGCCGCGTGCGAGGAGCTGGTCCTGCCCATCCGACGGTCGTGGCTGGCCAAGCGCCGGACGTCCATCGACGTGTCGGCGCTCGGCGCGCTGGTGGGCGTCCAGTGGGGCGGCGACTCGGCGGCCGCGGGTGCGGCGTCCGCGCTCTCGGACGCCCAGGCGGGCGCCCTGGCGGCCCTCAGCTCCGCGGACAAGGCCCGCGCCGCCCTCGGCAGCCTCGCCGCCGCCGACGAGACGGACGCCCTCGCCCACCTCAAGCGGTCGGTCGCCCTCGACGAGCAGCGGCTCCTCGCCGAAGGGCAGGCCGCCACCGCCGCCGATCACGCCCGCCTCGAACGCCTCAAGCTCGAACTCGCCCTCGCCGAGACCGAGGCGAAGCTGGCCGCCGCCCGCCGCTGACCCCTCAGACGTTCGCCGGGACCGACGTTCCGGCGCCCCGGCGCCGCAGGGCGATGCCCGAGGCGTCCAGGACCGACGCGAGCGCGTGGTGGTCGCCGGTGCACGTCTCGGCTTCGGACGCCGCCCGCCCGACGACCTCGAAGCCGGCGTCCGCGATCATCGCCAGATCGGCCGCGCCGGCCTGCCCTTCGGAGGTGAGGTAGTCGCCCAGGAACAGCGAGTTGGCGACCTCCAGGACCAACGGCTGCAGCGTCCGCAGGTGGTACTCCCGCCCGGCGGCCGCCCGGACCTCCGTGTCGGGGTGCACGAACCGCACCATCGCCAGGATCCGCAGGCACCGCTGCGGGGTGAGTTCCAGGTGCGCGGCCAGCGGCGTCCCCTCGAACGGCAGCAGGAAGTTCACCGGCACCGAGTCCACGCCGAGCTCGCGCAGCGCGAACGCCACCTCCACCAGTTGCTCGTCGCTCTCCCCCATGCCCGCGATGAGCCCCGAGCACGCCGACAGCCCGGCGGTGCCCGCCGCCCGGACCGTCTCGGCCCGGTCGTCGAACCCGTGCGTGGAGCAGATGTCGGGATACCGGGACGCCGCGGTGTTCAGGTTGTGGTTGTAGCGGGACGCCCCCGCATCGCGCAGGGCGGCCGCCTTGGTCTCGTCCACGAAGCCGAGGCAGGCGCAGATCTTGATGTCGGGGAAGTCGCGGCGGATGTCCCCGATGACCTCGGCCACCTTGGTCACCTCACGGTTGCTCGGTCCGCGCCCGGACGCCACCAGGCACACCGTGCTCGCCCCGTGCGAGACGCCGGCGCGCACGGCGTCCGACACCTCCTGCGGCTTCAGCCAGGAATACCGCAGGATCTCCGAGGTCGAGCCGAGCGCCTGGGAGCAGTACGAGCAGTCCTCGGGACACATCCCCGACTTGAGGTTGACCAGGTAGTTCAGCAGGACGGTCCGGCCGAAGAAGCGACGGCGGACGCGGCCGGCTGCGGCCAGTACGGCCAGGAGGTCGTCGTCGGACGACCGCAGGACGGCGAGCGCCTGCTCGCGGGTTGCGGGGCGGCCGGCGCACGCGGCGTCCGCCAGCGCGGTCAGGTCGAGATCAGTCATGGTGCTCCTTGTCGGGGACGGCGCGCCGGACGGCGCGGAGGACGAGATACCCGGCCACCCCGACGGCCAGCCAGGCCAGTCCGAGGGTGCGGGCGAGGTCGCTGGTGCGGACCAACGCCGCCACCAGCCCCAGCGCGCCGAGGACCGGCACGACCAGGTGGGTGATCCAGCGGCGGGACCGCTCGGTCACCACGCAGCGGACGACCACCGCCGCGTGCAGCAGGACATACGACGTCAAGGCGCCGAACGTCACCAGCGAGGTCATCAGCTCGGCCTCACCCGCGAACGCGGCTGCGAGGACGAAGGTGACGGACGCCACGGCGATCGTCGCCGGGACGGGGACGCCGGTGCGGTTGGTCGTGGCGAGGACATCCGGCAGGAGCCGGTCGCGAGCCATCGCGAACAGCAGCCGCGCCGAGGCGGCGTGCGCCACAACAAGGCAGGCGAAGATCGCCACGAACGCGTTGGTGAACGTGAAGACGGGGGTGAACCAGGACGGACACACGGCGTCCACGGCGTTGTAGAACGCCCGGTTCGTCGGGGCCCCGGGCGCGAACGACACCGCGTTCGTCACGACCGCCGCCGCCCACAACTGCACGCAGAACAGCGCCGTGATGACCCCGAGCAGCAGCGTCGTCGCGCGGGCGACGGCCGGGCCGCCCCCGCGGGCCTCCTCGTTGAGGGTGGCCACGGCGTCGAAGCCCAGGTACGACAGCGCCGCGATGGGGACCGCGCTCAGCACCGCTCCCCACGTCGCCTCCGGACGCCACAGCGCCAGCAACGACGGCTGGAGACGTCCGTCGGCGATGGCCGCACCCACGTGTCCGACGAACACGCCGATCACCGCCACCTGGATGGCGAGCAGCACCAGCCCGACGCGGGTGGTGATCTGGACGCCGCGCAGGTTGAGCGCGAGCGAGGCGGCTACGAAGAGCGCCGCGAACGCGACGGCCGGCACCGTCGGCCACACGTGCTGCAGCGCGATGGCCGACAGGATCGTCAGCAGCGCCGGCATCAGGATGTAGTCGAGCAGGATCAGCCAGCCCGCCACGAACCCCCACAAGCGCGTGGTGGCCAGCCGGGTGTAGCCGTAGACCGACCCGGCCACCGGGAACCGCAACGCCATCTCGCGGTAGCTGACCGCCGACAGGCCCATGACGACCGCCGCCACGAGGTAGACGAGCAGCGGCACGCCGCCGGAGCGGTTGACGACGATCCCGAACACGGCGACCGGCGCCATCGGCACGAAGAACAGCAGTCCGTACACCAGTAGGGCCCCCAGGCCGAGCTGGCGGCGCAGCGAGGGCGCGTAGCCGAGGCGGAGAAGCTCGGCGTCGGCGTCCGGGACCGCCAGCCCGGCCGGCCCGGGGGTGGGCGGGGGATGCGGGGAACTGTGGGCGGGGGCGGGTGCGGTCATGCGTCGCTCCTTGTCGGGCCGGGGTTTGGGGTGATGGGACGGCGGATGGTCTCAGGACGGCGGGTGGGGGTCCGGACGCCGGACGCGGCCCGCAACGTGGGGACGCCACGCCCACTGGCGGTCCGACGGAGGGCCTCAGGACGGCAGGTGGGGGTCCGGACCCCAGACGCGGCCGGGATCATGCCAACCCCCGGGCCAACTCGGCGACGCGGGCCGGATCGTCGCCGATCCCCGCGGGCAGGAC
>CAYZXQ010000071.1:0-3017 GCA_964482465.1 uncultured Nigerium sp. | reverse complement strand
GCCAGCAGGGGGGCGTCCGCGGCATCGGGCAGGTCGGCGAGGTTGCACGACTCGGCGAGGCCGGGACGTTCCGGCCAGGCACCCACGATCACCCCGGCGAGGTCGTGCCCCGCGGCGCGGATCGCGCCGGCCGTGAGCGCGGTGTGGTTGAGGGTGCCCAGCCCGGCCCGCGCGACGACCACGAACCGGGGCCGGACGCCGGCGTCCGCGAGCGCGTCGGCGAGGGCCAACAGACCGCGGCCCGCGGCGTCCAACCCCACGAGCACCCCGCCCGCCCCCTCGACCAGGACCGCCGGATACTCCGACGCGAGCGCGACGATCCGGGCGGCGTGCTCGGCGATGCTGGGCAGGCGGACGCCCGCACGCCGTCCGGCCGTCGTGGGCGCGAGGGGCTCGGGCAGGCGGACGAACTCGTGGAGCCGAGCGGGCGCGAGGCCGGACAGCCGTCCGACGACGGCGACGTCGCCGGGCTCGCCGGACGCGAGGCCGGTTTGGGCGGGCTTGCAGACCGCGACGTCCCGGCTGCGATGGCGCAGGACCGCCGCGAGGACGGCGGTGGCGACGGTCTTGCCGACGTCGGTGTCGGTCCCGGTGACGAGGGTGACGCCGTCGAGGTCAGGCAGCGCGGTCACGACGCTCCTCTCCGGCGGCGACGACCGCGCGAATCGCGGCGCCGATGCGGCGCAGGTCGGCGTCCGAGGTGCCGTAGGGCGGCATCGTGTAGACGAGGTTGCGGAACGGGCGCAGCCACACGCCGTGGTCGAGGGCAACGCGGGTGGCGAGCGGGACGTCCACGGGCGCGTCGAGTTCGACGGCCGCCGTCGCGCCGAGCACGCGGACGTCGGTGACGGACGCCGCGGCCCGCAGCCCGGCGAGTTCGGACGCCAGCGTGGCGGCGACGCGGGGGACGTCGGTCCGCCAGCCACCCTCGGCCACGAGCCCAACGCTGGCGATGCTCACGGCGCTGGCAAGGGGATTCGCCATGAAGGTGGGTCCATGCATGAGCACGCCGGTCGGTCCGGTCGCGAGGGCCCGGGCGACGGCGTCCGTGGTGAGGACCGCCGCCTGGGTGAGGTATCCGCCGGTGAGCGCCTTGCCGACGGCCAGGACGTCCGGGACGATGCCCGCCGCGTCGCACGCCCACAGGGTACCGGTGCGTCCGAAGCCGGTGGCGATCTCGTCGACGACGAGGACGAGGTCGTAGGCGTCCGCGACCGCGCGCAGGTGGGTCAAGGCGGCGGGCGCGTAGGTCCACATGCCGCCCGCGCCCTGCAGGAGGGGCTCGCAGACGATGCCCGCGAGATCGTCCCGGGCGTCGTGGACGAGGGCGGTCACCTCGTCGCACCACGCGCCGAGGGTCGCGGGGTCGGCGTCCGGAGCTGGCGGACGGGGCAGGAACACCTGCGGCTGGACCTGGCCCGCGTAGAGGCCGTGCATGCCGCCGTCGGGGTCGCACACCGACATCGCGCCCCAGGTGTCGCCGTGGTAGCCGCCGCGCAGCGTGGCGAACCGGGTGCGCGGACGCCCCGGGCGCCCGAGCGCCACCTGCCGGACGATCTTGAGCGCCACCTCCATCGCCACCGACCCGGAGTCGGCAAGGAACACGCGCGTGAGTCCGGACGGCGCGAGTTCGACCAGGCGCTCGGCGAGCGTCACCGCAGGCTCGTGGGTGAGGCCGCCGAACATGACGTGGCTGAATCGGGCGGCCTGGCGGGCGAGCGCGTCGTCCAGGACGGGGTGCCGGTAGCCGTGGATCGCGCACCACCAGCTCGCCATGCCGTCCACGACCTCGTGGAGCCCGGCGGCGTCCTCGAGCACTAGCCGGCTGCCGGACGCCTCGCGCACCACCGGCAGGGGGTGCGTCGGGTACGGGCTCGCGTAGGGATGCCAGAGGAACGTCCGGTCGGCGGCGGCGAGAGCTCCGTAGGTGGGCACGGGGTGAACCTACCACCGATTCTGAACGGTGTTCATTTTTGGAGAGACGGTGTTCTGCTGGTGGTGAACTGTGCTGGCGGGGTTGCGGACGCCGTGGCCGGCAGTGAGGAGGTGGCGAGTCGTCGCAGCGTCCGGGAGGGGGATGCTCGGGCGCAGCGACAGTCGTCCGGGCGTTTCGCGTCGGCGGGCTCCCAGGACGGGCGGCGTCCGGTGCGCCAAGACCCCGCAACGGGCAGCGTCCGGACCAACGGACGCAACGCGCGCCGCCTACATCACAACCCCCGGGACCGGCGGCGTCCGGACCAACAGACGCGACGGGCAGCGTCCCCGCAGCATGACCCACTCGACCGGCGGCGTCCGGACCAACAGACGCGACGGGCAGCGTCCCCGCAGCATGACCCACTCGACCGGCGGCGTCCGGACCAACGGACGCGAGGGGCGGGCTACGCTGACGGGGTGTCCCTGACCCGCGAGCGCATCGTCGCTGCTGCCTTCGAGATTCTGGACGCGTACGGGCTGGCCGACCTCAGCATGCGCCGGCTCGCGGGGGCGCTGGGGGTGCAGCCGGGGGCGCTGTACAACCACGTGCCCAGCAAGCAGGAACTGCTGGCGCTGCTGGCCGACGACATCCTGGGCGGAGTGGCGGAGCCGCTGGGGCCGTGGCGTCCGACGGTCGAGGCGTGGGCGCGGAGCCTGCGCGCCGGGCTGCTGGCGCACCGCGACTCCGCCGACCTCGTCGCGACCGCGCGGGGGTTCCGGCTGAGCCGCCGGGACGTCACCCGGCACCCGGCGACGGTCCTGGCGGCTGCGGGGTTGGTCCCGGACGCCGCGCTGGCCGCGTCCGGGACGCTGCTGCACTTCGTCATCGGACACGTCGCCGAGGAACAGGCGCACGCGGACTGGACGCGCCTGGGGCGTCCGGACGCCGCCGAGGCCGTCCCGGCGACGGATGCGAGCTTCACCCTCGGGCTGGACCTGATCCTGGACGGCGTGGGGGCCCAGGTGGCGCGGGGTTCCGTCGGCGGGTGAGGGCGTGCCGTGGCGGGTGAGGGCGTGCCGTGGCATCGAAGGGCGACCGGGCC
>CAYZXQ010000070.1:0-12070 GCA_964482465.1 uncultured Nigerium sp. | reverse complement strand
TGCCGCGAGCGTGACCGGGCGTCCCGCGTGGGCGACCAGGTCATCCAGGCCGGCGAACAGGCCGCGGTCGCTGAGGACGGCCGGGTGGATCCGGCGGACGGACTCGCGTAACTGGCTCAGGGCGGCGTCGGCCCGGTCCTGCGCCCGGGTCAGCGCGGCGGCGACCTCGTCGCGTCCGGGGCCGGCGGGCAGGGCGAGCGCGGCCAGTTGCGCCTGCCCGAGCTCGAGCGCGACAGCCACCAATTGCTGTTGGGCACCGTCGTGCAGGTCGCGCTCGATGCGCCGGCGCTCGGCCTCGAAGGCGTCGACGAGGGTGGCGCGGCCGCGTCTCAGCGTGCCGACCTCGGTGGCGAGCTCGGCCTCGCGGGCGTCCGAGAGCGCGCCGACGGCCGTGGCGCGGATGCGGCCGAGGCCGTGCAGAGCGGCCGCGCACAAGGCGAGGAAGATGACGGCGATGGCCGCGTCGGGGCCGGCCGGGACGGTGGTCGATCCCACGTGCATGCGCAGGCCGGAGGGGTTGAGGGCGGCCGACGCCAGCACGACGATCATCGACAGCCCCGTGACCGCGCAGAGGAACGAGGGGATCCCGAGCACCAGCACCAACCCGAACAAAGGCACGTCCTGGCGCCACAGCATGCCGGTAGCGCGGCGGCGTCCGAGCCAAGCCGTGAGGCCCTCGCCCGGGCGCCGCGTCTGGCGTCCTGTGGCCCGGCGCGACGTGTCGGCGATCACGGCTGCGTACGCGGGCAGCAGCACCAGCGACGCAACGGTGCCGACGAGCACGGGCAGCCAGGCCAGCCCGGCCAGCGTTTCCCGCCCGACGCCTTGTGCCGTCTCTCGCAGTCTCACGCGAGCGACCGTAGCCGACTGGGACGCGGCGCGGGGTAGGACTGGCTCTACCGTCGGAGTCTCCGGGTGGGTGGCTGGGGCCGGCGACGTCCGGATCACGAGGCTGGACGCATGAACCAGCCCACCATCTCCTGCCACGGCCTGACCCGCACCTACCGCGTGGCCGGCCGCGCCGACGCCGACGTGGTCGCCCTCGACGGCGTGACTCTCGCTATCCCCGCCGGCTCGTTCACCGCGGTGGTGGGGGCGTCCGGCTCGGGCAAGTCGACGCTGTTGCACTGCCTGGCCGGCCTCGACCGGCCGACGTCCGGCGTCGTCACGCTCCTGGGCACCGACCTGGATGGGCTGTCGGAAGGACGGCGCGCCGCCTTTCGGGCCGCGAGCGTGGGCCTCGTCTTCCAGGACTACAACCTGGTCTCCTCCCTCACCGCCGCCGACAACGTGGGGCTGCCCGCGCGGCTGGCCGGGCGCCGTCCTACCTCGGGCGCCGTCGCCGCGGCCCTGACCCGGGTCGGGCTGGCCGAGCGGGCGCGGATGCGCCCGCACCAACTGTCGGGGGGCGAACGGCAGCGGGTGGCGATCGCCCGCGTCATGCTGTCGGCGCCCCCGATCGTGTTCGCCGACGAGCCCACCGGTGCCCTGGATGCCGACTCGGCCCGCGTCGTCCTCGGCTGGCTCCGCGGCCTCGCGGACGCTGGCACGACCGTCGTCCTGGTCACCCATGACGAGGACGCCGCCGCCTGGGCCGACGGCGTGCTCGTCATGCGGGCGGGCCGGGTGGTCGCGTCGCACACCCAGGCGGTGGCGTCATGAGCAAGCTGGTCGTTGCCGAACTGCGCGCGCATGCTGCGCAGTGGGTGTGGACGCTGCTCGTCGCGACGATCGGCGGCGCCGCCGTGACCGCCGTGCTGGTGACCGCGGACGCCGTGCGCGCCTTCTCGCTCGCGTCGGGACGGCCCGAGCTGATGCGCAACGCGGACGGCCTGGGCGCGACGCTGCTCGTGTGGGTCGGGCTGGCGGTGGCCGCGGTGGTCGCCTCCACGGCGTCCGTCACGCTGGCTGCGCAGGCGCGCAGTCACGCGTTGTGGAAGGTGCTCGGGGTGCCGGGACGCCGCGTCTATGCGATCGTCACCGGTCAACTGTTCGTGCTCGGCGCGATCGGCGCCCTGGTGGGAGCCGGACTGGGGGTGACGAGCGCACCCGCGTACGCCATCGTGTGGGAGGAGGTGCTGCCCGGGATCGCCACCGCACGGATCCCCGTGTTCCCCGGGACGCTCGCCCTGGGCGTAGGGGTGTGCGTGGCCGCCGTCGTCCTCGGCGGGAACGGTGCGGCCCGTCGCGCCAGCCGCACGTCTGAGATGCAGGCGCTGCGGGAGGCCGAGACCGCCCGTGCCCGCATCGGGTGGGGCGCCTGGGCGGGGGTGGGCTCCTGCGTGCTCGTCCTGGTGTCGATGTGGGCGTCGACGACGCTCGACCCGCAGGCGGCTCGCAGCCTTCAGCCCGGCATGCGGGGCTCGATGAGCATGCTGTTCCTGCTGATCGCGGCCCTGTTGCTGGCCCCGTGGACGATCCGCCCCCTCCTGTTCGCCTGGACCGCGGCCGTGCCCGGCTCGGCACCGGCTTGGCATACCGCAAGGGAGGCGTGTCGCCACCGCAGTGGGCAGTCCATGGCCACGATCACGCCGTTCGCCGTGGCCGTCTCGTTGACGGGGACCATGCTCGGCATGGCCGCCGTGGTCCCCGACGGCGGGGACATGCGCGGGTTCTGGGTGCTGTTCGGTCCGGTGTTCCTGGTGTCGGCGGCGGGGGGAGTGGCCAACATCGCCCTGACCGGCGCCCAGCGCACCCGGGACGCCGCCCTGCTGGCGGCGCTCGGGGCCACCGATGCCACCCGGGGCTGGGCGCGAGTGCTCGAGGGGACGATCTATGCCATCACCGGGATTAGTTTCGGCCTGGTGGCGACAGTCCTCAGCGTCGTGGTCACCTCGTTCGACGCCGGGACCGACCCGGGGGCTGCGCTGTCGCGGCTGGCGTGGGTGTGGCTGGCGTGGCTCGCCGTCGTCAGCCTCGGGCTATCGGTCGGGACCGTCGTCGTGCCAGCCCTCCGGACCCGCCGGATGCCGACGCTCGACCTGCTGCGCGAACCGGTGTGAGGTCAGTTGCCGCCGAAGAAGTCGCCGATGCCGCCGAACAGGTCGCCCAGGCCCTCGCCGACGCCTCCGATGGCCTCCCCGAAACCCTCGCCGACACCCGCGATCCCGTCGCCGATGCCGTCGCCGATGCCCGCCAGCCCGTCGCCCACGCCGTACATGAGTGAGGGGAGCCCCATCATGCCGTGGAAGATCATCGATCCGATGGCGATGTCGGCGATGAGCGAGCTGCCACGCCAGTTGGTGTAGTAGCCCTGCGCCCACGGGGCGTAGGCCGGACCGCCCTGCCAGTACGGGACGCGCTGGGCGCCCACCTGGACCGTCCGGATGTAGGGGTCGGCACCCACCCGCACGCGCTCGGCGTCCGCGGCGCAGGCGGGCACGCTGCGCACCGACCCTCCCGCCGGCGCCCAGTCGACATTGGTGACGCTGGGGCCGTGCGCGGGGTTGAAGAAGCACGGGGGAAGCTTGCTGGGCAGCGGGCGTCCCTCCACGCGCGCCTTGACGCACGCGATGGCGTAGCGGCCGTCCTCCAGGATCTCGGTGACGTGCCGGATCTCCTCGGGCTGCTTGACGGCGCTCAGCGAGGTCTTGGCGTTGTCGTAGGCGTCCAGCGCGCGCTCGTAGTCCTGGCGCATGGCCTCGTCGAGCGGACGGCCAGCCACATCGGAGTCGAGCCGCTGCAGTTCCTCGCCGAACTTGGTGACGTCCTCCTCGGCCGCGCCCTTGGACGCCGTGAGCTGGCTGTCCAGCTCCGCTTGGCGACGGCGCTCGAGCTGGCGGCCGTTGCGCGCCATCATGACGATGCCGCCGATGACGGCGGCCAGCACGAGGATCCAGAAGAAGTCCATGCCCCCAGTGTGCGCGAAAAACCTGTGAGTCGCTTGTGACGACTCACAGGTTCTTCGTTGAGCGAACGGGACTACTCGGCGTCGACGATCTCGCAGATGGTCGCTCCGCCGGAGACCGTCTGGCCGGCCTCGGCCGCGAGGCCCTTGATGATGCCCGAACGGTGCGCGTTGAGCGGCTGCTCCATCTTCATGGCCTCCAGCACGACGACCAGATCACCCTCGTTGACCTCGTCGCCCTCGGCGACGGCGACCTTCACGATGGTGCCCTGCATCGGCGACTGCAGCGCGTTGGACGACGGAGCCGCGGCCTTGGCGCCGCCGCGATCGCGACGGGTCGGCTTCGGCGACGTCTTGGTCGAGCCCGTGTGGGCCGGTGCCGCCAGGGCAGCCGGCAGCTTGACCTCGATGCGCTTGCCGTTGACCTCGACGACGTAGCTGTTCTTCTCCTCGGGCTCCGACTCGCCCAGCACGCCGGTGTACGGCTGGATCTGGTTGTCGAACTCGGTCTCGATCCAGCGGGTGTGGACCTTGAACTTGCCGTCCGGAGCCGCGTACGCCGGGTCGTCCAGGACGACCTGGTGGAACGGGATGACCGTCGGCATGCCCAGCAGGACCGTTTCGGCCAGCGCGCGGCGCGAACGGGCGAGAGCCTGGTCGCGGTCGGCACCGGTGACGATGATCTTCGCCACGAGCGAGTCGAACGAACCCGGGACGCTCATGCCGGCCAGGTAGCCGTGATCGACGCGGACGCCGGGGCCCGTCGGCGGGACCCAGTCGGTGAGCGTGCCGGGGGCCGGCATGAAGTTGCGGCCGGCGTCCTCGGCGTTGATGCGGAACTCGATCGAGTGACCGCGCACCTCGGGATCGGAGTACCCCAGCTCCTCGCCGTTGGCGATGCGGAACATCTCGCGGACCAGGTCGATGCCCGTGACCTCTTCGGACACCGGGTGCTCGACCTGCAGGCGGGTGTTGACCTCGAGGAACGAGATGCGGCCGTCCTGGGCGACCAGGAACTCACAGGTGCCGGCGCCGACGTAGCCCGCCTCGACGAGGATCGCCTTGCTGGCCTCGTACAGCTTCGCGACCTGCTCGTCGGTCAGGAACGGCGCGGGCGCCTCCTCGACGAGCTTCTGGTGCCGGCGCTGCAGCGAGCAGTCACGGGTCGACACGACGACGACGTTGCCGTGCGCGTCGGCCAGGCACTGGGTCTCGACGTGACGGGGCTTGTCGAGGTACTGCTCGACGAAGCACTCGCCGCGGCCGAACGCGGTGACGGCCTCGCGGGTCGCCGACTCGAACAGCTCGGCCACCTCCTCGAGCTGGCGCGCGACCTTGAGGCCACGGCCACCGCCGCCGTAGGCGGCCTTGATGGCGATCGGGAGCCCGTATTCCTTCGCGAACGCGACGACCTCGTCGGCGTCCTTGACCGGATCGGCGGTGCCCTGGACGAGCGGAGCCCCCACCTTCTGGGCGATGTGACGGGCCTTGACCTTGTCGCCGAGCGCGTCGATGGCCGCCGGGGGCGGGCCGATCCAGATCAGGCCGGCGTCGATGACGGCCTGAGCGAACTGCGCGTTCTCGGCGAGGAAGCCATAACCCGGGTGCACGGCGTTGGCGCCGGAGCGCTCGGCGA
This sequence comes from uncultured Nigerium sp., assembly GCA_964482465.1. Classification (GTDB taxonomy): domain Bacteria; phylum Actinomycetota; class Actinomycetes; order Propionibacteriales; family Propionibacteriaceae; genus Propioniciclava. Next base: position 6,587 of record CAYZXQ010000070.1, on the reverse strand, counting down.
TGTCCAAGATCTTGGCAACGTCGAGGTACGTCTGGGCGGGGGTCTGGCCGTTCAGCGCATACGCCTCGTCCGCGAGCTTGACGAAGAGCGAGTCGGCGTCCGGGTCGGCGTAGATGGCCACGCTGGGCAGGCCGGCGTCCTTCGCCGCGCGGATCACACGGACGGCGATCTCTCCGCGGTTCGCGACCAGGACCTTGGTGATAGGCACACTTCCTCCTTGAATGTTCCTTGCAGCCACGGTGCTACCAGGGGGGAGTCTAGGGCCCACACGGTGGGAGACGGAACCAGCGTGCCCACGCCGTCCCGGTCAGTGAGCGGGGCGGGTCACACGAAGACCGAGATCGCGACCGGGATCGCCCACGCCACCCCGAGCACCTGGAGCACCCGGTCGGAGAGCACGATGTCCTCGGGCTCGCCGGCGGCGCCCTCGTCGATCGTCATGGCGTACCGAAGCAGCGCGAGCGTGAACGGGGCGATGGAGATCGCGGCCCACGGGACGTCCACCCACTGGGTGCCGTGGCTTTGGTCGAATGCCCACAGGCTGTACGACATGATTAGGGCCCCGCTGGAGACCGCCCACACATAGCGCAGGTAGCTCGGCGTATAGCGGGCGAGCGAGGCCCGCGTGCCGGCGTCCGGACCCAGCTCCACCATCTCGGAGTAGCGCTTGCCGGCCACCATGAATAGCGACCCGAACGAGGCCACCAGCAAGAACCACTGCGACAGCAGCAGCGAGGAGGCGACGCCGCCGGCGATGGCGCGCAGCAGGAAGCCGGACGCCACCATCGCCAGATCGATGATCGGCTGGTGCTTGAGGAACATGGAGTACCCGACCTGGAGCACCCAGTACGTGGCCAGCGTGGCCCCCAGCAGCGGCGCGACCCACCAACCGAGCGCGAGGGACGCGACGACGCAGGCGGCGGCCAGGACCAGAGCTGCGGTGGGCTTGAGCTCGCCGGCCGCGATGGGACGCAAGCGCTTCTTGGGGTGCTGGCGGTCGCTCTCGACGTCCCGGACGTCGTTGATGAGGTAGATCGACGCGCTCACCAGCGAGAAGGCGACGAACGCGAGCGCGCTGTTGGTCAGGACACGCGGATCGAACAGGGTGCCGGCCGCGAGGGGTGCCGCGAAGACCAACACGTTCTTGACCCACTGGCGCGGGCGCATGGCGCGCACCGCGGCGGGCAGTCGGGAGGGGCGGGGGGCCAGATCGGTGCTGTTCTTTTCGTCCATGGCCCGTCCAGAATACCGGTCAGGCCAAGGAATGGTCTCCCCACAGGGTCGGCCACGCGACGCCGAGGCCGGTCAGGACGGTCCGCAACAGCGGCAGGCTGATGCCCACGACGTTGTGCGGATCGCCGTCCACGCCGCTCACGAACGCCGCCCCGAAACCGTCGATGGTGAACGCGCCGGCCACCCACAGCGGCTCGCCGGTGGCCACGTAGGCGTCGATCTCGGCGTCCGCGACCTCGGCGAACCGGACCGTCGTGCGGGCCAGCGCGTCCGCCCGCGTCACGGCTCCCGCGCGGATCACCGCCACGTGATGGCCGGTCAGCAGCGTGGCCGAGCGTCCGCGCAGGGTGCGCCAGCGCGCCACGGCGTCCGCAGCGTCCGCCGGCTTGCCCCACGCCTGGCCGTCGACGTCGAGGAGCGAGTCGCAGGCCACCACTACGGCGTCCGCGGACGTGCCCACCTCCGCGAGGACCGCCTCGCCCTTCAGCGTCGCCAGCGCGGCGACCAGCGTCTCGGTGTCGGGCGCGGTCACGGACGCCTCGTCCACGGTCGGGGCATGCACCGCGGGCGTGATGCCGGCGCGCCGCAGGGTCTGCAGGCGCGCCGGCGAGGACGAGGCGAGGACGAACCGCACGCTCAGCGACCGACGAGGATCTGCCGCAGCAGGTCGCCCAAGCCGCCGCCGGTCGGGACGGACGCGGGTCCGGACGCCGCGACGTCCGGCTCACCCGGATCCATCCGCAGGCCGCCGTCGCCCGACGGCGCGGGGCGGAACCCGCCGTCCGCGGGCCGGGTCCGGGGAGCCTGCGTGCGGACGGGGGGCTCGGACGCCGCCTCGTCGCTTCCGCCGCCGAGCACCTGGTCGAGGATCGACCCCAGGACATCGCCGCCCTGCGACGACTGCTGCGACCCGCCGCCCAGCACCTGGCCGAGGATCGAGCCGAGGACGTCGTCGCCACCACCAGAGGACCGCGAGCCGCCCGTGGCGCCGCCCAGGACCTGGCCGAGGATCGAGCCGAGCAGGTCGCCGCCGCCGGCGGACCCGCCGGAGCGTCCGCCCAGGTTGCCCTGCAACCGGCGGGCCAGGTAGGCCATGACGATCGGCGCCAGGATCGGCAGGAGCTTGCGCACCAGCCCGCCCGACGGGGACGAGCTCAGCGCCTGGATCTGGTCGGGGGAGTACACATGGCTCAGGATGGCGTCGCCGTCGCCGGCGTCGACGGCCTCCAGGTCGACGGAGTCGCCGGCCCACAGGTCGTTGCTGTGGTCGGCGAGGGCCGCGCGGGCGAGGCCGAAGGCGTCCTCGTCGCTGCCGACATTGTCGCCCATCGCGCCGAGGAGGGAGGAGAGGGCATCGTCCACCGCGCCGTCGGCGGTGTCGCGATCTGTGCCGAGGAGCCCGGCGACCTGGTCGAGGTCGATCCCGGACTTGATGTCGTCGAGGGCGGTCATGCTGTGGTTCCTCACGTCGAAGGGTCGGGGCCCAGCCACGACAGTGACTGGGCCCCTTGGACAGTACTCACGTGCGGGTCACCGACGGAAGGTGCTCCGCCATGCGTCGCGCCCGGGCAGGGACGTGTGCCGCAGGTTGTGCCAGTACGACGTCCAACCGCCGACGAGCGCCTTGGCGTCCGGCGCGTGCGGGTTGCCCCGCGCACGCCGCAACGCGGTCAGGACGACGGCCAAGGCGGCGACGTCCTCGTCGGACGCCGCTCCCTTGACCACGCTGAACGACGGGGTGACGACCTCGGGGGTCTCCTCGGCGCTCACAGCGGGATGTTCCCGTGCTTCTTGGGAGGCAGCGACTGGCGCTTGGTGCGGAGCAGGCGCAGCGTCCGGATGACGGTCTCGCGGGTGGAGTGCGGGTAGATGACCTGGTCGATGTAGCCGCGTTCGGCCGCGACGTAGGGGTTGGCCAGCTCGTCGTTGTACTCCTGGACCAGTTCCTTGCGGCGGGCGACGGGATCCTCGGCCTCGGCCAGCTCCTTGCGGTAGAGGATCTCGACCGCGCCCTCGGCGCCCATGACGGCGATCTGGGCGGTCGGCCACGCGAGGTTGACATCCGCGCCCAGGTGCTTGCTGCCCATGACGTCGTAGGCGCCGCCGTAGGCCTTGCGCGTGATGACCGTGAGCAGCGGGACCGTCGCCTCGGCGTAGGCGTAGATCAGCTTGGCGCCGCGGCGGATGATGCCGTTGTGCTCCTGCTGGACGCCGGGGAGGAAGCCCGGCACGTCCACGAACGTCAACACCGGGATGTTGAAGCAGTCGCAGGTGCGGACGAAGCGGGCGGCCTTCTCGGACGCGTCGATGTCGAGGCAGCCGGCGTACACCATGGGCTGGTTGGCCACGATGCCGATGACTCGGCCCTCGATGCGGCCGAAGCCACACAGGATGTTCGGCGCGAACAGGCTCTGGACCTCGAGGAACTCGTCGTCGTCGAGGACGGTCTTGATGACCTCGTGCATGTCGTACGGCTGGTTCGGGCTGTCCGGGATCAGCGTGTCGAGCTTGCGGTCGTGGTCGGTGATCGTCAGGTCGGCTTCGCCCTCGTCGTAGACCGGCGGGTCTTCGAGGTTGTTCTGCGGCAGGTAGCTGATGAGCTCGCGCACGTACTCCAGGGCGTCGTTCTCGTCGGCCGCGAGGTAGTGGGCGTTGCCCGACTTGGTGTTGTGGGTGCGTCCGCCGCCGAGCTCCTCGAGCGTGACGTCCTCGCCGGTGACGGTCTTGATGACGGCCGGGCCGGTGATGAACATCTGCGAGGTCTGGTCGACCATGATCGTGAAGTCGGTCAAGGCCGGGGAATACACGTGGCCGCCGGCCGCCGCGCCCATGATGAGGGAGATCTGCGGGATGACGCCGGAGGCCAGGGTGTTGCGCCGGAAGATCTCACCGTAGAGGCCGAGCGAGACGACACCCTCTTGGATGCGCGCGCCACCGCCCTCGTTGATGCCGATCATCGGGCACCCGGTCTTGATGGCGAAGTCGAGGATCTTCACGATCTTCTCGCCGTAGACCTGGCCCAGCGCGCCACCGAACAGGGTGACGTCCTGGCTGAAGACACAGACGGGGCGGCCATGGATGGCGCCGACGCCGGTGATCACGCCGTCCGTGTAGGGACGCTTCTTCTCCATGCCGAACACGTGGGCCCGGTGGCGGGAGAACTCGTCGAATTCCGCGAAAGTGCCCTCGTCGAGCAGGGCCATGACGCGCTCCCTTGCGGTCAGCTTGCCCTTCGCGTGTTGCTTCTCGATCGCTGCGGGGGTGCTCGGGTTCTCAGCGGCGAGAATCCGTTCCCCGAGATCGGCGATCTTCCCTTGAGTCGTGTGGATGTCGATCTCCATGGGGCGAGACTAGTCACTTCCGGGCCCCTTGCCCACGTTCGGCGCCGCGATCATCCACCGACTGGAATAGAGTCCCCGCGGTGAGCACCTTCCTGGACGCCGATCGTCTCCGCCGCGCCACGGTCCCTGAGCCCTGGTCGTCGGTCCAGGTGGTCGATTCCACGGGATCGACCAACGCCGATCTGGTGGCCGCCGCGCGGGACGGGGCGGCGTCCGGAACTGTGCTCGTCTCTGCCCACCAAAGCGCCGGACGCGGCCGCTTCGACCGCGTCTGGGAGGCGCCGCCGGACACGGCGGTGGCGGTGTCGGTGCTCGTCCGGCCGCGTCGCCCGCTGGAGCACTGGGGTTGGCTGTCCGTCATCGCGGGCATGGCCGTCACCGACGCGGTCCGTCTCGTCGGCGGTCTGGACGCATCGCTGAAGTGGCCCAACGACGTCCTCGTGGACGGACGCAAGCTCTGCGGGATCCTGTCCGAGGCCGTCCCCACCGACGCCGGGATGGCGGCGGTGGTCGGCATGGGGCTCAACGTGGCCCTCACGCGCGAGCAATTGCCGGTGCCGACGGCCACGTCGGTGCGGTTGGAGGGTTCGGACGCCGCCGCGACCGACCTGGTCGTCGGGCTGCTGGTGGCCTTCGCCCGCTGGTACCGGGCCTGGGACGCCGGCGCGGAGGTCGCCGCCGCCTACCGCGAGCGTTGCGGGACTCTCGGCGCGGAGGTCGCCGTCCACGTGGGTCCGGACGCCGTCGTCACCGGCCTGGCCACGGACGTGGACGAGCGCGGCTGCCTGGTGGTCGCCACGGACGCCGGCCCGCGCACCTTCGCTGCGGGCGATGTCGTACACCTGCGGCGTCCGGGACGCTGAGCGGCTCCTACTCGGCGAGGAAGCCGTAGAGCAGGGCGTTGAACGCCCGGGGGGCCTCCACGTGGACGTCCGCGCCGGCGTCCGGAACCACCTCGAGGCGGGCGCGGGGCAGCGCCGCGACCAGCGCCTCGGCGTCCTTGAGCCCGCGCGGATCCCGTCCGCCCGCCACCACGAGCGTGGGCTGGACGACCTGACGGAGGTGTCCGGTCAGGTCGAGTTCGGCGAGTTCGTCCAGGACGCGCAGCAGGCGGTCCTTGTCGATGTTCATGCCGGCCAACCGCTTGCGGGGCGTGAGCCGGATCGCGGCGCGTTGGGCCACGATCGCGGCGCGCGGCGGACTGATCTGCGCGCCCGTGAGCACGAGCCGCGACACGGCGTCCGGGGCCCGGACCGCCGCCGTCAGGGCGACGGAGGCCCCCACGGACGCCCCGCAGAAGGCCGCCGAGTCGGCGCCCTGGGGCAGCAGGAGGGACAACGCCTCGTCGGCCGCGGACGCGAACGTGAAGTCGGCGGGCTTGTGGGGGCGGGTGCCCCGGAGCCAAGGGGCGACGGCCTTCCAGCCGGAGGGAAGGTCGACGACCTGGTCCTGCCACGTGAGCGGTGTCTGGCCCAGACCGGGGAGGAAGACGAGGAGTTGCACGCGTCCACCCTACGATGGGCGGGTGAGGAAGCCCGCCGTCGAGACGCCCGCCTCCGCCGAGCGGATGCCGCTGTCCATCCAGTTGTTCCGCTTCGTGGTGACCGGTGGGCTGTCGGCGATCGTGGACTTCGGGCTGCTCGTGGCATTCATGAACCTTGCGGGGCTGGGGTACACCCCGGCCAAGTCGCTGTCGTGGGTCGCCGGGACGGTCACGGCCTACGCGATCAACAGCCGCTGGACGTTCCAGGCGGCGACCACCACGCGGCGGTTCGTCGCGGTCGTGGCGCTCTACCTGCTCACGTTCGCGCTCCAAGTCGGGACGTTCTCGCTGCTGGCGCCGTGGCTGAACGAGCGCTTCGGGCTCACCGTCGCCCAGGTGGTCGGGTTCGTGGTGGCGCAAGGCATCGCCACCACGGTCAACTTCGTGGTGCAGCGGACGTTCATCTTCACCGACGCCTAAGGAACCGCTGATTGATGCTGCTCTTGGCGAGGACGGGTCGGGCGAGATGA
>CAYZXQ010000069.1:0-12217 GCA_964482465.1 uncultured Nigerium sp. | reverse complement strand
TGGTCGGGGCGACAGGACTCGAACCTGCGGTCTCCTGCTCCCAAAGCAGGCGCGCTAGCCACTACGCTACGCCCCGGTCGACGCCCGGGAGTCTACGGCGTGCGTCCCTCAGATGCCCAACCCGCCGACCAACAGCCACGCCAAGCCATCCAGATTGCGGTGCAGGCCGTCGGCGTAGTCCGCCAGGAGCAAGCGGGTGGTCTTCTCGGCCGTCTCGGCGGCCAGCGGCGCGATATCCCAGCCCTCGGGGCAGAGCCGCAGCAGTCCGACGAGGCGGGCGGCGTCCGCGGCCGACAAGCCCAGCGGCTGCCCGGGCAGCGTCCCGCCCAGGCGCCGGACGATCCCCGCCAGCCGGGGACGGACCTGGGCCGCGTCCCCGTGGCCGAGCAGTCCCAGGACGAGCTCGGTCTCGGCGTCCGGACCGGGCCGGCGCCGCAACTCCCCCGCCAGATCCGCCGCCGCCCCCGTGACCGTGACGGTCGCGAGCCACAGCCGCAGCGCCACGAGCCCGAACCCGGACGCCGTGGGTGCCGCCCGCAGCGCCCGCCACGCGTCGTCGATGAGGGCGGCGTCCGCGGTCTCGACGGCCAGAGCTGACGCTGCCGCGACACCCAGCAGGTCGCAGCGCGCCAGCCAGTCCTCGCGCTCGAGCCAGTCGAGGGCGGCGTCCGGGTCGAGGACGGTCCGGCGATGCAGCGCCTCAGCGACCACCGCCCCGGTCGCCGTCGACACCGCCGACGGACGCCGCGAGCGCATCACGTGGGCGTACTCGGCCAGCCACGGCGCCAGGTGCGGCGCCCACGTCACGCGCAGCCGGGTGACGCCCCGGACGCCGTGCAGCGCCACCTCGCGATGCCCCGGGGGGCCGGTGAGGGCGAGCGCGTCCGCCACCGTCACGGCGTCCACGCCAGGGCCGGGCAGGACGCCGACGTCCGGCGTCCGCAACAGCACTTCGGCGCCCTCGGGCGCCACGAGGTCGGGGAGCCAGCCCGGCAGCAACCCGGCCGCGGCGTCGGCGTCCGCAACCTCGGCCACCCGCAGGACCGTCGTCAGCCGCCGCCCGGCGGCCAGCGTCGTCCCCGGCGCCACCAGGTGGAACGCACCCGACCCCGGCGACAGCACCGCGTCGGCAGGCTCGGCGGCGAAGACGGGACGCTGAGGTTCCGCGCGCCAGAACCCCTGCCGCAGCGTGCACGCGACCCCACCCGGACTGCCGTCGTCGCGCGTGAGCAACGCCAGGCCATCGGTGTCGGCACTCCAGGCCCAGGCCGACCAGCCCGGCTCGGGCTCCAGCGCGAGCCCGACGGCTGGAACCTCGGCGTCCGCAGCCCCGCTGTGATCGAGCGTCGTGATGAGGCTGACGGCATCGGTGTCGTGGAAGAGGCGGACGCGGACCGTGACGTCCCCGACGCGGGCGACCGCGGCCACGTCCGGGTCGGCATCGGGCTCGGGTTCGCCCGGGATGCCGAGCCGCAGCGTCGCCACGGGCGCTCCGTCGCGCAGGACGTTCAGCAGCCGCCCGGACGCGGCGACCTCGAGACTCACGACCCCACCGCCCCGGACGGCTGGCACGCCGGACACCAGTAGAGCGAACGTCCGTGGAAATCGGCACGAGCCACGGGCGTCCCGCACACCAGGCAGGGGTCGCCCGCGCGGCGATACACGTAGACCTCACCGCCGTGCCGGTCCACGCGCGGGGAGCGTCCCTGGACCTCGGGCGCATGCTCGGGGCGGACGCTGTCGATCCGGCCGTGCTCGACGGCGTAGGACATCAGCCGCACGAGGTCGTCCCACACGGCGTCGAAGGCCGCGCGCGGCAGCTCGCGGGCGGGCAGGAACGGGTCGATGCCGTGCCGGAACAGCACCTCGGCGCGGAAGATGTTGCCGACGCCGGCGAAGGCCGCCTGGTCCATCAGGACCGCACCGACCGGCTTGGCCGACCGGTGCACCCGCGCCCAGGCGCGCTCGGGGTCGGCGTCCGGACGAAGCGGGTCGGCCCCGGACGCCGCGGCGACGCCCGCGCGCTCCCCCGGCGTGACGAGCCGGCACCACTGCGGGCCGCGCAGATCGGCTGCGATGCCGCGGGCGGCGACACGCAAGCGCAGGGTCTGGGGATGCGGCGGCGGACCGTCCGGGCCGAGACGGAGTTTGCCGATCAGGCCCAGATGGATCCAGACGACCGCATCGGTCTCGAACTCCACGAACAGGTGCTTGCCGATCGCCTCGGCGCCCGTCAGGACCGTCCCGTCCAACTGGGCGGCGGCGTCGGCGAACCGGCCCTGCGGACTGCTCACGCGCACCGGACGACCCGCGAAGGCGTCGGTCAGCGACCGCGCCAACCGGTGCGTGACGTGGCCTTCCGGCATCCGAGCCCTCCTCGTGGTGGAGTCTCGGAGTCTACGCTGGCGTCCGTGGCGACCAAGGGCTTCGGACGCGACGGCGTGACCGGCGTCGTCACTCCCGCGCGGGCGATGCGGGCCCGGGAGGTTTCCCGCCCGAGCGCCGAGGAGCGCGAGGCAGCCGAGCGCGCCGCGGACGCCGCCGTCGCCCGCCTGGTGACGCGGGCGCGCGGGCAGGCGTCCGGCTGACGGAGGCCTCAGGCGCGGTGGGCGGCCTCGTACGCGGCGATCATCTCCAGGCGCCGGATGTGGCGGGGATCGTCGGAGAACGGGGTGTCCAGGAACGTCACGACCATGGCCAGGGCGTCCTCCAACGACTGCATCCGGCCGCCGAGGGCCAGCACATTGGCGTCGTTGTGCTCGCGGGCCAACCCCGCCAGCGTCGGGTTGTACGCCAGGGCGGCCCGGACGCCCGCCACCTTGTTGGCCGCGATCTGCTCGCCGTTGCCGGACCCGCCGAGGACGATGCCGAGCGACCCGGGGTCGGCGACGACCGCCTCGGCGCACGGGAGGATGAAGACCGGGTAGTCGTCCAGGGCGTCGTAGGTCGGCGCGCCATGGTCGATGACCTCGTAGCCGAGGGCGGTGAGCTCCGCCACGAGGTATTCCTTGAGTTCGTAGGCGGCGTGGTCGGTGCCGAGGTGTACGCGCATGCCGCCACTATCCCATTTCGGACGCCCCCGCCCGCCCCTCACGCGAAGATCGGGCCGACGGTCCGCGTCCGCTTCAGCTCGAAGAAGCCCGGATACGCGGCGACCTTGACGATCCCGTCGAACAGGTCCCCCGCCGCCTCGCCCGTCGGCGCCGGGGACAGCACCGGACCGAACAGCGCCATGCCGTTCACGTGGAGGACGGGTGTGCCGACGTCCTCGCCGACCGGATCCATCCCCGCGTGATGGGAGGCGCGCAGTGCGTCGTCGTGGGCGTCGGTCCAGCCCAGATCCACCCACTCCGCCGGTTGTCCCACCTCCGCCAGCGCCGCCGCCAGCGTCGCGCGGTCGCGAGGCTGCCCGCCGGGATGGAACCGCGTACCGACGGCGGTGTAGAAGGCGGCGAGGGCGTCCGGACCGGCGACCCGCTCGACCGCCAGCGCCACGCGCGCGGGCGCCCAGGCCTCGTCCATGAGCCGGCGGTACTCCTCGGGCAGGTCGCGGCCCTCGTTCAGCACCGCCAGGCTCATCACGTGGAACCGCGTGCGGACCTCGCGGACCCGCTCCACCTCCAGCATCCAGCGTGAGGCCATCCAGGCCCACGGGCAGATCGGATCGAACCAGAAGTCCACCTGCTGCGTCATGACGCCTACCCTAGACACCGGCGCCGACGCTCCGTTGGGCCCCTTCGTTCTTCACAGCATGTCCGCGTCCGGGGTGCCGCTCGGTAGGGTCCTCTCGTTCCCCCACGATGACGAGGTGTCAGCCATGTTCCCCGCCAACATCACCCGCGCCGAGGCGCAGGCCCGCTCCGCGGTGCTGGACGTCCACGCCTACGAGGTCGCCGTCGACCTCGCCGGACGCCTGCCCGACGGCACGCCGCTGGAGCGTCCGGACGCCACGTTCTCCTCCACGACGAGGGTGACGTTCCGCTCGGAGGCGACCTCGACCCACGCCAACCTCATCGCCGAGCGGGTGCTCGCCGCGACCCTGGACGGCGTCGAGCTGCCCGCGGAGGCCTTCGACGGCGAGCGCCTCGCCCTCGACCTGAGCGCCGGCGAGCACGAGCTCGTCGTGAGCGCCGTGATGCGGTACAGCCGGACCGGCGAGGGCCTGCATCGCTTCGTGGATCCCGCGGACGACCGGGTCTACCTCTACAGCCAGTTCGAGGTCGCGGACGCCCGCCGCATGTTCGCCACGTTCGAGCAGCCCGACCTCAAGGCGACCTTCGCGTTCACGGTCACCGCGCCCGCCTCCTGGACGGTCCTGTCCAACTCCCCCGCCGTCGCCGGGGTGCCGCAGGGCGACGGGACCGCGGTGTGGACGTTCGCCCCCACGCCCCGGATCGCCACCTACATCACCGCCGTGTGCGCCGGCGAGTTCCACACCGTGACCGACGTCTACACCCGCCCGGACGGTTCGACGATCCCGCTGTCGGTGGCGGTCCGGGCGTCGCTCGCCGACTATCTGGACGCCGACCACATCCTCACCACCACCCAGCGCGGCTTCGAGGTCTTCGAGCGTCACTTCGGCCAGCCGTACCCGTTCGCCGACTACGCGCAGGTGTTCGTCCCGGAGTTCAACTTCGGCGCGATGGAGAACGCCGGCTGCATCACCTTCCGCGACGAGTTCATCTTCCGCAGCCGCCAGACGTCCGCCGCGTACGAGACCCGCGACAACACGATCCTCCACGAGATGGCGCACATGTGGTTCGGCGACCTCGTGACGATGACCTGGTGGGACGACCTGTGGCTGAACGAGTCCTTCGCCGAGTGGGCCTCCCACTTCGCCCAGGACGAGATCCGCCGCGAGCACGGCGACCGCACCAACCCGTGGGCGACGTTCAGCAACCAGCGCAAGACGTGGGCCTACCGCCAGGACCAGCTCCCGTCCACGCACCCCATCGCCGCCGACATGTACGACCTCGAGGCCGTCGAGCTGAACTTCGACGGCATCACCTACGCCAAGGGCGCCTCCGCCCTGCGGCAGCTCGTCGCCTTCGTCGGGCAGGAGCCGTTCCTGGCGGGCGTCCGCACCTACTTCCAGCGCCACGCCTTCGGCAACACCGAACTGCCCGACCTGCTGACGGCCCTGGAGGAGGCGTCCGGGCGCGACCTGTCCTTCTTCACCGACCAGTGGCTCCAGACCTCCGGCGTCAACACGATGACGGCCGACTTCACCACCGACGACGAGGGCCGCTTCACCTCGTTCGCCGTCGTACAGACCGCGCATCCCGACTGGCCGACCCTGCGCCGTCACCGCCTGGCGGTCGGGTTCTACAACCTCGTGGAGGGCCGGCTCGTCCGGACCGAGGCCACCGAATACGACATCGACGGCCCCCGGACCGAGATCCCCGGCATCGCCGGCAGCCCTCGTCCCGACCTGATCCTGCTCAACGACGGCGACCTCACCTACGCGAAGATCCGCCTGGACGAGCGCTCGCTCGCCACCTTGGTGGCGCACGTCGAGACCCTGGACGATCCACTGGCGCGCGCCCTGTGCTGGGGCGCGACCTGGGATCTGTGCCGCGATGCCGAGATGACGGCGTCCGACTACGTCGACCTTGTCCTGCGCGGGGTCGGCGTCGAGACCGACCTGACGGCGGTCACGGCGCTGCTGTCCCAGGCCCGCGCCGCCATCGACTACTACGCCCCGCGCCCCGAGCGCGCCGCGCTCGCCGACCGGTTCACCGCGGGCCTGACGGACCTGCTCGCGCGCGCCGACGCCGGCTCCGACCACCAGCTCGCGCTCGCGCGGGCGCTGGCCGTGTCGGTCCGGGACGCCGACGCCGCCGCGGTCCTGCGCGCCTGGCTGGACGGCCGGGACGTCCCCGCGGGCCTGGTCGTGGACGCCGACCTCCGCTGGCGCCTGCTCACCGAGTTGGCCCGCGTGGGAGCCGCCTCGCAGGCCGAGATCGACGCCGAGGCGGCGTCCGACAAGACGGTGACGGGCGCGGAGAAGGCGGCCGGCGCCCGGTCCGCCTCGCGGGCTGCGGACGCCAAGGCCGCGGCCTGGGCCCAAGCCCTCGACCCGGCCACCCCGAACGAAACCCACGTCCAGGTGTGCATGCAGTTCTGGCAACTCGACCAGGACGAGATCCTCACCCCCTACGTCGAGCGGTACCTCGACGTGGTGCGGGCGGTGGCCGAGAACCGCGACGGCTGGGGCGACCGAAGCACGACGATCCGCCAGCACGTGCTCGGGTTGCTGTTCCCGCGCCCGCTGGCGGACGCCGCGTTCGTCGACCGCCTGGACGCGTTCACGGCCGAGATCGAGCTCCCCGACTACGTGGCGCGGCTGGTGTCCGAGCGGCGCGACGACGCCGTGCGGGCCCTGCGGTGCCAGGCCGCAGGGCGCCGCTGACGGCGTGGCTCAGGGCTGGACGAGGATGCGGATCGGGTCGTCGATCCGCTTGTCCATCAGTTCGATGCCCCGGTGGATCTCGGCGAGGGGCACGACCGCCGAGATCGACCCGGACAGGTCGAGCCGGCCGTAGCTGAGCATCTCGGCGAGCATGGCGATGTCCTGGACCTGGTAGCCCAGGTGGCCCTTGACCTGCTTACGACGCAGGGAGAACTCCAGAAACGACCCGGCGTCGATGTGCTGCTGGCTCATGCCGACGGTGACGACCTGGCCGTTGGCGTCCAGCGCCGAGACGGCCTGCCGGGCCGACGAGGTGATGCCGACGGCGTCGAACGCGACGTCGAGCATCCGTCCGCCGGTGGCGGCGGTGATCTTGTCGAGCAGGTCCGGGTCGTCGGCGCGGAACGAGTAGTCGGCCCCGAGCCGCTTGGCGCGGTCCAGGGCGGCGTCGTTGAGGTCGACGGCGACGATCGGCACGGCGCCCGCGATGCGGGCCAACTGCACCAGGTGCGTCCCGACCCCGCCGACGCCCCAGACGCCCACGGCGTTGCCGGGGTGGACCCGGGCCGTGCGGACGACTGCGGCGAACGGCGTCGACACGGCGTCCGCGAGCAGGGCCGCCTGGTCGAGCGGCACATTGTCGGGAACGCGGGTGCAACCGATGGCGGAGGAGACCAGGTACTCGGCCCAGCCGCCGTCGAACGCGAAGGCCATGAGCTGCAGCGCCAGGCAGCCCGCGAAGTTGCCGCGCAGACAGTTGCGGCAGCGCAGGCACGCGCGGCCCGCCGACGGGATGACGCGGTCCCCCACCCGCCACTGCACGACGCCCGGACCGACCTTCACGACCGTCCCGGACACCTCGTGACCCTGGGTCACCACGGCCAGGGACGCGGGAAAGGTTCCGTCGATGAGCGACAGATCGCTGTGGCAGATGCCACAGTAGGCGACCTTGATGAGCACCTGGCCCGGTCCCGGCTCGGGAACCGGGATCTCCTCCAGCGTCACCGCGCGGGTGGCCGCGGTGAAGCGCTCGGCGAGCATGGTCGCGGGGATGACGGGCTCGGTCATGTCAGGCCACCTCGTACCGGGACAGCAGCTCACCGATGACGGTCTTGTCGAGGCGGCGCTTCAGCGGCGCGGGCAGCTTGAGCTTCTGCCCGTCGCGGGAGCGGACGGCCGCCTTCATCAGCATGCGCACGTCGTAGACCGAGCCGAACACCTCCGGGACGCCGCGTTCGATGTCGAGCAGCGTGTAGACCGCCTCCATGGCCGTCCGGACCGAGTACTCGGTGGTGAAGATGGTGTCCCGGTCGGTCTCGGCGAACTGGCCGAGGAACGCGAAGTTCACGACCTTGTCGGGGACGACGTCTGGGCGGTCCCCGGCGCGGCGCGGCTCGAAGAAGGCGGTGATGAACGGCATCATGCAGGGCAGGCAGGTGACCGACGTGGCGGCCAGCTCGGCGATCTGGTCGACGGGGACGCCGAGGTGGTAGAGCCACTCGGCCGCGATCTCCTGCCCGGTGCACTCGCGCATGGGCTTGGCGACGAAGTCGCCCGGGCGGTCGGTGAACAGCGAGTAGATCCAGACCGTGACCAAGCCGTCGGGCTGGGCGGCGAAGTGCGGCTGGCGGTTGATGGTCCACGACATCAGCCAGGCCGAGTCGCGCACCGTCACGATGCCGCCGGTCACCACGCGACCCGACAGCGGGTCGCGTCGGCAGATCCGCTCCAGGTAGGGCAGGACGCGGTCGTCCAGCGTGGTCAGCGTGGCCGACTCCCACTGCGTCTCTTCCGGGTGGGTGCAGAAGACGTCGGGGCGTCCGAACGAGGGGTCCTGGCGCGCGATGGCCCGCCACAGCGCCCACGTGCCGCCCGCGCGCACCTCGGGATCCCACGCCGGCGGGGTGGTGTGGTCTCCCCAGGCGGAGTTTTCCACGCAGGAGCCGTTGGTGACGAACACCAGGTCGTCGTCGGTCAGGTCGAGCCCGCCGGGTTGCCCACCGCGCTCCCACTCGATCCGGCGTGCTGCCTTGCGGTGGGCCGTGATGTCGAAGCGCACGTCGGTCACGCGCGTGTCGTACTGGAACCGGACGCCGGCGTCCTGCAACCACGTCACGAGCGGCAGGATCAGCGACTCGTACTGGTTGTACTGGGTGAACTTGAGCGCCGAGAAGTCGGGCAGACCGCCGATGTGGTGGACGAACCGCTGCACGTACAGCTTCATCTCCAGCGCCGAGTGCCACTCCTCGAACGCGAACATCGTCCGCCAGTACAGCCAGAAGGTGCTGTCGAGGAAGTCGCGACCCAGGACGTCGCTGATGCGCTTGTCGTAGAGGTCCTCGTTGCGGGCGAGGAACAGCTTGACGAGATCCTTCTGGGCCTTCTTCGACAGGTCGAAGCGGCCGTTGGTCTCGCCGTCCGCGCCGCGATCCTTCGTGGCGCGCATGAGCGAGAAGTTGGGGTCGTCCTTGTTGAGCCAGTAGAACTCGTCGAGCACCGAGGCGTCCGGGGTCGTCAACGACGGGACGGACCGGAACAGGTCCCAGAGGCACTCGAAGTGGTCCTCCATCTCGCGACCGCCGCGGATCTTGAAGCCGGACGCCGGATCCTCGATCCCGTCGCACGCACCGCCGGGCAGGGCGGACGCCTCGAGGATCGTGATGCGGTCCGCGGGCACCTGGCCGTCGCGGATGAGGAAGCCCGCCGCGGCCAGCCCGGCGAGGCCGGAGCCCACGATCCAGGCACGCTTGGTGTCGGCACCCCGCGGCTTGCGCGGACGGGCGAACGCCTCGTAGTTGCCGTTGCTGTGATACATCGAAACCTTCTTTCTGCTCGCCGCGTCAGGGGCGCGGCAGGTTGGAGTCGAGGAAGGACGTGGCGATCGCACGGATCGTGCCGGGGTCGACCACGTCCGGGGACGCCCAGTGCTCCAGGGCCAGCGCGTTCACGAGGCTGAGGACCACGAACGCGGAGCGCTCCAGCGCGCCGCGCTCTAGGCGTCCGAGATAGGAGTTGGCGGCGAAGAGGTCCACGAGGATCGCCACCCGGCGGGCGGTGAAGTCGTGGTAGACCGCCCGGACGGCGTCGTCCCGCATCGCCACGGCGCGGAACTCGTTCTGGAGCACCTGCCAGGGCACCGGGGAATCCAGCGTTGCGGTCGTGATGGCGTCGGCCACCTGGGCCACGATCGCGGCCCGGTCTCCCCCGCTGGCCAGCGCCGGACCGACCTCGGCCATCAGTGCCTCGCTCACGCGGGCGAAGCGGCCGGCGCACGCCTCCGCGAACAGCTCGGCCTTGCTGCCGAAGCCGGAGTACACCGCGCCCTTGGTGAAGCCGGACGCCGCGGCGATGCCGGCGAGCGTGGTGGCGGCGTAGCCGTCCCGCTCGAACGACTCCAGGGCCTGGGCCAGGATCGCCTGGCGTACGTCTTCGCGCCGGGGGCGCGTCCGGGTCTCAGCCATGACACCTCTCGATACCGTCGGTATTCAATACCCACGGTATCGAGAGGTGAGGATGGGCGCAAGACCCCAGGACGCCTACTTCGTGCGCTGCACGTACGGCAGGAAGAACCAAGCGACGAGGGCACCTACGGTGTACGCCGCGACGGGGAGCCACAGGACCTCGGCCATCGCGACAGCCGAGCCCGCGACGTCCGCGGCCGCCACCGCGAGGCTCGGCACGACAATCTGGCGGGGATTCTCGGCGCGGTCCACCATGCGTCCGACCACCCGCGCCAACCCCGCCGACACGATCGCCGACGGCGCCAACAACAGGGCACTCAGGGTCGGAGTAAGACCCCGGACGTCCTGAAGATAGAACATCAAAGGCAGCGGGAAGCACTGCACGGCAAACGCCGCCATGCTGATCGTGGTATTAGCCACCGCAAAGTTGCGGTTACGCAGCAACCCGAGCGGCAGCAGCGGCTCCCCCGGATTGCGGGCCTGCCACGCCAAAAACAGCCCCAACGCGCCAACGCCCGCAACGATCACCATCCACACAGTGACACCGCCGACGATCTCACCGCCGTGGAAGGTGCGGGTGGGGGACGCACCCGTACAAAGTAGGGGTGCGTCGACGGGAGTCGAGTCGTACGGTTCGTGGCCCTCATGGAGGGCCACCACCATCAGGCGCTGAGCGGGCCGTCCTGGATCGGGGTCCAGAGCCGGTCGATGGGCATGACGTTGAGGCGGTCGTCGTACGTGTAGGAGCGCCGCCCGGTGGTGAGCATGACCCCGCCGAGGAACCGGTCACCCAGGAGGTCACGCAGCTGAGCGAGGCCACGAAAGTCGCCACCAGACGCCCGCTCACTGGCCTTCACCTCGACGGCAAGGACGCGACCATCGTCCCGCTCGACGATCAGATCGACTTCCGCGCCGTCGCTGGTGCGCCAGTGCCCGAGCAGTGGCGGCTCCTCGAGCCAGGAGGCCTGCTTGCGCAGCTCGCCGACGACGAAAGTCTCGAGCAGGTGACCGAACTCGGTCAGCGATGTGGGGTCGATCCCGACCAGCTTCTCCGGGGTCAACCGCAGCAGGCGTGCGGCCAACCCGGAGTCCACGACGTGGATCTTGGGTCGCGCCGTGACCCTGGAACGCAGCGTCTTACCCCATGCGGGCAGCCGGACCGCCAAAAACAGGTCCTCGAGGAGCCGCAGATGGCTGTCGGCGGTGATCCTGCTGATCCCCAGCTGCTCGGCCGCGGCCGAGACGTTGAGGATCTGGCCCGTGTGAGCGGCCAGATAGGCGATCAGATCGGCGAGAGCCTGACGCTCCCGGATGCGCGTCAGCTCCACGGCGTCCCGCTCGATGGAGGTGCGGATGAAGTCGTCGAACCACCGCGCCCGGGCAGGACCTGAGCGGCGCAACGCCAACGGCATGCCCCCAGCGCAGACCCGATCCACATAGTCGCCGCGCTCGGTCGGCGAGAACGGGATGGCGTTCACCGCGGCCTGCGCATCGGTCAGCAGTTGGGCGAGCAGATCCTCCCGTACGCCGGCGATCTCGCCTTGCGAGAGCGGCCAGATCACCATCGAATGAAGACGGCCAGTCAGCGCCTGCGCGGAGCGAGGGAGGGCGTCCTGGCGCGTCGACCCCGTGAGGATCGCCGTGCCTGGGAGGCTGCCCTCCCGGTTGAGCCGTGCCTTGATGCCGTCGAGGATCAGCGGAAGCCGCTGATATTCGTCCACACACAACGGCCTGCCCTGGGCCACCGCCGCGGTGACGTTGCCCTCGACGGCCTCGCGCACCTCGACATCGTCGAGATCGACGATGTCCACTCCGAACCTGCTAGCACACATCTGCAAGACGGTCGACTTCCCCACCGAGCGCGGCCCGTGGAGGGCCAGGACCGGCTCCACCTCCGCCTGGGACACCACGATCTCCGTGACCCTGCGCGCAACGACGTGGCTCAGCTCCATAGCGCGAACTTAGCAGACATGAGCATACGAACTATACAAATGCGCGCCTGCCAACTATACAAACGTGATCCACTACCCGCTCGGATCCCCGGCCCCCGACCACCCACTCGTGGACGGAAGCCCGAGGACTCAGACGGCTCACAACCGTCGTCTTCCTCGACCTCAGCGGCGCCTGGAACGAAGCCCCCGACGACGCCTACGACCGCGTCATCCCCCTCGCCTCAGGACAAACCGATCTGCGGCACATCGCGTCGACGCTCGCCCAATGGCACCGACCCCAACGTCCAGGGGCACTTGGTGTAGGCGACGCCGGTCTGGCCGCTAGGGAACCGCTGATTAATGCTGTTCTTGGCGAGGACGGGTCGGGCGAGATGAGCCGGAACCACTCGATC
>CAYZXQ010000068.1:0-12252 GCA_964482465.1 uncultured Nigerium sp. | reverse complement strand
GCGCTGTCGGTGGCGGGGGAGGCCGTCGAGCTGTATCGGGAGTTCGCGCGGCACCTTCCGAGCGCGTTCGGTGGCTCCTTTCAGGGGGCCCTGGCCACCCTCGCGTGGATCCTCGACGACCTCGGACGCACGGACGAAGCGGACGGCGTCCGCAACGAACGCGACGCATACGTCCGGACCTACCTGCCCCCGGAGCCCGAGGAACCCCAGCACCCCTGAACCGCGGCGGCGCACCCATCGACACCGCGACCCCGGCGGACCGACGCGTCAATCCATGAACGGGGCGAGGTCGGCGTCCGGATCGTCGACGTCCTCCTCCGGAGGCGTCGCGGACCCCGGCAGCCGGACGGTGAACTCGGCGCCACCCTCCGTCGAACGACCCGCCTTCACCCACCCGCCGTGCGCCTGGATGGTCTGCGCGACGATGGACAACCCCAGCCCCGACCCGGGCGTGGTGCGGGCCTGATCGGAGCGGTAGAACCGCTCGAACACGTGGGGCAGATCCTCCTCCGCGATGCCCGGACCCTGGTCGGCGATGCGCAGGCGGTCCCCGCCGAGGTGCACGTGGATGGTCCCGCCCGGGGGCGAGAACTTCACGGCGTTGTCGAGGAGGTTCGTCACGGCCCGCTCGAGGGCGTCCGGCTCGCCGACCAGATACAGGGGGTTGAGCTCGACATCCCACACGATGCCCGGACCGCGCCGCTTCACCCGCGCCAGCGCGCTCTCTACCACCTCGCGCAGGTCGACGGCTTCGGGGGCGGCGGCGACGCGGTCGTCGCGGGAGAGCTGCACCAAATCGCCGACCAGGGACGTGAACTCGCCCAACTGCGCCGCGACATCGCGCAGGATGTCCCCGCGGGCGCCGGGCGGGAGCATGCCCTGCTTCTCGTCCACGACGAGCAACTCCACGTTGGTCCGCATGGACGTCAGCGGCGTCCGCAGCTCGTGGCCGGCGTCCGCGATCAACCGCCGTTGCCGCTCCTGCGAGCTGGCGAGGGCCTTGAGCATCCGATTGAAGGACCGTCCCAGATCGGCGACCTCGTCGTCCCCCCGGATCGCCACCGGCTCCAACTGGTTCGTCGCCGCGATGCGCGCCACGGCGTCCGACAACTGCCGGATCGGACCGATACCCGACTTCGAGATCGCATATCCCAGCGCGGCGGCCATCGTCGCGCCGATGCCGCCGAACACGAGCAGCGACCATCCCAGAATCTGCAGGATGTTCAGCGTCGGACCCAACGGACGCCCGATCACCAGCGCGTAATGCTGGGTGTTCGCCGCGGCGTCCGACTGGAACGGCACCGCGACCAGCCGCACGAGCGCGCCGGCGGAGTCGACGCCCGTCCGCGCGGAGTGGCCGATGGCCGTGCGCGCGACCGCCACCTCGTCGTCGCCGATGTCGAGCGTCGTGGACCGTCCCGGCATCGAGATCGTGTGCTTGTCCGAGCGGACGAGCATGACCGTCACGTTCGCCGCACGCATGGCGGAGGCGTCGATGCCGCCCATGTTCTCCAGATCCTCGCTGAGGGTCGTGGAGGTGATCTTGGCGACGTCCACGAGCTCGTTGTCGAGCTGGTCGTAGACGGTCAGCGTCGTCAGGAAGTACGCCGCGATCCCGGTCGCGGCGACCGCGCCGAGCACGGCCAGCGCGATCAGCCAAGCGAGCCGGTCCTGGAGGGGACGGCTGGCGAACGAGATCCGGTCGAGGAACCGCCGCATCACGGCGGCGACTCCCGCAGCACGTAGCCGATGCCGCGCACGGTGTGGATCAGCCGCGACGCGCCCTCGGCCTCGGTCTTGCGACGCAGGTAGCCGATGTAGACCTCGAGCGAGTTCGCCGTCGTCGGGAAGTCGAAGCCCCACACCTCGTTGAGCAGCCACGACCGCTCCAGCACGCGCCGCGGGTGCTCCATGAAGGTCTGCAGCAACGCGAACTCGGTGCGCGTGAGCGAGATGCGGCGTCCGTCGCGGGTCACCTCGCGGGTGGCCAGGTCGACGCGCAGATCCTCGAACGCCAGCGCCTGCTGCACCGTCGTGCCCAGCTCGGGCTCGGCGTCCGGACGCGACCGGCGCGTCAGCGCGCGCAGCCGCGCCAGCAACTCGTCGAGCGCGAACGGCTTGGCCATGTAGTCGTCGGCGCCGGCGTCCAGGCCGTCGACACGGTCGCCCACGGCGTCCCGGGCCGTCAACACCAGAATCGGGACGTCATTGCCCTGCGACCGCAACATCCGCGTCGTCTCAAGGCCGTCGAGGCGGGGCATCATCACGTCCATGATGACCGCGTCCGCCCGCGAGCCGGTCAGGTGCGCCAGCGCCTCGATGCCGTCGGACGCGGTGGCCACGTCGTACCCGCTGTACTGCAGCGAGCGCTGGAGCGAGTCCCGAACGGCCTGGTCGTCGTCGACAACGAGGATGTGCATGGGCGCAGTCTAACCGTCGCCCCCCGCCGGGGGTACGGACGCCCCCGGCACGGCTCGGGTGCGCTTGCTCGGCGTCCGGACGCCGCGGGTGCGGCGGGTCGGGCCGCGGACGCCGCGGGCTCAGCCTCGGTCCGCCCCCGCGGTCGGTTGCGGGGAGTGTGTGCGGAGCCAGTCCATGAGCGCGGGCATCGCGGCTTCGACGGACGCGAGGGTCTCCTCGAAGTCGGTCCGGTTGCCGTACCAGGGGTCGTCGATACCCGAGCCCGGGGCGGCGTCCGGATCGAAATCCGTGACCAGACGGATGTTGTCCGCGCGCGGGGCCAGCCCGTGCAGGCGGGCGACGTGAAGGGGTTCGAAGCCGAGGACCAGGTCGGCGTCCGCCACCTCGGCCGCGGAGATGCGGTGGGCGCGATGCCCGCCCGAGGGGTAGCCGTGCGCGGCCAGGACCGAGGCGGCGCGGCGGTCGATGGGATTGCCCTGCTCCTCGGAACTGACGCCGGCGGAGGTGAAGCGGACACCGTCGATGCCCTCGCGTGCGGCCCACGCGCGGGCGACGAACTCGCCCATCGGCGAGCGGCAGATGTTGCCCCAGCAGACGAAGACGACGGACAGCGGATCGGTCATCGATGCTCCTCGCCGCGGCGTACGACGAACACGTTGAGGACGAAGCTCACCGTCGACACGATGGCGGCTCCCGGAAGCGCCCACCAGAAGCCGTCGACGCTCCACCCGACGTGGAACTGCGCGCACACCCACGAGGTGAGCAGCAGCAGGCACGCGTTGATGACCAACAGGCCGAGGCCGAGGAGGATCTGCAGCAGCGGACCCTGGACCATCCCGAACAGCGGCTTGGTCAGGGAGTTCACGAGCCCGAAGATCGCGGCCACGATCGCGATGGTGACGGCCTGGTCGGCGAACGGACCGGGCTGGAGGGTGAGGCCGGGCAGGACCCACGTCGCTACCCCGAGCGACAGGGCGCTGACCACGAAACGTACGAGCACTGGTGGTGATCCCTCCGACACCGGCACAATTGCCGTCTTCCCATCTTGGGGGACATCCCGGCAGTGTTTCAAACGTCGAAGCGAAAGGCCCCGCTGTGACCATCGATCTCCACGGACGCCACTTCCTCAAGGAAGTCGACTTCACCGTGTCCGAGTGGGAGCACCTGTTGGCGCTCACCGGCGAGATGAAGACGCTGCGTCGCGAGCGTCGCGAGGTGCAGAGGTTGACGGGGCTCAACCTCGCGCTGGTCTTCGAGAAGGCGTCGACGCGGACCCGGGCGTCCTTCGAGGTGGCGGCGCACCACATGGGTGCGCACGTGACGTTCCTGGATCCGCAGGGGTCGCACATCGGCGTCAAGGAGTCCGCGGCCGACACCGCACGGGTGTTCTCCCGGCTGTACGACGGCATCCAGTTCCGCGGCCGGCACCAGTCGGTGGTGGAGACGATGGCCGCGCATTCGACTGTCCCGGTGTGGAACGGCCTCACCGACGAGTGGCACCCGACGCAGAGCCTGTGCGACATGTTCACCATGCGCGAGTCGTGCGGACGGTCCGGGGGCGACATCACGTTCGCCTACCTCGGAGACGCGCGGTTCAACCAGGGCAACTCGCTGCTGATCGCCGGGGCGATGATGGGTCACGACGTCCGGATCGTCGCGCCCGAGCCGCTACAGCCCGCCCGCGAGCTGGTCGCCACCGCGCAGCGGATCGCCGAGGAGACCGGCGCGAAGGTGAGTGTCACCGACGACGTGCGTGCGGGCGTCCGGGGGTGCGACTTCGTCCACACCGACGTGTGGGTGAGCATGGGCGAGACCCCCGACGTGTGGGCCGACCGCATCGCGCTGCTGTCGCCCTACCAGGTCAACCGCGAAGTCATGGAGGCGACCGGCAACCCGGACGCGAGGTTCATGCACTGCCTGCCCAGCTACCACGACCGCGAGACGAGCATCGGCGAGGACGTCTTCCAGCGGTTCGGGCTGGCGGAGCTTGAGGTGACGAACGAGGTCTTCGAGTCCGAAGCGTCCATCGTGTTCGACCAGGCCGAGAACCGGATGCACTCGATCAAGGCGATCCTGGTGGCGACCCTGGCGTAGGGCGCGTCAGCTCAGGACGCCGAGGTCCACCAGCCAGGCGCGGGTGTCGGCGTCCGACACCCAGGTGTGCGCGACCCAGCCGAAGGCGTCCGCGGCGTCGACATTGGGCTGACGGTCGTCCACGAACGCGATCTCGGACGGTTCCACCTCCAGCACCTCCGTCACGCGCTCGTAGACCGCCGGGTTCGGCTTGGTGATGCCCATGGCCGCGGAGACGAACCAGTAGTCGGCGTCCTCGGCGTAGGGGGCCTCGAAGAACGCAGCGTCCATGACGGCGGGGGCGTTGCTGACGATGGCGACGAGGCGTCCGGCGGCGCGCACGTCCTGGACGATCTGGAGCGCCTGGGGTCGGACCGTCGCCGTCCAGACCGCAGCGTCCAGCAGCGCCAACTGCCGGATCGTCTCCGGGGCGACGGGCTTGCCGAGGCCCTCCAGGATGGGCGCCCAGTAGTCGCGGTCGGACCCGCCCTCGTCGTAGGCGCGCCGGTCGCGCCAGTACAGCGCCTCGACCGCCTCGGGTTCGACCCCGAGCAGCCTCGCCGGCTCGCAGTAGATGCCCTCGCCCGAGGAGAGCACGTGGCCGAAGTCGAACACCACCGCGCGGATCATGCCGCCATCCTGCCACGGGCCCCCGGCGTGGTGGTCCCGGCCCCGTCGGGGTCTCGTCTGGCGTGCGGAAGG
Source organism: uncultured Nigerium sp. (assembly GCA_964482465.1). Taxonomy (GTDB): domain Bacteria; phylum Actinomycetota; class Actinomycetes; order Propionibacteriales; family Propionibacteriaceae; genus Propioniciclava. Next base: position 7,056 of record CAYZXQ010000068.1, on the reverse strand, counting down.
GCCCGCGGCAGACGCTCCGGACGGGCGGTGACGCACGATTCGGGGGTCCGGACGGGCGGTGACGCACGATGCGGGGGTCCGGGCGGGGGTGGCGCACGATGCGGGGGTCCGGACGGGCCGTCACGCACGACCCGAGCGTCCAGACGGGGCGTTTTGGACCGTCCGGGGCGTGGTGGAGGGCCCGCGACGAGGGGGTCTGCGCCCCCTCCAGGCCTTTTCCCGCTTTTCGTTGCTGCGTCACACGATTCACCTGGCCCCCAGCGCCAACGAGAAGCGGCTCAAGGCCTTCGACGTCTCCTGACCCCCTCCCGGGCGGCAACAATTCACCTCCGGTCGGCCGGACCAACGCCGCGATCTATCCTCACGGACGTGATTGGTCTCGAAAGCGCGCCGCCGGTGGCGCGGGTGGTCCGCAACGGCTTCGTGGAGTCCGTGCATCACGGCCTCGCGGCGGTCACCGCCGCGGATGGCACGCTCGCCCACGCCGTCGGTGACGCCACGACGCCGGTGTTCCCGCGGTCGTCGGCCAAGCCCCTCCAGGCCGTGGCCATGGTGCGTGCGGGCACCCGGCTGAGCGTCCCCCACCTCGCGCTCGCGTGCTCCAGCCACAGCGGCGAGGACGTCCACCTCACCGGCGTCACCGCCAGCCTCGCCGCCTCCGGACTCGCCCTCGCCGACCTCGACAACACCCCCGACTTCCCCGTCGACGAGGACGCGCGCATCGCCTGGATCCGCGCGGGCCGCCCCCGCGCCGCGCTTGCGCAGAACTGCTCCGGCAAGCACGCCGGGATGCTTGCCGCCTGCGTCGCGGCCGGCTGGCCCACCGCGGGCTACCGCGACCCCGGACACCCCCTCCAGGCACTGATCCGCGCCACCGTCGCCGACCTCGCCGGCGAGCGCATCGTCGCCGACGCCATCGACGGCTGTGGGGCGCCCATCCACGCGTTTCCCCTGGTCGGGCTCGCGCGCGCCTTCGGACGCATCGCCGCGGCGACCGACGGGCCCGAGCGCCGCGTGGCGGACGCGATGCGCACCCACCCCGACCTCGTCGGCGGCACCGGACGCGACGCCACCCTTCTCATGCAGGACGTCGCGGGCCTCATCGCCAAGGACGGCGCCGAGGGCGTCTTCGCCGTCGGCCTCCCGGACGGTCGCGGCTTCGCGGTCAAGATCGTGGACGGTTCGACCCGCGCCCGCGGGGTCCTGCTCGCCGAGTTGCTGCGGGGCGCTCCGGGGGTGTCGGACGCCGCCCTCGCCCGCCTCGCCACCTCCCCGGTGCTGGGGCACGGCGAACCCGTGGGCGCGGTGACGCCGGTCCCCAGTCGTACCCAAACATAGGACTACGGGTCCTCAAGGGCCCGCACATCGTCATCTCCGGCCGATTCGGCGCGAGAAGTCCGCGGCTACGGTGAAAACATGGCTCGATCCGACGACGAGGATTGGCTGTATCGCCGCGGGCGCTACGCGGACGATGCCGCCTCCTCCGTCGACGCCATGCCCGAGCCCGTCGGCCAGGCGAGCATGTCCGCGGCGCGCTCGCGGGGGCGCCCCGCGGCATCCGATCCTTACGGTGAGACCCGTCCCCGGACGTCCGCCCCCGCGTCCCGGTCGCGGACCGCGGCCGATCTGCTGCCCGCCCCGACCCCGGTCGCGGACTACCCCCGGTCCGCGCCGTCGCCTCGCCCCGCCCCGCCCGCGGCACGACCGACGACCGCAGTGCTACCGACGACCGCAGCGCGACCGACGACCGCAGCGCTACCGACGACCGCAGCGCGACCCTCGCCCCCCGTCCGCCCCCCGTCCGGACCGCGCTGGCGTCCGCTCACACCCCGCCGGATCGTCGGGCTGGTCGCTCTGGCGCTCGTCGCGTTCGTCGTCTACCTGGTCGCGGTGCCGGTCATGGCGTTCGGCTCGTTGGGTCGCGCGGACGCGACGCCCACCGGAGCCCGCCCGGCGTACCAGCCCGGACAGCTCTACGTCCTGGTCGGCTCCGACTCCCGCGAGGGACTCTCGCCCGCCGAGCAGCAGAAGCTCGGGACCGGCGACGACGCCGGACGCCGCTCCGACACCCTGATGCTGTTGTACGTGCCGCCCTCGGGGAAGACGGCGCTCATCTCGATCCCGCGGGACTCGTACGTGGCGATTCCCGGCCGCGGCAAGGACAAGATCAACGCCGCCTACTCGGTCGGCGGCGCGAAGCTGCTCGTCCAGACGGTGGAGAAGACCACCGGGCTGCGCGTCGACGGCTACGCCGAGATCGGCTTCGGCGGGTTCGTCAGCATCGTGGACGCCGTGGGTGGCGTCACCATGTGCCCGCCCCAGAACTACGACGATCCGCTGTCGAACCTGCACGTCAAGGCCGGCTGCCAGACCTTCAACGGCCCGACCGCGCTCGCGTACGCGCGCATGCGCCACGAGGATCCCCTCGGCGACCTCGGACGCATCCAGCGGCAGCGCGAACTCGTGGGGGCCGTGGCGAAGCAGATCGCCAACCCGGCGACGGTCCTACTGCCGTGGCGCTACTGGGCCGTGACTACGGCGTCCGCGAAGGCCCTCACCATCGGACGGAACGATTCCGTCACCGACGTCGCGGGGCTCGGCCAGGGACTGGCCAGCGTCGCCTCGGGCGACGGGATCGCGCTCACGGTGCCGATCGACAATCCGAACCTCGACACGCCTTCCGGATCGGCCGTGTCCTGGGACGACAAGCTCTCCAAGGAGATGTTCGCCGCCATCGCCAAGGGCGACACCGCCGCGCTGGCGAAGTTCCAGAAGTAGCGCCCGTCAGGGACGTTCCCACGCCGCCACCGGCCCCGGCACCACCTCGAACAGCGGGTGCGCGTCGGGTCCGGCGCCGAGCCGCGGGAGGGCGTCCGGGTCGCGGACGCCGACCTTCGCCCGCAGATGGGCCCACTCGTAGGCGAGTTGTCCGTCCGTGACGGGACAGCGGAGCGTGGGGTCGGCGTCCGCGCGCAGCCGGGTCCGATCGAACCGGTAGCCGCGGACGTCCGCCTCGTCGGCGACGCCGTGCAGATAGGTCGCCACGGCTGCGACGGGATCGGCGAACTGCTTGAAGCGGTCCAGTTGGGGGTGGTTGCGGTAGCCCCTCGTCTCGCCGGCGAGCACCTTCTGCGCGAGCAGCCCCTCGCGCCAGCACGCGACGAGCGCGGCCCGGTCGAGCTGCCGCGGGTGGACGCTCCACAGGCGCATCGTCAGGCTCCGGACGCCGCGGGTGCGGCCAGGGCGGCGTCGCGGGCGCGCTCGAGGTGCCGACGGGACCACCACGGCTTGACGATCAGCCCGCGCCGGACCAACAACACCGCTGGCCACACCGTGAACGCCATGAGGAGCGCCACCGTCACGTAGCTGGCCTCGGCGCCGAAGGCCCCGCCGGACAGCCAGTCCGGTCCGGTCGCCTCGGTGACGAGCAGGCCGTTGGCGGGGCCGGTCCCCGACACCGTGACCCCGAGGATCGGGCCCTGGACGACGTTCCAAGCGAAGTGGACGCCCGCGGTCACCCACAGCGAGCGGGTGAGTGCGTAGATGATCGCGAACATCAGCCCGGCTTCGAGCGCGATGGCCATGGCGCCCCACAGCGTCCCGGCGGGGTTGCTGAGGTGGACCAACCCGAACACCAGGCCCGAGACGACCACCGCGCCCCAGGTCCCGATCAGCTCCTCGACCAGGCGAAACAGCACCCCGCGGAACAGCATCTCCTCGGCGAAACCCGCGACCACGCCGGCCGCGAACACCATCGGCCAGATGTTGGCGCCCAGGTTGATCCCGGTGATCCGATAGCCGCCCAGCGCCCAGATCGCCAGGAAGCTCGCCAGGAACAGGATCGCCCCGAGCGCCAGTCCGCCCAGGAAGCCCGTCCAGCGGCGGGGGGCGAGTTCGATCGGCGGGCGGCGTCCCTCGATCCACAGGACCAACACGAGGTACGCCACCGTCACGACCACCAGCTCCAGCGCCGCGCCGACCAGCAGCGACACGCGTGTGCCGCTGGCGGCCACCGCGATGCCGAGCGGAATCGCAACGACCGCGGCCGTCGCCACGAACAGCAGCAACCGTAGGAACGGGTTGCGCAGGACGCGTCCGCGGCGCGGCGGGCGGGGGGCGTCCGCGGCGAGGCCGTCCGCGGGGCCGAGGGAGGGCGCGGCGTACGGCGAGGCGGCGGACGCGGCAGGTGCGGCGGACGCGGCGGGCACGGGGTGAGTCATGGCGTCACGGTAGTGGCCGCGTGAACGTCCTCGGCATCGGTCCGGGCCCCGAGTGTCCCCTGAGGGCGGATATCCCTCGGTCGATGGTTCGTGGGACGTTGGTCGCGGACGCCGATCCCGGAGAGCGTCGGTCCGTATAGAGCCCGCTGGACCTCGAGGCCGCGCGATGCCCCGACCGAGAGCTGCGCAGAAGGCGTTGTCCGCCGGCTCTGTGGATCAGGGGCGTCGAGCGGCGTCCAGGGCCGCTGCGAACACCGGGTCTTCGGACCACTTGCCGATGAGATACGACGAACCGGCCAACCCCAGGTGATCGTTGTCGATGAAGTAGACCGTCTTGCCGTCCGCCGCGAGCATCGAGCAGGTCTCATCGGTGCAGAAGTAGCGACGGGTGGCGATCACACTGACGCCCGGGGTGCGCTCGGCAACGGCCTGGAGTTTGGGCAGGTAGCGGAGGTGGCGGTCCCAGGTGGCGGGCTGTTCGCAGCGGGTCAGAGGGACCGCCGGTGCAATCGCGAAACGGCACTGCGTGGCGTGGAACGACCACAGCGGGACATCCTCGGGCCACAGCAGTTTCACGCCGCGTTGAGCCAGCGGCGCGGCGAGATCGCTGAGGCCCTGCTCGTGCTCGGCCGTCATGGGGTTGACCAGCCAACCTCGCTGGAAGATCACGACGCGCAACTCGGGCAGGTGGGCGAGCGTCTCGTGGAGGGCGGCCGTGTCCTGGGCCGTCCCGAAGAACCGGGGGCCCTTGAAGACGAGAAGCGCCACGTTGAGGTCGGGATACTTGGCGATCAGCCCCGGGTAGAGGTGCTGCGCGTGGCTGTCGCCGACGACGGCGACCCGCACGGGCTCGCCGGGCCTCGACTCCCGGCAGGTGTGGAACGTGCGCGCCGACGGGAGGGTGCACGGCTGGGCGACGTCGATGATCGAGCCGGGCTCGAACCGGTGAGCGGACGGGATCGTTCCCGACACCCATCCTGGACCCACCACGAACTGCGCGGACGCCGCGGTCAGGCCCGCCACCAGGGCGGTCGAGAGGGTCAGCGCGGCGGTGAGCCGGACCGTCGGGACGAGCGTGGGCCGACGCGACCGGAACCGGTTCTCCACATACCGGTAGGACCACATCGCCGGCACCACCGAGACCACGGACGCCGCCACCGCGACATACGGCGTCGTGGGCCACAGCGTCTTGGCGAACACCACGGCCGGCCAGTGCCACAGGTAGAGCGAGTAGGAACGGTCGCCCACCCACACCATGCCGCGATGGGCCAGCGCCGCCGACAGCGGGTTCGGCACACAGCCCGCCACGATGGCCAGCAACGCCCCGCCCACGGGCAAGAAGGTCCATTTGCCCGGGAACGGGGTCTCCGGACCGATGAGCCACAGGCTCGCCAGCATCCCGGCGATCCCGGCGATGGCCAGCAACGCCGCCAGCACGCGCGGGAGTCGCTCGAAGTAGGCCACCAGGAACGCCGCGGCCGCCCCGACGGCGAACTCCCACGCGCGTCCCGCCGGACCGTAGTACGCGCCCAGCGGGGACGTGGCCGGTACCAGCCGAATCGCGATCAGGGACGCGCCCACCACGGCCAGGACGAGTAGCAACGCCACCGTCCGCGATCGCTTCACCCGGCGTCCGACCACCAGACCCAGGGCGAGAAGCGACGGGAAGAAGATGTAGAACTGCTCCTCCAGCGACAGCGACCAGATGTGGAGCAGCGGGTTGACCTCGGCGGACGCACCGAAGTAGTCGCCGGTCACCACGTGGATCACGACGTTGGCGCACAATCCCAGCGCGCCGAGCGCGGTCATCGCGGTTACCTGCTGGGGTCCAAACGGCGACAGGATCAAGGCGCTCAGGACCACCGTCACCGCCACCGTCACCGCCAGCGCCGGCGTGAGCCGTCGGAGGCGCCGCAGGTAGAACTGCCCGAAGTCGATGCGGCCGTCCCGCGCCCACTCGCGCAGCAGCATCGACGTGATGACGAATCCCGAGATGGCGAAGAAGACGTCGACCCCGGTGAAGCCGCCGGGCGTCGGAAGACCCGCATGCCCCGCCATGACCATCAGCACCGCGATGGCGCGCAGTCCCTGGATGTCGGCCCGGTGCCCCGCGGCGACAGGCCGCTCGGCAGTTCCTGGGGTCACGGGCATCTCCTCTGTGGGCTTCGAAAGCAGCGAAGAGTCGGCTGCCCCGGTTCTGGGCATCGATTCTGGCCCGGCCGCGCGGAGTGGGGCAAGCCGCCCGCGGGTGACACGCGGCCGGACTATGCCGACGTCCCGAATCGCCACACCGTCGTCAGGATCGCGAGATGGTCCGTGGGATCGAGGGCGTCGGCCTGGGTGTTGAGCGCGTGCTGGGCCCCCTCCGCCCGGACGAGCCGGAGGCGTCCGTCGCAGGCGGTCCAGGTGGTGGTGGTTCCGGACGCCGTGGGTGCGCCCGGGGTGCCCGCGCACATCAGGCCCGCGCGCCAGGTGAGTGCCGCGGGTTCGGACCGCAGCGCGCGTCCGGGGGCGGGCGTGCCGCGGGTGCCGAACATCTGCCACGTGGGGGCGTCCCAGGGGGCGCCCGCGATGATGGCCTCGTCCGCGCTGCCGATGACGGCGAGCAGGGGGGCGGGCGTCCGCGGACGGCATGGCGCGGAGGTCCCGAGCGCCTCCGGGGGTGGTCCCGAGAACGTGACGAACGCGTCGTATCCGGACGCCGGCGCGCACCACAGCGTGCTCGCCATGATGCCTCCGGCGGAGTGACCGGTGAGCAGCACGCGGCGGACGCCGTAGTCGCGACGCAATTGCGCGGCGAGGGCGATGAGGAACCCCGCGTCGTTCGGTCCGTTGG
>CAYZXQ010000067.1:0-12331 GCA_964482465.1 uncultured Nigerium sp. | reverse complement strand
CCGACACCCGTGCGGCGGTCTGCGGAGCGGGCAGCGACTACGTCCTGTCGGTCGCACCCCCTAGGCTGAGGCTGTTCACGGCCGCCCTGCGGCCACCCGCGAAAGGACCGGCCCAGATGCCCAAGCGCGCCCCTCGTTTCGTCCTCGCCGTCGCCGCGTTGGCGATGTCGTTCGGCCTCATCTCGTGCAGTTCGGGCGGCGCTGGCGCGCCGGCGTCCCCGGCCCAGAGCGCCGCCAAGACCGACGTCAAGCAACTGACGGTGACCCCCGGCAAGCTGACGATCGCCACCGGCAAGCCCGCCTACTCGCCGTGGGTCATGGAGGACAAGCCGGAGTCCGGCAAGGGCTTCGAGTCGTCCGTCGCGTACGCCGTGGCGAAGAAGCTCGGCTTCGCCGAGTCCGACGTCGTCTGGACCCGGACGACCTTCGACGAGGCCATCGCCCCCGGCCCCAAGGCCTGGGACTTCAACCTCCAGCAGTTCTCGATCACCGAGGAGCGCAAGAAGGCCGTCGACTTCTCCAGCCCCTACTACACGACCACGCAGGCGGTCCTGACGCTCGCCGGGACGCCCGCGGCGGGGGCGTCCGACCTCGCGGCCCTCAAGAGCGTGAAGTTCGGGGTCATGGTCGGCACCACGAGCCAGACCGCCTTGACCAAGCTGGTGGCGCCGACCGCCGAGCCGCGGGTCTTCAACACCAACGACGACCTCGTGTTGGCGTTCAAGAACAAGCAGGTCGAGGCCATCGTGGTCGACCTGCCGACGGCGCTGTACCTGTCCGCCGCGGTGGTCGACGGCAGCAAGATCATCGGCCAGTTCGCCGACAACACCGGCGGCGACCAGCTCGCCCTGGTGCTCGCCAAGGGCTCAAAGCTCACGGCGCCGGTGACCGCGGCCACAGACGCCCTCGCCGCGGACGGCACCTTCAAGACGCTGGAGAAGCAGTGGCTGTCGGAGTCCATCAGCGTCCCGGTGCTGAAGTAGTCCGTGGCCCCGCATGACCCGCGGGGGGCGGGAGCCGTCGGCCTGCCCCCGGTGAGCGCCCTCGAACTCGGACGCCGCACGTACCGTCGGCGGCAGACGACCCGCTCGATCCTGGTCAGCCTGGTCAGCACGGTCGTCTTCGCCGCGGTGATGTGGGTCGTCCTGGTGAACGCGCCGGGCTGGGATGCGGCGCGCCGGACGTTCTTCGACCCGGGCTACTTCATGGCGGCGCTACCGTACGTCGCCCAGGGCCTCCTGGTGAACATCAAGGTGCTCGGGTTCGCCGTCGTGGGGGTGGCGCTGCTGTCGACGCTGCTGGCGTCCCTGCGCAGCCTGCGCGGGGCGATGTTCTTCCCGATCCGGTTTCTCGCCGCCGCCTACACGGACCTGTTTCGCGGGACGCCGTTCCTGATCGTCATCTACCTGATCGGCTTCGGCGTCCCGGCCCTGGGGCTCACCGACAAGGTCATTCCGTTGGAGATCCTGGGCGGGGCAGCGCTCGTGCTGACCTATTCGGCGTACGTCGCCGAGGTGCTCCGCGCCGGCATCGAGGCCGTCCACCCCTCGCAACGGCTCGCCGCGCGCTCGCTGGGCCTCAGCCACTACGCGACCCTGCGGCTGGTCGTCATGCCGCAGGCGCTGCGCAAGGTCACCCCGGCCCTCATGAACGACTTCGTGTCGATGCAGAAGGACGTCGGCCTGATCTCGGTGCTGGGGGCCATGGACGCCATCCGCCAGGCCCAGGTGCGGGTCGCGATGACGTACAACTACACCGCCTACGTCGCCGCGGGCCTGCTGTTCGTGGTGTTCTCATGGCCGTTCATCCGCTTCACCGACTGGCTGACCGCGCGGCAGCAGGCCCGCGAGCAGATCGGAGGGCTCGTATGACCGGGTCGTCGGAGGGCAGCGCGCCCGTCTTGGACATGCGCGGCATCGTCAAGGTGTATGGGCCCCACGTCGTCCTGCGCGGGGTCGACGTCGCCGTGCGCCAGCACGAGGTCGTGGTGCTCATCGGAGCGTCCGGGTCGGGCAAGTCCACACTGCTGAAGACCGCCAACCTGCTCGAGCGGATCGACGACGGCCAGATCTTCCTGTCCGGCACCGACATCAGCGATCCGCGCATCGACGTGGACGCCGTCCGGGCGCGCATCGGCGTCGTCTTCCAGCACTACAACCTGTTCCCCCACCTCACGGTGCTCGACAACGTGACCCTCGCCCTGCGGCGCGTCCACAAGGTGGCCGCACCCGCGGCGTCCGAGCGCGGCATGGCGCTGCTGACACGCATCGGGCTGGAGGGGTTCGCCAAGGCCTACCCCGACCGGCTCTCAGGCGGGCAACAGCAACGGGTGGCGATCGCCCGGGCCATCGCGACGGATCCCGAACTCCTGCTGCTGGACGAGATCACCAGCGCGCTCGACCCGCAGCTCGTCGGGGAGGTGCTCGACCTGGTCAGCGAGCTGCGCGGCGCAGGCTCCACCATCTTGATGGCGACCCACGAGATCGGGTTCGCGCGGCGCGCAGCCGACCGCGTGGTGTTCCTCGCCGACGGCCGCGTGGTCGAATCCGGACCGCCCCAGCAGGTCCTGGACGACCCCGAACGCCAAGAGACGAAGGACTTCCTCTGCCGCGTGCTGCGCTGAGTGGGGCAGGGCCCCATGCGGCGAGGGTCCGTCGGGGTGGGGTCCGCCCGGCGGTTCCACCGATCGGGGCGCTCACTGTGCGGAACTGGTCGATATGCGTCCCGGTTACGCACAATGACGGACATGGATGGAGCGGGCGACGGGAATCGAACCCGCACTGTCAGCTTGGGAAGCTGATGTTCTGCCATTGAACTACGCCCGCGCTGCCCGAGGGCAACTCGGACAGTGTAGCCACACCGGCGCCGGGTCCGCACCCCGCGGACGCCGGCGTCCGCAGATCGGGGGCAACCCCCACCGCCCCCTCAACCCCGCGACAGGCCCTGCCGTCCCCGCGACCGGGCCGCTAGCGTGACCACCGTGTCAACCATGCCCGAACCTGCCCGAACCCCCGGCCAACTGCGCGCGTCGGACGCCGACCGCGGCCTCGTCGCCGACCTGCTGTCCGCCGCCTACGCCGAGGGACGCCTCACCAAGGACGAACTGGACGAGCGTGTCGCGCACGCCATGGCCGCCCGGACGTTCGACGACCTCAAGCCGTTGACCGCCGATCTCGTGCCCGGCAGCGCGCCCCAGGGGCCGATGGCGACGGCGTCCGATACCTCCATGATCCGACGCAGTGGCGACTCCGGCAGCGACTCCGTCATCGCGATCTTCGGCGGCGCGACCCGCCGCGGCGTCTGGCACGCGCGGCGCCGCATCGCCGCCGGGGCGCTCTTCGGCGGCGTCGAACTCGACTTCACCGAGGCCACGTTCGAGGACGCCGTGTGCGAACTCGACTGCTTCGTGATGTTCGGCGGCGTGGAGGCGATGGTGCCTGAGGGCGTCAACGTCCGCAACGAGGTGTTCGCGCTCTTCGGGGGATCGGACGTCAAGCGCCTGGCCCCGCCCGACCCCGCCAAGCCCACCATCGTCCTGAAGGGGTTCTGCCTCTTCGGCGGCGTCGAGGCGAAGGGTCCCAAACCCCGGCGCCGGTGACGCGCCCGGGCTCCGACCGACTGTTCCGCTCCCTCCCCTTAGGCTGGCAACGTGCCTTCTGAACGCCCCGCTACGTCCGTCGCCGACGTCTTCGCGCCGCCCGCCGAGGCGTGGCAGCGCATCTCGCCGCGCCTGGCCACCGTGATGCGCCTGTCCGCCACGCTGTCGCACACCATCCTCTTCGGGGGCGCGGCGGTGGCCGTCGGACTCATCTGGCGCCAGTGGTGGGTGGCGGGCGCCCTCGCCGTCGTCGGGCTGGTGCTGTGGGGTTGGCGCTGGTGGCGGGCTGCGCGGTGGGTCCGGGCGTTCGGGTACGCCGAACGCGACGGGGACCTCTGCGTCACCAGCGGCCTGGCGTGGCGCCGCCTGCTGGTCGTCCCCATCGGACGCCTCCAAGTCGTCAAGGTGTCCGCTGGCCCGGTCCAGAAGGCCTTCGGGCTCGCCACCGTCGAGTTGGTCACCGCGAGCCCCCAAACCAATGCGGCGATCCCGGGTCTGCCCGCGGACGCCGCCGTGGCGCTCCGCGACCGGCTGATCGAGGCGTCCGACACCACGGGTTCCGGGCTGTGACCCCACCCTCGTCTGTGCAGCCCCACGGCGAGCGGCTGCACTGGGCCAGCCCGCTCGTCCGGGTCTGGCTGTTCGTCGTCGCCGTGGCGTGGATCCTGCTGCAGGAACTCCTCTCCGGCGGGGAACGCCTGCGCGACCTCTCCTCGCTGCCCGCGCTGCTGTCGGGACAGTGGTGGGTGCTCGTCATGCTGGGCCTCCTGGTGCTCACCCTGGCGCCCGGCTACTGGAGCTGGTGGACGACGTCGTTCGTCCTCGCCGACGACGAACTCCGCATCGAGAACCGCGGGGCCTTCACCTCGTCGAAGCGGATCGCGTTCACCCGGATCCAGTCCGTCGACCTCACCCAGCCCTTCGCCGCGCGCGTCCTGGGGCTCGCCCAGCTCAAGATCGACGTCGGCGGGCATGAGGCGCCCACGCTGTCGTTCCTGTCCCGCCGCCGCGCCGTGGAGGTCCGCGACCACCTGCTGGCTCGCGCCCACGGCGTCCACACGCCTTCGCCGGCCACAACGTCGGTCTGGGACGACCGCGGCGTCCACGACCGGACGCTGATCCGGCTCCAGCCCCAGGAGATCCTGCTGGGCGCGTTCCTGTCGCACGAGCTGTGGCTCATCGCGGTCGCATCGAGCATTCCCATGGTCGTCGCCGTGGCGCTCGGCGCGGAGCTGATCGGCTTCTCGGCCGGCCTGCTCCCCCTCCTGCTCGGCGTCGGCGGGTTCCTCTCCAAGCGCGTGGTGAGCCAGTTCAACTACACCCTGGCGGCGACCCCCGGCGGGCTCCGCGTCACCCGCGGCCTCACGACGCTGAAGAGCGAGACGGTGCCGGTCCATCGCATCCAGGCCATCCAGATCAGCCAGCCCATCCTCTGGCGCGCGGTACGCCGTTTCCGCATCGACGTGACGGTCCCACGCGGCTACCACCCCGAGGGCGACGGCGACGTGAGCAGCGCCACGCTCTTCCTGCCGGTCGGATCGGACGCCCAAGTAGCCCTCGCCCTGGCCTCGCTCTGGCCGGGCCTGCACCTGGACGCCCTCCGCTTCACCGGGTCGCCCGAGCGGGCGCGCTGGCTGGATCCGCTGGCCCACTCCTGGCAGGGATTCGCCGTCGACCAGCAGGTCGTCGTGGCGCGCCAGGGATGGCTGGTGCGGCGGACGCTCATCGTCCCGCACGCGCGGCTCCAGTCCGTGAGCCTCGACCAGGGGCCGTGGGAGCGCCGCCTCGGCCTCGCGGACATCGGCCTGCACACGACCAATCCGCTCACCACCCACCGCATTCCGCACGCGGACGCCGCCGTCGCCCGGCGGCTGGTCTTCGACGAGCTGGACCGGACCCACGTCGCCTCGATGACCGTCCTCACCCAGGCCCTGCCGGCCCCGGACGCCCCCGCCCCGCTCCCCCTTCACCCCGACCCGATCGCGGACGCCCCGGCCCTGCGGTCGGACGCCGACCACGAGGGTCCGGACGCCCCGGCCCTGCCACTGGACGCCCCCGCCCCGCCTCCTCCGGCCCCAGCGGAGGATTCTGCGGCGGACCTGACCGCTCGGCCACGCGCGACCGAAACCCCGGAGTAGTGTGTCCGCCATGACGCAGCGGCACGTGTTGGGCATCGATATCGGCGGATCGGGCATCAAGGGGGCGATGGTCGACCTCGAGAAGGGCGAGTTCGCCACCGACCGGCTCCGCATTCCCACCCCGCAGGAATCGACCCCCGAAAACGTCGCCAACGTCGTCGCCGAGATCGCCACGCACTTCGCCGAGCACCTCGGCGACGGTCCGGTCGGCATCACGATCCCCGCCATCGTCGCCCACGGCGTCACCCGGTCGGCCGCGAACATCCACGAGACCTGGATCGACGCCCCCGCCGAGAGCATCTTCGAGAAGGCGCTCGGCCGCGAGATCTACCTGGTCAACGACGCGGACGCCGCGGGCATCGCCGAGGTGCGCTACGGCGCGGCGCAGGGCCACCCCGGCCTCGTCATCGTCACGACGCTCGGCACCGGCATCGGCAGCGCCCTCATCTACCGCGGTCACCTGATCCCGAACGCCGAGCTCGGCCACCTCGAAATCGACGGCCACGACGCCGAGTCGCGCGCGGCGGCGTCCGTGCGCGAGCGCGAGAAGCTGTCCTTTAGCGAGTACGTGCCGCGTCTCCAGCGTTACTACGAGACGCTCGACTTCCTGTTCTCCCCCGACCTGATCGTGGTCGGCGGCGGAGTCAGCAAGCACAGCGAGAAGTTCCTGCCCAAGCTCAAGCTCAACTGCCCGATCGTGCCGGCCAAGCTGCGCAACGCCGCCGGCATCGTGGGCGCCGCGTGGCTGGCCGCCGACCGCGTCGAGAACCCCGATCCCCTCAAGGGCTGACCGGACGACCCTGTGTGACGGACGCCGCGGCGTCCGTCACATGCGTTCGGGCGCCTCGATCCCCAGCAGGTCGAGACCCTGGGCGAGCACCTGGGCGGTCGCCGCGCACAGCGCCAGCCGGGACGTCCGGACCTCGCCGTCGCTCTTGAGCACGGGGCACTGCTCGTAGAAGACGCTCATGGCCGTCGCCGTCTCGAACAGGTAGGTGCACAGCTTGTGCGGCTGGAGTTCGTCCGCGAGCGCCGCCACGACCTCGCCGAACTTCGACAGTTGCAGACCGAGCGCCTGCTCGGCGGGCTCGGCGAGGACCGTCACCGCGTCGCGCGCATACCCCTCGGCGTCCGCCTTGCGCAGGATCTGGCGCGCACGGGCGTGCGCGTACTGCAGGTACGGACCGGTGTCCCCCGTCGTGGCCGTCATGCGCTCGGCGTCGAAGACGTAGTCCTTGTGGAGGGAGTTGGACAGGTCGGCGTACTTGACCGCCGCCACGGCAATGGGGCGGGCGGCGACCTCCTCGGCCTCGTCCAGCAGCGACTGCAGCGTCACGGTGCCGCCGGTCCGGGTGCGCAGCATCTTGCCGTCCGACCCCAGGACCGATCCGAAGCCGATGTGCTCGGCCCGGACGCCCTCGGGCAGGTAGCCGGCCATGCGGGCCACAGCGAACACCTGCTCGAAGTGGAACGACTGCGGCATCCCGACCACGTAGATGATCCGTTCGGCGTGCAGCTCGGTGGTCCGGTAGCGGATCGCCGCCAGGTCGGTGGCCGCGTAGCCGAACCCGCCGTCGCCCTTGCGGACGATGAGCGGCGCCTCCTGGCCGGGAATGAACACGCACAGGGCGCCGTCGTCGACGACCGCGATGCCCCGCTCCTCCAGGTCCGCCGCGACGCCGGGCAGCAGCGCGTTGTACTGCGACTCGCCAGCCAGGTCGGCGTCCGTGAGCAGGACGCCGAGGCGCCCGTAGGCGTCGTTAAAGCCCGCCTTGGAGACGTCGATGAGGGCCTGCCAGATGTCGCGGGTCTCCCGATCGCCGGCCTGCAGCGCGACCACCCGGCGGCGGGCGGCGTCCGCGAACGCCTCGTCGGCCTTGAACCGCTCCTGGGCGCGCTTGTAGAGCGCCACGGAGCCGTCGAGGTCGAGCGAGCGGGCGTCCACGCCCGTGTCGAGGATGTACTCGACCAGCATGCCGAACTGGGTGCCCCAGTCGCCGATGTGGTTCTGCGCCACCACGGTGTGGCCGCACGCCGTGAGGACGCGCCGGAAGCAGTCGCCGATGATCGTCGAGCGGAGGTTGCCCACGTGCATCGGCTTGGCCACGTTGGGGGCCGAGTAGTCGATGACGACGGTCCTGGGGTGGCTCGTGCGTTCGATGCCGTTGTGCGGATCGGCGAGCAGTTCGGACGCCACCCGCGCGAGCACCTCGGCCCGAATCCGGAAGTTGATGAAGCCCGGACCGGCGATCTCCAGGGGCTCGCACAGGTCGGACAGGTCGATGCGCTCGACCAGCCCGGCCGCGACCTCGCGGGGCGGACGCCCCTCCGACTTCGCCAGGCGCAGGGCGACGTTGCTCTGGAAGTGGCCGAACTGGGGCTTGGTGGCGGGGCGCAGTTCCGGGTCGACCCCGGCGACGGCCTCGACCCGAGCGGACAGCAACGAAGGCAACGACAGCATGGGGAGCATTCTCTCACGGGCCTCGCGCGCCCCCCGCCAACCCGGGGTAGGGGCCCGACGCCCGCGTCAGCCCGCCAGCGCGCGGGCGACGTCGTCGCGGGGCACCTCGGGGGGGCCCGACGCCCGCGTCAGCCCCCCAGCGCGCGGGCGACGTCGTCGCGGGGCACCTCGGGGGTGGCCGGACGCCGCGTCGTGAGATCCCAGGCCATCTTCAGGTTGGCCGCATACTCGCGGCGCGCGAACTCCTCCCAGCGGCCGTTCTCGCGCTTGACCGACACATCGCCGACGCCCACGGCGTCCAGCCCCACGGCCCGGCACGTGCTCACCGCACGGGGCAGGTGGTAGCGCTGGCTGACGAGCAGGGCGTCGCGGACGCCGAACACCTCGCGCGCCCGCACGCAGGTGTCGTAGGTGTCCAGGCCGAACTCGTCCTCGACGATCTTGGCGCGCGGCACGCCCTGCTTCTCGAGGTAGCGGCGCATCGCGGTGGACTCGCGGTTGTGCTCGGGGGCGTTCTCGCCGCTCACGATCAGCACCTTCACCTTGCCCGCGCGGTACAGCTCGACGCCGAGGTTGAGCCGGGCGCGCAGGTACGGCGAGGGGTTGCCGGAGGGGTAGACCTCGGCGCCGAAGATGATGGCGACGTCCCGGGCGGGCGCCTGCGCGGCGGTGAGGACTCGACCCTCGGACCGCCACCGCGTCCACAGCGTGGGCGAGACCACCGCGGCCCCCGCCAGACCGATCAACCCGGCGACCGCGCCGAGGATCACCAGGGCGCGGCGGCGTCGGCGGTGGGTCGTCACCCTGTCGAGCGTACCCGGCCCCTCCACGCGTCGCGGTGGACGAGTCGGCAGCCCCGGCCCGCCCGCCCCGCGCGGCGTCAGCCCCGGAGGAGCAGGCGGGGTGGTCGGGCGTCCGCGACCGGACGTGCAGCCGACCGGAACGAAATCGGCTGCACGTCCGTCAGCCTCGGCGAGCGGACGCCGTGGCTAGGCATACGGGCCCAGATCGAGGGGGTTCGGATCGCTCGATCCGGGCCGCCGCAGCCAGAACATGATCGATCAGCGTTTCCCTAGGCCCGGTTGGCGCGGTAGTAGCCGATCAGGTTCTGCGTGGACGGATCCTGCGCGGCCAGGGCCTCCTGGTCGCCGGAGATCGCCGGGGTGATCTGCTTGGCCAGGACCTTGCCCAGCTCGACACCCCACTGGTCGAAGCAGTTGATGCCCCACACGGCGCCCTGGACGAACGTAATGTGCTCGTACAAGGCGATCAACTGGCCCACGACGCTCGGGGTGAGTGCGGGCGCCATGATCGACGTGGTGGGCCGGTTGCCCTCGAACACCTTCGCGCTCACGAGCGCCTCGGGGACGCCGTCGGCGCGCACCTCGTCGGCGGTCTTGCCGAAGGCCAGCGCCTTCGTCTGGGCGAAGAAGTTGGCGAGGAACAGCTCGTGAACGTCCTGGCCGTCGTCGGCGATGGCGTGCGCCGGGGTCGCCACGGCGATGAAGTCGGCGGGAATGAGCTGGGTGCCCTGGTGGATGAGCTGGTAGAACGCGTGCTGGCCGTTCGTGCCCGGCTCGCCCCAGAAGATCTCGCCGGTCTCGGTCGTCACCGGCGAGCCGTCCGCGCGGACGCCCTTGCCGTTGGACTCCATGGTGAGCTGCTGCAGGTAGGCCGCGAAGCGGTGCAGGTACTGCGCGTAGGGGAGCACCGCGTGCGAGGAGGCCTTGAAGAAGTTCACATACCAGACGTTGAGCAGGCCCATCAGCGCCGGGACGTTCTCACGCCACGGCGTCTCGGCGAAGTGGACGTCGATGGCGTGGAAACCGCTCAGGAAGTCGGCGAAGTGGTCCGGACCGAGCGCGACCGCCAGCGAGGTGCCGACCGCCGAGTCGACGGAGTAGCGGCCGCCGACCCAGTCCCAGAAGCCGAAGGCGTTCGCGGGGTCGATCCCGAAGTCGGCGACCTTGTCCAGCGCCGTCGAGACCGCCACGAAGTGCTTGGCGATGGCGTCGGCGTCCTGCGCCGGCGACCCGTCCACCGCACCCGCCCGCCGGAGGGCGTCCAGCAGCCACCAGCGCGCCATGCGGGCGTTGGTGAGGGTCTCCAGGGTGGTGAACGTCTTGGACGCGACGATGAACAGCGTGGTCTCGGGATCGAGGTCGCGGGTCTTCTCGTAAACGTCGGAGGGGTCGATGTTGGACACGAACCGGCACTCCAGCCCGTCTCGGACGTACGGCTTCAGCGCCTCGTACACCATGACCGGGCCGAGGTCGGAGCCGCCGATGCCGATGTTGACCACCGTCGCGATCGGCTTGCCGGTGACGCCCTTCCACGCCCCCGAGCGCACCTGCTCGGCGAACGCGTACACCTTCTCCAGCGTCGCGTGGACGTCCGCGATGACGTCTTGGCCGTCAACGACGAGGGTGTCGGTCTTCGGACGCCGCAGCGCCGTGTGCAGGACGGACCGGTTCTCCGTCACGTTGATGCGGTCGCCGCGGTACATGGCGTCGCGCTTGTCGGCCAGCCCGATCTCGTCGGCCAGCGCCACGAGGGCGTCCAGCACCTCGGCGGTGAGGAGGTTCTTCGACAGATCGACGAACAGGTCGCCGGCCGTCCACGTGAACTTCTCGGCGCGGGCAGGATCCTCGGCGAACCAGCCGCGCAGGTCCGGGACGAACGCCTCGTGCAGGTCGGCGAGCTTCTGCCAGGCAGCGGTGGTGGTCACATCAGTCATGGACGCCAGCCTATGGCGTGAGTCGCCCCGCAGGCAGCCCTCTGCAACGACGAACGGACGCCGCAGGCGCGACGTCCGTTCGTGACGAGGAAGGATCAGCAGTGGTCGGCGAGGGCGACGTGCACGTGGTCCATGTGGTTGGCCGTGGCGCCGCCGCGGTCGGCCATGGGCCGCCAGTACGGGCGGTACGGCGTCCAGATGTGCTGGTACCAGATGATGTGGGTGACCCCGAAGCTGCCGGCGCGGGCCTGGACCCAGTCGGCGATCTCCTGGCCGAGGCCCTTGTTGCCGTAGACCATGAAGTCGATAGCCAGGCCGCACTGGTGCGAGGAGAGGCTGCTGGAACGCCAGCCGCCCACGCTCGGGACGTTGAAGTTCGAGGTGACCGCGTTGTAGACGACCATGGCGCGGGGCTGGAGGCCGAGCTTGGAGCCACCGGCGTACTGCGCGACCGACTCGTTGACCTGGGCGACGCCGGCGCTGGTGGTCTTCGTGACAGGGGCCTTGTCGCCAAGCTGATCCTCGGGGACCCAGCCGATCTTCTTGTCGAGGACGACCTGACGCCAGCCCTTGGACGAGATGTCGGTGACCTGCACCTTGTCGCCCACCGCGACCTCGCCCAGCGCGGCGGCGTCGGCGAGCGCCTGCGACCGGACCGTCACCTTGGACTGCGCGTACTGCGTGCCCGTCACGGTGCCGAAGGTGTTGCTCCACTGCGCCGCGACCGGGGCGGCCAACGCCGCACCGGCGGGAACCGTGGAGGCGCTCTCGATCAGGCGCTGCGGCTCGACGCGCAGGGCGTCCGCACGGCTGGCGGCCTCGTCGCGGGCCGGGACGGCCGTCAGCTCGTCGCCGCCCTCGGAGGAACGCTGGTTCAGCACGATGGCGCCCGCGGTGGCGGCCAGCGCCAGGGTCAGGGTCGCGGGAGCGACGCGCCCGCCGATGGTCGCCCACTTGGACGGGGCGGCACGACGCGGACCCGAGCGGAAAGCAGCGGCCACCGCGGCGTCCGACGTATCGAGCGTCGCCACAGGCGACTGGCTGACGCGACGGGGTTCGTACATGCTCTGCTCCCAGGGGGACGACCTTAAGGACATCCTCACGCTAGCTGAGATTCTCTCAGGTAGCAACCTGAAGGCTTCGTTTTCACAGGAAACCTCTCAGGATTGCCGCGCTCACGGGGCCTGGGGAACCGCCGATTAGTGCTGTTCTTGGCGAGGACGGGTCGGGCGAGATGAGCCGGAACCACTCGATCGTGGGCTCGTAGTGAACATACGGGCCCAGATCGAGGGGGTTCGGATCGCTCGATCCGGGCCGCCGCAGCATGATGGATCGGCGTTTCCCTAGGCGCCCAACTCCCGCACCAAGCCCGCGTAGGACTGGCAGCGCAGGCGCAG
>CAYZXQ010000066.1:0-13204 GCA_964482465.1 uncultured Nigerium sp. | reverse complement strand
GAGGAATTGTCAAGACCTGTGGATTGGCGGGTTCATGCGGCGTCCGGTTGGGTGTTCGATTGGTCGGGTCGTTCGACTTGTTTGCCGTTGGTGAAGGGGACGCCGGCGCGGACGAGGGCGACGAGGTGGGGTGCGTTGACGGTGCGCCAGCGGGCTTGGGCGGCCTGGATGAGTTTGAACGCCATGGCGATGCCGGCGGCCCTGGAGCCGGGGCCTTTGGTGACGCGTTGCCGCAGCCTCACGGTGGCGAAGGTGGACTCGATCGGGTTCGTGGCCCGGAGGTGGACCCAGTGCTCGGCCGGGTAGTCGAAGAACGCCACGAGGACGTCGAGGTCGCCGGTGATCTTCGCGGCGGCTTTGGGCCACTTGGTGCCGTACTCGGCGGCGAACGCCTTCGCCGCGGCGATGGCGTGGTCCTTGTCCTCGGCTTGGTGGGTTTCGGCGAGGGCCTTCTTCGCGTTGGGGTGGGCCGATTTCGGCAACGCGGCCAACACGTTGCCGATCTTGTGGAACCAGCAGCGTTGCTGGCAGGTGGCGGGGAACACGTCCCGGACAGCTTTCCACAAGCCGAGGGCACCGTCCCCGACCGCCAGCACCGGGGCCCGCATGCCGCGGCGTTTGCAGTGGCGTAGCAGGTCCGCCCACGATTCCGACGATTCCCTGAACCCGTCGGACAAGGCGATGAGTTCCTTGTGGCCATCGGCACGGACCCCGATCATGACCAGCAGGCAGATCTTGTCTTGGTCCAGGCGCACCTTGAGGTGGATCCCGTCGACCCACACGTACACGTAATCGACGTCGGCCAGGCTCCGGTTGCCGAACGCGTTCGCTTCGTCTTGCCACTGGCTGGTCAGCCGGGTGATCGTCGCCGCGGACAAGCCCGCGGCGGAGCCGCAGAACTGCTCCAGGGCCGGCACGAAGTCGCCGGTGGACAGCCCGTGCAGATACAACAAGGGCAACACTTCGGCCACTTGCGGCGACTTGCGCGCCCACGCCGGCAGGATCGCTGAGGCGAACCGCCGCCGCTGCCCAGTCGCCTGGTCAACCCGGCGGTCGTTGACCCGCGGGGCCTTCACCGGCACCGCGCCGGCCGCGGTCGCCACCTTACGGGCCGCGTGATAGCCGTTACGCACCACCAGCCGCCTGCCCTGGTCGTCGACCTGGTCAGCGTGGGCGTCGATGTAGGCGGCCACCTCGGCCTGCAACGCCGCCGCGAGCATCACCCGGGCGCCCTCACGGGCCAACTCGTCCAACATCGACCCGCCCACCCCCGCCCGGGCGTGCTGATTGGCCTGGTTCGCGTCGTGGACTACCGTGAGCATGGGCGTACCTTCCCGAACCAGCGCGTCAACGCCGGTCCTGATCAGAGCTACTTGGACTTCAGATCATCCTCGAGAAGGTGCGCTCCTTCACGTCACCAAGCCGAGGACCATCCACAGGTTCTGATCATTGCTCCCGGGCTGAAATGTCGGGGCCTCCTGCTACACAGGTGGTGTCGGGGAGTCTCAGCCCGACTGAGCAGGAGAGCAAGATGAATCAGAAGATGGTTGGCGTGGCCAGCCGGTCGTCCGCAGGAGGCTACTGACATGGCTGGGCACTCGGCGTCTCTCTTCATCAGCTACTCGCACAAGGACAAGGAGCTTGTCCATCAGATTGCTGAGTTGCTTCAGAGCGGTACCTTCCATGTCTGGCTCGATGAGTGGGACGTGCGGACAGGTGACTCGCTCGTCCAACGGGTTGCCGAGGCAATCGACCGCGTGGACTTCGTGGTGGCGTTCATCTCGGAGGCGAGTGCCGACAGCGAGTGGTGCCGCAAAGAGGTCTCGCTGGCCATGACGGGTGAACTGGCCGAGAAGGGCATCAAGGTGCTCCCCGTGCGCGTCGGCAACGTCACGATGCCAGCGACGCTGCGCGATAAGAAGTACCTCGACGCCAGCGGGCTGAGCCCTGCCGAGATCAGCGAGCGGCTCGCGGAGGACATGCGCTCTCACCTGACCCCGGCTCGGGAGATTCCGCCTCGACGCCGCCCGCCGCAGCCAGTGTCCGCCTCCGCCCCGCAAGATGGGCCGATTCGCATGGTCGGCATCGACGCTAAGGGGGTCACGAGCCCCCGGCTCGACGGCACCCCCGGGTCCGCCCTGTACCGGGTGCCCATCCTGCTCTCGCGGCAGCCTGAGCCCGGATGGGCGCAGTTGATGGTGCAGAACTGGGATCGGCCTCCCGTCTTCACCTCCATGCACCGCCCCGGGATCGGCAGCGTTGTCGGACGGACCTTCGTCTTGGACGGCACGACGCTGGAAGAACTGGAGCGCCACCACCTGGAAACGCTGGAACTGGCAATCAACGAGACGAACCGGCAGTGGGATGAGCTAGTTCGTCGTCAGAAGGCCAGGGAGGCCGCTGCGGCTGCTCAACGGGCCGCTCGCGAAGAGCAGAACCAGCGCACGCTGGATCGCCTCAACTCCCGCTTCGGTGCGGCCTCGGGCGAAGGCTAGAAGGAGACCCCGCCGTCACGCGTTCGCGTACCACTGGTCGATGGCAGCCTGGCCGAGCGAGTACAGCACCTTGTTACCCTCACGTGCAGCCTGTAGAAGGCGTTCGGTGATCCTGCGAACGGACTCCACGTCGTAGAAGTCCGCCACGTAGGAGAGGTCGCTGGCCCGACGACGATGGAGGCCGTAGGCGACAGGGAGCGCATGCAGCAGGTCATTTCGGGCGGCGACTGCGGCCTTCGCGTGGTCGAGGAACGCCATGATGCCGGGGAGTGAGAGGTTCTTGGCTTCAAGGCGTCCGAGGAGTCGCCCGTGGGTGAGGTCGTACAAGTCCTTGGCGTCGTCCCCGCCGTGAACGCGCAGGATGTCGACCGTGACCCCGGCGAGCCTGGAGGCTGCGTAGGTTGCCCTCCCGAGTTCGAGGAGCCATGCCTCGTGCTCAGGACTTGAAGGATCACCGGCTTGCAGCGTCTCGGTAGTCATGGCTCTCAGCCTAGGAGGGCGGCTTCCCACTCGATGCCGTGCAAGGCCTCCCCCGTCGCGTTGGGCAGTTCTTCCAGACCGTCTCTAACGGCTACCGGACCACGATCCGACCCTCTAGCAGTGGGGCTTCGTTGCTCAGCATCTCCATCCACGAGTCGTGGTCAGCGGAGTCGCGAGGATGCCTCACCACGGAGAGAGCCCGCACTACGTTCCTGAGGTCCACCGAAACACGGTCGGTGGAGTAGCGGGACCAGTCCGTGCAGTCGGCCCACGGCCCCTGCTCAATGAAGTTCTGTCCGAGGCTCACGTCGTCGCCATCAGGGACGAGCGCCCAGGCGAAGGGCTTGAACCAGACTTCCGCGACGGCGAAGTAGTACCGCCGCTGTCCCAGAGCCCGGAGCCACCATGAAGCTGCTGCTGCGCGCGCAAAGGAAGACTGGGTGAGGGCTAGTCGCAACTGCAAGCCCCCGGGCAGGGCAACCTCGGGTGCGTCGTTCAGGAGTTGCTCGGCCAAGCTGGGGTGATTGATTCTCAAGCGGGGATTGACTGCCATCATGCCGATGAGGACCGAACGCGAAACGAGGCCCGGAGCCACATTCACCGGGGGCACGCCAGAAGGAACCCACACCGAGGCAGTGTTCAGGGCGAAGCTGACGCGGTTGGCGAAGTCCGCGTACGCCCGATCAGCGCGTTCCCCGGCTCGGTTGTTGCACCGTTCACAAAGTGTCCTGAACCAGAGCCCGCCCTTCTTCAAAGCGCCTTGGGGACCAAGCGTCCCCTCCGTGAGGCCGGGACGGTAGCGAACGACCCGCCCGGTGTTGCCAGCCGCCTGCGGAGGGACGTGGGCCTTCGACATCCTCCCCACAGCCCCGCACAGACCGCAGACCCGTGACTCAGGACGGCCTCCCAAGTAGCGGGACGAACCGGAGAGTGAGCTAGTCACGCTGGTCTTTCCACAGGTCGGGGCTGACCGCGAGAGACAGGAGGAGATGCAGGGCGAGTGCAGCATTCCCTGGCCCGACGGCATCCATCTCGCCGTGAGCAGCCGCGTTGCGCAGATTGATACCGCCCGAATGAACGAGGGTCGAGTAGAAGTAGCGGCTCCACGAGTCCGGCATCTTGAGCGCCTGGCAGTAGTCCTCCCACATGCCACCGATCCCGGGGTACTGGCCTGGCTTCTCCCCACGTTGGTCCTGATAGATGCCGATGCCTGAATCGAGCAACTGGTCTCGAATCAGCCGCTCGATTCGGGGCACGGCCACATAGAAGGCTCCCTCATAGTCTCTCGCCCAGTACCGCGTCAGGCCGCTCGCGGCGATCCAGGCCGACCTGTCGGTCATGCCTGGCCAGGTCATGAGGTGGCCTGCCAGTGAAGCCTGCGGGACGGCTCGCCAGCGGGGTCCCAACCGCCGCAGGCGTCGCGCGAGAGTCAGCGCAGCACCGCGAACCTTGGCACTTTCGATCCTGACCAGTTCCGCATCGAGCGGGTCTTCCGGCGCGCGCAAGAGGGGTAGGCTCTCGGCGCTCATGGTCACTACGGGCATCGGCGCGCGGAGGGGGCACTCAAGGAGCGCTTTGGCACGCTCGCGATTGTCCTTGGAGGACCCAGAGGGTGGGGCGTCCATCAGAACCCACTGCACCAGGGAATCGGCTATCGGGCACTCGATCAGGGGTTGGTCGCTCGCCGTCGTCTCGGCTCGTGTCCATCTCCTCAGGGACCCCCACGAGTCGTAGCAGAGGGGCGTCTTAGCGGCGTCTTGCAGCTTGGTCGCTACGACTCGCTTCAGTGCTGGGGTGCCGTGCTGGTCGGCAACATGAAGCGCATCACCCAACCACAAGGTCGTGCGAAGTTGGTCCGGGGACTGTTCAGCCTCCCAGAGGAGCGCCGCAACCCACTCCTCCGCAATCTGCGCGCGTCGGCCCGGCTCCGCTGCCCCCGCCACTGCTCTCCACACGTCGGCAGCATCCGAGCCCTTCAGCGTGGTGCCCAGGTATGCCTTTGCCACGTCCTCGATGTCGAAGGGGAGGTGGCGCTCCGCCACCAGGCGGACCAACCCATCCCGCACCACCCTTTCCCAGCCGGCCTCTGCCGCGTTCTCGATGACGGTCAGCACCGCCCGCGCCGCTTCGGCGTGGAGATCGTCATCGTGGACTGAGGCGGCGAGTCGCAAGGCGGCGGAAGCGAAGTCCAGTGAGTCATCGGGCTCCCAGCCAACCTTGCTTGCCATGACGTAGGACTCGGCGGCGGCACGGGCGCTGAGGTCGGCTCGACCGACCCGTGCCTCAAACAGAAGGTGATTGAAGCGCGCCTTCAGTGCAGGGTCGGCACAGCCCTTCGCCAGCGATGCCCAGACCCCTGCGCAGCGGGAGGCAACATCCTTGGCTGGGTGCGGAAACGCAACTCCGGCATGTTCGACCACGGGGCGCAGGAACACCTTCTCCTTGGGGTAGCCCTCGAACGAGAGCACGTAGCGGAGCGCTTCCACCACGATCTCCGAAGGCTCGTCTTCGCCGTGCTCGACGTCGGGATCGGGAGCAAGGCGAAGGCGAACACGCCCGGCAAGGCCCGAGAAGACAGGTGCCTCGTGCGCCGAGGAGTCCAGGACGGCAGCAAGCTCCAGCAGGTCAGATTCGCTCACGCTTCAAGGGTTACACCCCCTACTGACACTTCTTGTCAGCGCGGGTTGCGAGGCTGCTGCCTCGACCTCCGACCTCCGCATTCCCTGGGCGTGCGGGCCGGACGCGGGACTTCTGCTTGCCTCCCCGTGTGGTGAACCCCCACCCTTGCGTGTGGTGAAGGCTCAAGATGACACTCGCCGGGTGGCACCTGACTAGGGGCTACGGAGTTCTGATGAAATGCCACCGACATTGCCGCCTTCCCGCCCCTCGGCCAGGGCGGATCCGTCCCTCGCGCCGGATCGCCCCAATCGTCCAGCGAATGAAGTATTCGTCGTTGTCAGGGGCAATCCGCGGGAATCTTCGTGCGGGCTACCCTTCTGGCGCTAACGTCGTTCGTGGCAGCGAGGTCTCACTCTGAAAGGAAGTGACTTGCGTCATGCGTACGGAGGAGGATCTGCTCGGCCGTCGGGACGTCGGCGACGATTGCTACTACGGCGTCCACACGGTGCGGGCCATCGAGAATTTCCGCATTAGCGGACACACCATCAACGAAGTACCGGACTTCATCCGTGGGATGGTCCAGGTCAAGAAGGCGACCGCGCTCGCGAACCGCGAGTTGGGGACCCTTCCGCAACACACCACCGACGCGATCATCTGGGCGTGCGACCAGATTCTCGACCATGGGGTGTGCATGGATCAGTTCCCCGTCGACGTCTTCCAGGGCGGCGCGGGCACGTCGGTCAACATGAACACCAATGAGGTGATCGCCAACCTGGCGCTGGAGCACCTCGGCCACCCCAAGGGCGACTACTCCGTCATCAACCCCAACGACGACGTCAACAAGAGCCAGTCCACCAACGACGCCTACCCGACGGGCTTCCGGCTCGGCGCGGTCGCCGCGCTGGACCGGCTCCGCGTGGAGATCGGACGCCTCCAGGCCGCGTTCGACGCCAAGAGCGCCGAGTTCGACGGGATCCTCAAGATGGGGCGCACCCAGCTCCAGGACGCCGTGCCCATGAGCCTCGGGCAGGAGTTCGGGGCGTTCGCGGTCACCATCGGGGAGGAACTGGCCCAACTCGAACGCGTCAACCACCTGCTCCTGGAGGTCAACCTGGGTGCGACGGCCATCGGCACGGGCGTCAACACCCCGCCGCGGTTCCCGGAGGTGGCGGTCGCCAAGCTGGCCGAGGTCACCGGGTATCAGGTGATTCCCGCCCCGAACCTCATCGAGGCCACCAGCGACTGCGGCGCCTATGTCATGGTGCACGCCGCCTTGAAGCGCTGCGCGACCAAGCTCAGCAAGGTCTGCAACGACCTGCGCCTGCTGTCGTCGGGTCCGCGCTGCGGCCTCAACGAGATCAACCTGCCCGAGATGCAGGCTGGCTCGTCGATCATGCCCGCCAAGGTGAACCCGGTCATTCCGGAGGTCGTCAACCAGGTCTGCTTCAAGGTCATCGGGAACGACCTGACCGTGACGCTGGCGTCCGAAGCCGGACAGCTCCAGCTCAACGTCATGGAGCCGGTGATCGGCCAGTGCATGTTCGAGTCCATCGAATTGCTCACCCGCGCCTGCGAGACCCTGCGGGTCAAGTGCGTGACCGGCATCACCGCCAACGAGGAGGTGTGCCGCAACTACGCGCTCAACTCCATCGGCATCGTCACCTACCTCAACGACGTCATCGGTCACCACGACGGCGACCGGGTCGGCAAGGAGTGCGCACGGACGGGCAAGAGCGTCCGCGAGGTCGTGCTCGAGTGGGGTCTGATGCCCGCCGACGAACTCGACCGCCTGCTGTCGGCCGACAACCTGCTGCACCCCCGGTACTCCGGGGCCCGCTATCCCTCTGACCCGAAGGCCGCCCGATGATCTGGATTCAATTGCTTGTCGTCCTCGCCGCCATCTTCCTCGGGGCTCGCCTCGGCGGCATCGGCATCGGCTACGCCGCGGGTCTGGGCGTCGTCGCGCTGGGCATCCTCGGCGCGCCCGTCACCACGGCCGGCATCCCCTGGGACGTCATCACCATCATCATGTCCGTCATCGCCGCCATCGCCGCCATGCAGGTGGCCGGCGGCATGGACTACCTCGTCCACCTGGCCGAGATCATCCTGCGCTCGCGTCCGCGGCGGCTCACGCTGCTCGCCCCGCTCGTCACCTACTTCATGACGATCATGGCGGGCACCGGGCATACCGCCTTCTCCACGATGCCGGTCATCGTCGAGGTCGCCAAGGAGACCAACATCCGGCCCAGCCGCCCGCTGTCGGTGGCCGTGGTCGCCTCGCAGATCGCCATCACGGCGTCCCCGATCTCGGCGGCCGTGGTCTACTTCGCGGGCGAGATGCAGAAGAAGGGCGTGGACTACGTCAAGCTGCTCGCGGTCGTCCTGCCGTCGACGCTGCTCGCCGTGATCCTCGGCTCGCTCACGATGATGGCGATCGACAAGGTGCGCGGCACCGACGTCCTCGACACCGAGCCCGAGTACCAGCGCCGCCTGGCTGCGGGCCTGGTCAAGGCCCCGACGGGGCAGCGCACTTACGAGCCCAAGCCCGGCGCCAAGCTGTCGGTGCTCATCTTCGTGATCGCGCTGGTCGCCGTCATGGTCTACGCCACCGCCATCAGCGATACCGTCAAGCTGATCCCGAACCCGCCGATGGACCGCAACTCCGCGATCATCTCGATCATGCTCGCGGCCGCCGCGATCATCGCGATGGCGTGCAAGATCCCGCTCGCCGAGGTCACCAGCGCGTCCACCTTCAAGGCGGGCATGAGCGCCAGCATCTGCGTCCTGGGCGTGGCCTGGCTCGGGACCACCTTCGTGAACGCCCACAGCAAGGAGATTCAGGCGTTCGCGGGCGACACCTTGAAGGCGCAGCCGTGGCTGCTCGCCGTGGTGCTGTTCTTCGCGGCGTGCCTGCTGTACTCGCAGGCGGCCACCACCAAGGCGATCATGCCGATCGCGCTGTCCCTGGGCGTGGCCCCCGTCGCGGCGGTGGCTTCGTTCGCGGCGGTCTCGGCGCTGTTCGTCCTGCCGACCTACCCGACCCTGCTGGCCGCCGTCGAGATGGACGACACCGGCAGCACCCGGATCGGCAAGTACGTGTTCAACCACCCGTTCCTGCTGCCGGGTGTGCTGTTCATCGCGTACGCCGTCATCCTCGGCTTCCTCATCGGCAGCGTGCTGCTGTAGCGGACGCCGCGGGCCCGGCCGTCGTCTGCCCCCCGAACCGGGAACCGTCCGCCAACGGCGGGCGGTTCCCCGGCGTCCGGGGTCAGAATCCGATGGACAGGACCGGGACGCCGACCTCCTCGGCCAGCTCCGACACCGGCAGGGTCTCGCCGTCCCAGCCGAGGGTGTGGCCTGCGGCCAGCCCGTCACCGGTCAGCACGACGTGGGCGACCAGGCTGGAGAGCATCCCGTAGACCTCGGACGGCTCGCGTCGGCTGTCCTCGACCGCCAACTCGGCGTGGCCGAAGGGCGCCAGCCCGTGCGTCCAGCCGGACACGGTGCCGTCCTCGTGCGGCTCGAGCCAGGTGGTCACCCACAACTCCACGGGCAGCGATTCTTCGGTGCGGGCGGCGTCCAGGTACTCGACATAGCCCGCGGCCGGGAAGGTCGCGCTGGCGGCGCCGACGTAGACGGCCACGGCGTCCGCGAGCCCCAACAGCGCCGCGATCGCGACGCTGGCGGTCATCGCCTGGCGCAGCGCGCGGGCGCGCGGATCCTCGTCTGAGTCGTCGGTCGACCGCACGACCACGACGACCTGGCTGGCGTGGTGCGCGACAGGATCGACGTCGTCCCACCACACCGGATGGCACGCCAGCAGAGCCTCGTCGTCCGGCACCGGAGCGGGGACGACGGCGGCCAACAGGTGGTCCTCACCGTGACGGGCGCAGACGACCGGGGCCTCGAGAACCTCGCCGTCCGGCCCGGACGTCAGGATCTCGATCTCGGCGAACTCCGGAGTCAGCGCCGAGGCGACGGCCGCGGCGTCCGGAGCCGGCGAGGAGAACAGGACGAAGGCAGGCACGCTCACCTCGATCGCGTCGGGGGCGCCCATCAGATCCCCAAGTCCCGGCGGAGTTTGGCCACGTGCCCGGTCGCTCGGACGTTGTACTGGGCCACCTGGATGGTGCCGCGGCCGTCGGCGTCCACGTCCACGACGAAGGTGGAGCGGATGACGCCCTCGATCTGCTTGCCGTAGAGGGTCTTCGTGCCGAACGCGCCGTAGGCGACGAGCACCTCGCGGGACGGATCGCCCAGCAGGGTGACGCGGAGGTCCTCCTTGGCGCGGAAGCGGGCGAGCTTCTCGGGCTTGTCGGGGGAGATGCCGACCACGTCGTAGCCGGCGGCGGCGATGTCGTCCAGGGCGGCGGTGAAGTCGACGGCCTGGATCGTGCAGCCCGGCGTCATGGCGGCCGGGTAGAAGTACACGATCACGCGCCGGCCGGCGAAGTCGGCGAGGGAAACCGCGCGGCCGTCAGCGTCGGATAGGGAGAATGTGGGGGCAGCGTCGCCCACCTCGAGCCTCGTCATGGAAGTACCCTAGCTTCTGACATACGCTGATCCCGCACGTTGGGGTGTCACGAAAGGACGGGCTAGTGGCCGAGCGGTCGAAGCAGGAGATCGAGGCCGAGATCGCGGCCGCGCGGGCGCGTCTCGCGAGCAACATCGAGGGCCTCATCACGCAGGTCCACCCGCGCGCCGTCGTCGTGCGCGGGGTGGCGGACGCGAAGGGGTTCGCTCAGCAGGAGGCGGCGTCGCTCAAGGCGCAGTTCGTCGACGAGTACGACGGGGTGCGGATCGACCGCGTCGCGCTGCTCGCCGTCGCGGTGGTCGGCAGCATCGCGTTCCTCGCGGTGATGCGGTCGCTGGTCCGCAAGAAGTGACGGACGCCGACACCTCCCTTCCCATCCGGATGCTGCACGATCGCGTGCTGGTGTCGACGGAGGGGGAGTCGGGGGAGCGGACGTCCGGGGGCGGCATCCTGATCCCGGCGACGGTCCAGATGGGGCGTCGCCTCGCGTGGGCGAAGGTCGTGGCGGTGGGGTCCAATGTCCGGACCGTCAAGCTCGATGACCGTGTCCTCTACGACCCGGCCGACCGCGCAGAGGTCGAACTACGTAGTCAAAGCTATGTCCTGCTCCGCGAGCGGGACCTGCACGCCGTCGCGGCCGAGCGGCTCTCCGACGGCGGGACCGGCCTGTACCTGTAGGCCGCCACCACCCCAGGAGGCCGACCCGGACGGCCTCCGAAAAACATCAAGGGCCCCGGATCGCTCCAGGGCCCTTGTTCGTACACCACCAGGGACTTGAACCCTGAACCCGCTGATTAAGAGTCAGCTGCTCTGCCAGTTGAGCTAGTGGTGCTCGCGCCAGTCGTGCTCGCGCCTGAACGATATTAGTCCATCGGCGCGGGAAACGTGAAATCGGCGGACGCCGCGGGTGCGGTGGTGCGGGGCGGCGTCCGGAGGTGGTGAGCCCGCGTGGGACGTGCGGTCGGGGAGCGCCCAGCCGCAGCGTCGGCGTCCGGATTCCGGGTCAGCGCCGGACGAACGCCATCCGCTCGCGCCGCAGCCCGTCGTGCTCGGCGGTGGCGCGCTCCAACGGCTCCAGCGGACGCCCCAGCGCCAATTCGAGCACGTGGTCGGCGAGGGCGGGGTTGCGGGCGAGGACCGGGCCGTGCGGGTAGGTGCCGATGACGCGCCCCTGGACGGCGCCCTCGGTGCCGTCGCCGTTGTTGCCGATCCCGGATTCGACGCGAGCCAGCGGAGCGGCGTTGGGGCCGAGGTAGGTGTAGCCGCCGTGGTTCTCGAACCCGCTGATGACGTAGTCCGAGCCGTCTG
Source organism: uncultured Nigerium sp. (assembly GCA_964482465.1). GTDB lineage: Bacteria > Actinomycetota > Actinomycetes > Propionibacteriales > Propionibacteriaceae > Propioniciclava. Next base: position 1,768 of record CAYZXQ010000066.1, on the reverse strand, counting down.
GGCGGGTCCAGTGGGTGAGGATTTCCCCTACGGCCCGCTTCTCGCCGCGGCGCGTGGTCACGTCGAGGACGCCCAGGCCCTCGCGGACCTCGTCGTTCTCGCCGATCGTGAACGAGTGGCCGCAGATCTGGTAGCCGGCGCACACGGCGAAGAGGACGGCGCCAGCGTCCAGGGCCCGGAAGAGGTTGCCGTCGGCGCGCAGTTCGCGGACCGCCGTCGTCTGCGCGTTGTCCTCGCCGCCGCCGAGCAGGTAGATCGCGCCGTCGGCGGGCAGGGGCTGTCCGGGCTCGACGACGATCACGTCGGCGTCCACCCCGCGCCAACGCGCCCGCTGGGCCAGCACCTTGCTGTTGCCTTGATCGCCGTAGATGCCGAGCAGCGACTGGTACACCAAGACGATCTTCATCGCAGTCCCGCCATCTTGAGCAGCTTCTGGAAGGGGGTATAGGTGGCGATCAGGTCGACCGGTTGGGGCGCGTCGGCGACGGACGCCAGCGCGTCGGACAGGTCGGTCCGCACCTCGAAGTCGACCTCGGCGTAGGCGAGGCGGACGGCTAGGTCGTAGGCGCGGGGGCCGGTGCAGACGACGTGTTTGCCGCGGAGTTGTTCGAAGTCGACGTCCCAGAGCCAGGAGACGTCCTTGCCGTCGGCCGCGACCGAGTCGATGGCGAGCACGACCGAATCGGTTGCGAGCAGGGGGAGCGACTCGGCCCAGCCGGCGGGGTTCTTGGAGAGAACCAGCCGGGCGCGGGTGCGGCCGAAGGTCCCGATGGAGAAGCGACCGGCGGGGGCCTCGACGGTCCGGAAGCCGACCAGGGCATCGGGCACGCGGACGCCGAACTCGACGGCCGCCGCGAGCGCGCAGGCGGCGTTGGCGACGTTGAACGAGCCGGGAACGTTGAGGTCGGGGGAGACGAGCGTGCCGTCGGTGAGGCGGATCCGGGAGCCCACGACGGCGTAGTCGGCCGGGTGCTGGGCGAGGCCGCAGCCGGGGCACTCCCAGCGGCCGGACGGGTCGGCGTCCGAGGGATCGTCCCGCCGCAGCAGGTCGCCGCACTGGGGGCACAGCGCGGCGTCGGCGGTCCAGGAGGTGGCGGTGTCGACCCAGATCACCCGGCGGGCCTTCTCGGCCGCCCACGTGACGAGGGGATCGGAGGCGTTGGCGACGACGACCGGGCCGTCCGCGCCGGCCTGGTCGAGGGCCGTGCGCCAGGCGCGTCCGAGGAACTTGATTTCGAAGTTGCGGTCGAGTTGGTCGCGGCTGAAGTTGAGCAGGACCAGAATCTCCGGACGCCCCAGCGCGACCATGTCGGCGACCACGCGCTCGTCGGTCTCCAGGACCGCGACGTCCGCGCGGCGCGCCTTGGACAGCGCCGACGCGATGCCGTAGTGAAGGTTGGCGCCGTCGGCGTTGGTGACGAGACGGCGGGCGTCCTTGCCGAGCCCCTGGCGCACCCCGGCCGCGAGCAGGTGGGTGGTGGTGGTCTTGCCGTTGGTCCCGGTCACCGAGACGATCCGGCGTCCCTTGACCAAGTCACGGAAGGCGTGCGGGTCGAGCCTGGTCAGCAGTTGCCCGCGAATGGACGCCCCCGAGCCGCGCTGGGCGATTCGGGACGCCAGCGCCGCAGCGTCCCCGACCGCGGTCGCGGCGCGCAGCCGCGCGCGCGATCCGATCCCGAGCCGGGCGGGCTCGGCGCGCCGGGTGAGGTCAGCGTCGCGGTCAGGCACGCACCCATTCTGCCGTGTCGAGCCAGCGGGCGTGGAACGG
>CAYZXQ010000065.1:0-13595 GCA_964482465.1 uncultured Nigerium sp. | reverse complement strand
GGGCCGCGACCGTCGGCTCGGGCTCGGCGGGCGCGGGGGCCGGCGCGGCCGCCTGCGGGGCGACCCCGGCGTCCGCAAGCGCCTGCTCGACATCGTCGCCCGCCGCGCCGACGACGACGATCGGGGACTTGACCGGGACCTCGTCGCCTTCGGCGGCGAGGAGGGCCAGGACGGTGCCGGACGCCCCCGCGGGGACGTCCATCGTGGACTTGTCGGTCTCGATCTCGCACAACACGGTGTTGGCGTCGATGGCATCGCCCACCGACACCAACCAGGTCGAGATCAGGCACGACTCCACGGTGTTGCCCAAGGCGGGCATCACGATGATCTGGGCCATGGGATGGCTTCCTCCGCTCGCGGTGTGCTTTCGTTTTACTTTCGGACTTGCGTTATATGCAATCCTAAGGAACGGATCGGGTGGTGGCAAGGCCTTCGGTTAGCCAACATGCGCATTCCGAACCCAACCGGGGTCGTCGGGTCCCCGCGGCGGGGGCAGCCGGTCCGGCCGGACGCGAGGTCGACCGGGGGCCGACTCGGCGAGGGGGTAGGAGGGCCCCGGACGCACGGGGCGACGCCCGCGGCGTCCGGATCAGGCGACGACGAGTTGGGCGACCGCCGGACACGCACCCTCCGGGGGCGCCGCCACCATGAAGGACGGGCGCCGGGTCAGGCGACGACGAGCTCGGGGACCGCCGGACACGCACCCTCCGGGGGCACCGCGGCGATGAGGGATGGTCCCGAATCAGGCGACGACGAGTTGGGGGACCGCCGGACGCAGCGCGGCGCGGTGCTCCTCGGCCAGGCCCGCGTCGCTCACCACGCCGGCGAGGTCGGACAGGCCCAGCACGCGGACGAACCCGGCGCGTCCGTACTTGGAGGAGTCGGCGACGAGCCAGGTGGCGTCGGCCTGCGCGTGCATGGCCGAGATGACCTCGGCACCCTCGGCAAACTGGGTGGTCAGGCCGCGCAGCGGCGTGAAGCCGTCGGTGCCCACGAACGCCAACCGGACGTGGAAGTCGCGGATCGCCCGCAGCGCCACGGGCCCCACCAGGGACTCGCTCGGCCGGTGGAACGTGCCGCCGGTCAGGATGACCGTGAGGGCGGTGTTGTGGCGGGCGTACCCGAAGACGAGGGTGGAGTTGGTGACGATCTGGACGCCGCGGCGGGCGGCCAAGTGCCGGACGATGCGCGATGTCGTGGTGCCGGCCTCGATCATGACCCGGTCGCCGTCCTCGACGAGGGCGGCTGCGGCGCGGGCGATGCGTTCCTTCTCCTCCTCGTGCTCGCGCTGGCGCTCCAGCACGTTTTGGACCGACGTCGACTGGGCGCCACCGTGCGTCCGCGAGAGGAGGCCGCGGGTCTCCAGTTCGCGGAGTTGGGCGCGGATCGTGACCTCCGAGACCCCGAGGTCGCGGGCGAGGTGCGCCACGGACAGGGTCCCGTCCCGTGTGAGAACATCGAGGATGTACGCCTCGCGCTCCCGTCGATCCGTCGCCATTGAGCTCTCCTATTTCGATTCGTTTACGACGTTAGCCCCGCGGGCCCGCACCCGCAAGAAGTTCGAAGCCGACGACGGCGACGCGGACGCCGGCGTCCGACCCCCGTCACGCCACCGTTGGTGAGGAGCCACCTATGACCGTCCGTTGGGCCATCGCCGGACCCGGAAAGATCGCCGCCACCATGGCCGGGGAGTTCGCCTACGCCGCGCCGGACGCCGAGGTGGTCGCCGTCGGCTCGCGGTCGCTGGCCAACGCGGCGGACTTCGCCGAGCGCTTCGGGCTGGTCGCCATGACGTACGACGAGCTGTTCGCTGCGCCCGATGTGGACGCCGTCTACCTCGCGACGCCCCACGCCGCCCACACCGATCTGGCCCTGCGCGCGATCGAGGCGGGCAAGGCGCTGCTCGTGGAGAAGGCGTTCACGACCACCGTCGCCGACACGCGGCGGATCGTCGAGGCCGCCCGCGGCCGCGGCACCTTCGTGATGGAGGCCCTCTGGACGCGGTTCCTGCCGACATTCGAGGCGTTGCGCGGCCTCATCGCGGACGGCACCCTCGGCGAGGTGCGCAGCGTCCAGGGCGACCTGACCGCGTTCCGGCCTTTCGACCCGACCGACCGCCTCTTCGCCCCCGCGCTCGGGGGAGGCGCCGTCCTCGACCTGGGCGTCTACTGCCTGCACCTCGCCACCGACCTCCTGGGGCGCCCAGACCGCCTCCACGTCGTCGGCGGACGCCTCCCCAACGGCGTCGAGGGCGAGGCGGGGATATTGCTGGGCTACGACGACGGCCGGTTCGCCACACTCGGCATCGGCTTCACCACCTACGGCCCGGGGCGCATGGCGGTCCTGGGGACGAAGGCCTGGGTCGATATCCCGCCCCGCTTCCACCGGATGAACCGGATCGTTCTCCACCGTCCGGACGCCGCCCCGCAGGAGATCGCCTGCCCCACCGACGGCCTCGGCTATGCCTACGAGCTGCGCCACGCCAGCGCGTGCATCGCCGCTGGGCTCACCGAGTCGCCGATCCTGCCGCTGGAGCGGACGGTGGCGGTCCAGGAGCTGATGGCCGACGCCCTCGACCAGCTCCGCGCGTAGCGCGCCGCACCCCCGGCCCGCTGCGTCCCGGACGCCCCGGGCGTCCGGGAATCGCCACGCCGGCGTCCGGACCTCGGCACCCACCCCACCGACGACGACCCTTGTCACGCGCGCCAACATGCGCGTAGCCTTCATACTGTCATCATTCGAAAGTCATATGAAAGCTAGAGGACGCCATGCCCCTCACCATCGCCCAACCCGGCGCCCAGCCGATCCGGTTCCTCATCGACTCCGCCGACCGGCAGGCCGCCGAGCCCTGGCTCAAGACCGGCATGTTCTCCGGGGTGACGACCAACCCCCAACTGATGCGCGAGGCGGGTCAGCACATCCACGACATCCCGACGATCTACGGCTGGGCCCGCGAGCACGGAGCCAAGGAGGTCTGCTTCCAGGTGTGGGGCAAGACCCCCGAGGAGCAGTACCGCAGCGCCATGCAGATCCGCGAGGCCGCGCCCGGCTCCACCATCAAGGTGCCCGTGACGCCGATCGGGGCCGAGGTCATCTCGCGGCTGCGCGACCAGGACATCCCCGTCCTCATGACCGCCGTCTACTCAGCCAAGCAGGCCCTCGTGGGCTCAGCGCTCGGCGTGAAGTACATCGCCCCCTACTTCAACCGGATGTTCCGCGCGGGCCGCAACGCCCCCGACGAGATCGCGCACATGACCGCGGCGATCCCCCAGGACGGCAGCGGTCCCATGGTGATGGCGGCCTCCATCAAGTCCGCACAGCACCTGGTCACGCTCACGGACATCGGCGTCCGGGTCTTCACCCTCGCCCCGGAGATCATCGAGGACCTGTTCACCGACGACCTCACCGCGCGCGCCGTCCGCGACTTCGAGGACTTCATGGCGGACGTCCTGTAGCCCGGACACGCAGCGGGGGTGGTGGGTCCGGACGCCCACCACCCCCGCTGCGCGCCGTCAGCGCCCGAGAAGCGCCCGCTCGGCGGCGACGGTCCAGCGCCCGCCCGCGAGTTCCGCCGCCACGTGGGGCAGCGTGTCGGCCAGCTCGGACAGCCGCACCAGCCCCAGATCGTGCAGCGACGGGAAGACCATGATCTTGCCGCCGGAGGTCCGGTTCTGGACCGCGGCGATGGCGTCCGCGAACCCCGCCATCCCGCAGACGGCGTCCAGGGAGACGGTGGCGTCCACGATGCCCGCCTCGATCTTGCGCAGGACGGTCGCCATGTCCTTCACGTCGGACCCCGACGTCCCGAACAGGAACACCCGGTCGGCCACCATGTGCTGGAGGTCGATGTCGGCGTAGGTCCCGGCCGGGATGCCCGCGAACGCGTTGACGATGGCTCCCGGCGCGGCGAGGTCGACCGCCTGCGCCACGAGCGCCGGGACCGGCACCATGCAGGTCACGTAGCTGTAGCCGCCCGTCAGCGGGGTCGCGGCGGTGTTGACGTAGCGCATGGCGACCCCGCGCGCGGATGCCAGCGGATCGATCTCCGCGGCCAAGTGCGCAAGCCGGTCGTCGTTGAGATCGGTGGCGTCCACGGACGCCACGACGATCCCCTCCGAGCCCAGGGTCACCGCGCGCAGGGTGTGCATGAGCCCCATCGGGCCCGCGGCCCCCACGATGGCCACCCGGTCGCCCGCGCGGAGCTCGCCGGTGGCGGGCAGCCAGGCGTAGCCGTCGGCGGCGTCCGCTCCCGTCGTCCCGCAGTAGCGCAGGGCGTCGTAGTGGACCCGGCCGACGTCGATCTTCACGCGGCCGTCGATCCGGCCTCCGCAAAGCACCGCATTGAGGACGCCGCCCACCCCGAGCAGGTCGCCGAGCGAGGACAGGACGGCGGCGTCCGACCCGAAGTAGACAATGTCGTCGAAGGACTCCCCGGCGAGACCGGCGAGGGCGTCCGGGGCCACCGTCACAGCCTCGGACGCGGCGTCCGCACCCGCGCTGGCGGTGTCGACACCGGGCGCGGCCACGACGAGCATCCGCCCGCCGGGCAGGGGACCCCGCCGCTCGGGCGTCGCGTACGCGGCCTCGACGGTCGCCCACGGTTCGATGAGCCCGACCGCCGCCGCGGACGGCTCCTCGGCCACGTGCAGCAAGAACTCCTCCCCCGAGGGTGCCACGACGCAGCGCTCGTCGATCACGACGTACTCCTGCAGGGCGCCCTCGAAGTTGTAGCCGAACGCGCCGTTGGAGCGGGCGGTGCGCAGGTGCTTCCAGTCGGCCTGGACCAGCACCCGGTCGCCCACGGCGTAGCGGGTCACGGCGTCCCCGACGGCGACGATCCGCCCGACGGGCTCGTGGCCCGGGACCGTCGGCGCCTCGCCCGGGTGGTAGGACGGGATCGCGGCGAGCTCCTCGGGGGCGAGCCCCGCGACGACGTCGCTCTTGCGCGGGTGCGCGGCGAACGCGTGGAGCAGCTTGGTGTCGGAGAAGCAGATGCCGCAGGCCTCGACCTGCAAGAGCACCTGGGTGGGGCCCACGGCGTCCACGGGCTTGGCGGGATTGACGACGAACCGGTCGGTTCCGGTGAACTGGATCGCGTACTGACTAGTGGGAATGGTCACGGGTCCTCCTCAGTTGAGCATGTTCTGGCCGCCGGTGACCGGCACCGCCTGGCCCGTCTCGTAGGCCTGTTCGACGACGTAGACGATGGCGCGGGCCACATCGGAGGGCAGGCAGCCCCGCCCCATCGGCACCTTCGCCTCGTAGAAGCGCCGGACGTCCGCGACGGTCTGGGCGCCCGGAACCTTCCCGGCGCGCAGGTACTGCACGAAGAGCCCGCGGTCGGGGTCCGACCACAGCGGACCGTCGAGGAAGTTGCCCGGGCACACGGCGTTGACCTTGATCCCGTGCTCGACCAGTTCGAGCGCGAAGCTCTGGGTGAGCCCGATGCCCCCGAACTTGCTGCCCGCGTAGGCGAAGTTGCGCTTGCTGCCTTCCAGCCCCGACTTGCTGTTGATCTCCACGATGTCGAGCCACCGCGACGGGTCCGCCGCGTGCTGCGCGGCCATGACCGGCGCGACCGCACGCACGCACAGGAAGTAGCCGCGGTAGTTCACGGCGGTGACGAGGTCGAAGTCCGCCACCGGCTGGGTCATCACACCCTCCGCGCGCAGGACGCCCGCGTTCGACACGAACAGGTCGATCCCGCCGTAGACCGCGACAGCGCTCGCGACGGCGGCGACGCACGAGTCGGCGTCCGAGACATCGACCGCGACCGCCTGGGTGCGGCCCGCCCCGTGTTCGGACGCCAGCCGCTCGGCCTCGCGCCCGGCGAGCGCGACGTTGACATCGGCCAGGACCACGCTCGCGCCCTCGGCGAGCAGGTGCTCGGCGATGCCGAGCCCGAAGCCCTGGGCCGCGCCGGTGACCATGGCGACCTTGCCCGCGAGCCGTCCGGTGGCGGGAGCGGGGGCGTCCGGGACGGCGTCCGGGGTCACGAACCGGGCGAGCGCGGCGCGGGCGTGGGCGAGGTCGACCCCCGCGGCCAGCAGCCCCACGTCGGGCAGGACGACGATCGTCGGGTCGGTGCCGCGAGCGGCCCGGTGCTCCCGGACGGCGGCGGGCACGGACGCCGCGGGGTCGGCCCAGTCGGTCAGGACGAGGGCGGCCGGACGCACCGAGGCGTCGCCGGCCAACGCCGTGGCGAGGGCGCGGGCCGCGGGCGAGGTCGCCGAGGTGACGACGGTCGGACCGGCGACGCCCAAGATCCCGCGCAGGACGGGGGCGACGGCGGTGACGGCGTCCGCAGGGCGGACGGCGGGAGTGGGCGTGGTCATGCGGTCTCCTCAGCGGACAGCAGCGCGCGTCCGGCGGCGACCAACTCGGCGCGCCGGGCCGTGGCTTCGGGGGAATCGGGCGTCGTGGCGCCGACCAGCCGGCCGGCCGCGTCCACGTAGCCCGGACGGCCCTGCGCGACGAGCGCCTGATGCGCGGCGACCAGGCAGGTGCCGTCGAAGAAGGCGGCGCGGGCGGACGCCGACAGCGGGCCGTCCGCGCAGGTGGGATCGAGCGGGATCCGCTCGCTCGTGTTGTGTTCGGTGCCGGCCATCACGACGATGCCGGCGGCGGTGAGCGCGGCGACATACTCGTCCACGAGCGCGGAGGCGTTGCGGTTGGGGATCAGCTCGGCGGCGTACACGCCCCGGGCCACCAGCCGCTGGGCCAGCGTCGTCGGCGGATACTCCCAGGCGCTGATCGGGCGCGCCCCGTCGGCGAGGATCGGGTAGGTGGGGATGCCGTCCATCGCGAGGACGTACGCGTAGGCGTCCGCGAACGACATCGGTACCTCGGGCACGAAGCCGGGGGTGCCGGCCTTGATGAGGCGACTACGCAGCTCGCCCTGGGTCGCGACGGCGTCCGCGGGATCGGACGCCGCGGGCCCGCCGTACACGCGGGCGAGGGCGTCCGCGCGGTCGGCCTCCGGAAGTCCGTCGACGACCTCGGCGAAGGCGCGCGCGATGTGCCGCTCCTGCAAGGACACCCACCGCTTGGGCACCTGCCCGCGCTCGGCCACCGCGGCGCACACCTGCGCGGCGTCCAGGTCGGTGGGGACCTCGTGGGCGACGAACCAGTCCGTGAGCTGCGCGACCATGGCGGTCGCCCGGGCGTCGTTGCCTGAGCGGATGGCGGCGGCGGTGGCCACCGCGGCGTCCGAACGGTCCTTGTCGGGGTTGATGCCCTTGCCGCAGAGATAGATGCGGCCGGGGTTCGCGGGATCGTTGATGCGGACGCCGGCTTCGGACAGTTCCTCGTCCAGGGTGATGAACTCCAAGCCGAACAGCGCGACGATGCCGACGGCCCGCGCCTCGGCCGCGAACCGGGCGTAGACCTGCTGGTCGTAGAAGTTGGAGATGCCCAGCGCGCGGACGCCCTGGCGCGCGGCCTCGGCGATCACCTCGCTGGGGGTCTCGTAGGCGGAGAAGTTCGGGGGAACGTGGACATGGGTGTTCACGATCGGCAGGGACACGGGACTCCTTGTCAGAGTAGGTCGACGCGCTCTCGGTAGGCGTCGAGGCGGGGATCGGCGGGATCGAGGTCGGTGACCAGGAGGTCGACGTCGCTCAGGCGCAGGGCGGCGGCGGGCCCGGGACGATCCAGCTTGCTGGCGTCCGCGGCCACGACGACGAAGGCGGAGGCGCGCCGCAGCGCGCGCTTGACCTCGGCGTTCTCGAGGGTGGAGTCCATGGCGCCGCGGTCGGGGTCGAGGCCGGCCGCGCCGAGGAACGTCCGGGTGAAGTGGAAGTCGTCGATCGTCCGCAGGGCCACGGGTCCGACGAAGGCGTCCGTCGCCTCTTCGAGCTCACCGCCGGACAGCACGACGCGCTTCACCCGGCCGCGGAGGACGCCGAAGGTCTCCAGGCCGGTTGTCAGCACGGTCAGGTCGCCGGCGAGCGCGCCAGCGAGATGGTGGACGGTGGAGGAGGAGTCGAGCGCGACGAACCCCTGCTCGGGGACGAGCGTGAGCAGCTTGGCCGCGATCCGCTGCTTGGCGGTGTTGTTGCGGGCGGCGCGGCGCTCGAACCGCTCGCCGACCACCGCCACGGCTCCCCCACGGACGCGCCGCACGAGACCGTCGCGCTCAAGCTTGAGCAGATCCCGACGGATCGTCATCTCGGACACGCCGCAGACATCGGCGGCGTGCGCCAGGTCGAGGGTGCCGTCGGCCGCCATGAGCTCGCGCAGCCGACTGCGCCGCATCTCGGCCCCGAGGGATTCGGCGGTCACCACGCCTCCTGTGTGAGTTTGTGAGTTTTTCACATCTTCTATCATCTTGCCGGGGGAGGCAAGGGGTGGCGTCCGAATCGGTTGCGACCGGGTGACGGGCGGCGTCCGGGGGCTGGTTCGGCGTCCTGGGAGGCCACCGGCAGGCACCGCCGCGACGGCGTCCGGGGCCCCCCCATCGGGGGACCCATCAGGGGCGATGCGCGCAGACGGCTCGGAAAGGCGGCTATGCTCCCGCCCATGAGCACCGGCTCACCGTCCGTTTCGCGGGGGCGGGGACGGCCCCGGGGTGGCACCGACGCAACCCGGGCTACCAGGGAGTGCCTGATCGCCGCCGCCTACGCGATGTTCGCCGACCACGGCTACCGCAACACGTCGTTGCGGGAAATCGCGCGCCACTGCGGCGTCTCGCACGCGACCCTGCTGCACCATTTCCCGGGCAAGGCGGCGCTGCTGGAAGCGGCCCTCGAACTCAGCGGCAACCGGTTCCCGGTCGACCTCGCCAGTGCCGACGTCGACACCCTGTTCACCATCCTGCTCGAAGCCGCCGGCGACAGCACGGTCTCGGACGAGCGGATGCGGATGTTCAACACCCTCCACTCCGAGGCCGGCGACCCCGACCACCCCGGGCACGCGTGGTTCGTCACCCGCACCGAGGCCTTCGTGTCCGATGTCGGCCAGGTGCTGGCTCGCGCCCAGGCGGACGGCACCATCACGGCCCCCTGGCCGCCCCAGGCCATGGCGATCCACCTGCTGTGCCTGTGGGACGGGCTGCACGTGCAGTGGCCGCTGAGCCCCGCGATCCGGGCGAGTTCCATCGAGCAACTCCGCTTCGCCTTCGAGGCGATCCTCGGACGCCCCCTCCGGACGCCCGAGGCGCCTGCCTGAGGGACGCCCGCGGCGTCCGTCCCCTCGACCCGCCGGCGCGCGTGGTCGACAGTGGGCCTCGGCGTCAGAATGGTCGCCATGTCAACCCGCCCCGTCATCGGGATCGTCACGAACCTCGAGAACGACGCGCACTACCTCTTCCCCGGCTACCCGCGGGCGATGCTCAACGAGGACTACCACCGCAGCGTGATCGCGGCGGGCGGCGTGCCGGTGCTGATCCCGCCGACCCCGGACGTCACGACGCTCCCGCAGCAACTCGCGCTCGTGGACGGGCTGCTGCTCGCCGGCGGCCAGGACGTCGATCCGCTGCGCTACGGCGAGTCGCCGGTGGTGGAGTGCGGGCCGCCGAGTCCCGTCCGGGACGCGTTCGAGTTCGCCGCCCTCGACCTCGCCCTGGCCGGCGGGCTGCCCGTGTTCGGCATCTGCCGCGGGCTGCAACTGCTGAATGTCCACCAGGGCGGCACCCTCCACCAGGACAACACCCACGCCGGCACCCGCCTGCGCCACGCGGGCACGGCGGAGCCCGAGGCCGCCGCACATCCGGTCGAGATCGTCCCGGGGTCGTTCCTCGCCGAGGCCCTCGGCCGGACGTCCGCCCTGGTCAACTCGTTCCACCACCAGTCGATCCGGCGCCTGGCGCCGGGTCTGGACGCCGTCGCGACCGCCCCCGACGGGCTGGTCGAGGCCGTCTGGCTGGCGCGGACGCGGGAGGGGCGGACGCCGTCCGCGCCAGTCGCGGCGGTCCAGTGGCACCCGGAGATGATGAGCCGGACCGACCCGGATTCCCAGGCGCTCTTCCGGTGGTTCGTCCGGGTGTGCGGTTGAGCCACCCGGCGGATCGGGGTCCGACGCCGCCGCGGGGCGCGCGTGCAGCGGGACCCCGACCCGGTGGGGCGGGCGCGGCGTGGGAAACGTCGGTCCGGGCGCCTACCCTGAGCCGGTGACCGCTCATACCCGCACGTGGCGTCCGGACTGGCCTTGTCCGGTCGCGCAGGTGTGGTCGTCCTGGCGGCGCGGGGCGGGCGACCCAAGCTATCGCGTCGATCCGTCCGGGACGCACTGGCGGGGCCTCCTCACCCCGGCGGGTGCGGCGACGCTGGCCGTGGCGTCCGCGGACGCCGAGGTGACCGCCCGCGCGTGGGGCGCCGGGGCGTCCTGGGCGCTGGACCACCTGCCGACGATGCTCGGGGCGTCCGACGATCCAACGGGGTTTGTGCCGCAGCATCCGGCGCTCGCGGCGGCGGCGCGGCGGCGTCCGCACTGGCGGGTGGGGCGCGGCGGGGTCGTGTGGCAGGCATTGCTGCCGGCGATCATCGAGCAGAAGGTGACGGGCCAGGAGGCGTTCGCGGGGTATCGGCGGCTGGTGCGCCGGTTCGGCGAGCGGGCGCCGGGCGCGCCGGAGGCGCTGGAGCTATGGGTGCCGCCGGGTCCGGACGCCGTGCGTGCGGTCCCGTCGTGGGAGTGGCTGCGGCTAGGGGTGTCGCCGGAACGCTCGGCGACGGTCGTCCGGGCGGCCGGGGTGGCGGCGGGCCTGGAGCGGACGCTGGCGGCGGCGTCCGCGGACGCCGACCGGCGGCTGAGGTCGGTGGCGGGCATCGGGGTCTGGACGTCGGCGGAGGTGCGGTCGCGGGCGCACGGCGATCCGGACGCCGTGTCGTTCGGCGATTACCACGTCGCCCGGAACATCGGTTGGGCGCTGCTCGGCGAAGAGATCGACGACGACGCCCTCGCCGAGGTGCTGGAGCCCTATCGGGGCCACCGCTACCGCGTCCAACGGCTGCTCGAACTGGACGGCACCGGCCACCCGCGTCACGGCCCGCGAATGGCGCCGCGCCGCCACCTCCCGGTCCGGTGAGCGCCCGGCTACTCGCAGACGATCCCGTCGTTGTCGCCGTCGCGGTACCACGCGTACTCGGGATCGACTCCGCGCCGGTAAGGACCGTAGCCGTGGGCCAGGGCTTCCTTGCAGGTGGCGAACCGCGGATCGTTGCCGCCCCCACCCGCTGAGCCGCCCACGAATCCCACGGGAGCCCCGGTCGTCGGGTTCGGCGCCGGTTGGGTGGCGGGTGGCGGTGCGGCCGCTGGCGGCGCGGTGACGGTCACCGTCGCGGGAGGGGCCGTGACGGTCACGGTGGTGGTCGGGCCGGGGGTGGTGACGGTGACCGTCGCCGCGGGGGTTCGGACGGGCAGTCCGGCCGGGACCGCGGTCGTGGACGGCGCCCCCTGCATCGCGGCCCCGAACACCCAGCCGAGGGCACCCGCGCCCGCCAGCCCCCACAGCACTCCCCGACCCTTCTTCGGGCGCGGCGGCTTGGGCGGCTGCGGATTCGTGAACTCGAAGGTCATGATCCCCCCCTCGTGGCCCCGAGGGGCCGACGCGACAGAGCCAGCGCTCCACCGCCAGTCAGCATCGCGGATCGCTGCCGCGATGACAAGGAAGCGGGGACGCCGGCCGACCCGCGGCCGCAGCGCGCGGGCCGGGGTGAACGGCACTGCGTCGGCGAATCCGAGGAGCGCGTGAAGGAAGCGGGGACGCCAGCCGACCCGCGGCCGCAGCGCGCGGGCCGGGGTGAACGGCTCTGCGTCGGCGAATCCGAGGAGCCGTGGGGGTGTGGTCGCAACCACAACGAGCGACGCCCGTCGGGCACGCCCATCAGGCGGCCGGACGCTCCCGGCGGCGGGAGCGGCGGCGGCGCGCGAGGACGTCATCGAGGTAGTACGTCGGGACCGCGAAGGCCGCGATGACCCCCGAGTGCAGTACCAGGCTGGTCAGGTCGCTGCCCCCGGCGCGCCCGGCTTGGCCGTGTCCCATGCCTTGCCCCGGACCGCCTTGGCCACGTCCCATGCCCTGACCCGGACCGCCCTGGCCACGTCCCATGCCGGGGGTGTGGTCGCCGGACGGCCCTCCCCCGCCGGCGGGGAAACCCCCTCCCCCGGGCGCCGTCCCCTCGGGGCCGCCGAGGGGAACCTGGCCATGCCCGCTGCCGGACCACCGCGTGGCCTGGCCCACGGCGTCCGTCGCCATCACGGAGTAGACGCCGCCGGCGAGGACGACCAACGCGACCGCCCGCAGCGCCCACGTCAGGCCCGCGGACGCCTTGGACGCCCCGAACAACCTCCGGACCACGCGCAAGACCCACTCCCAGTGCATCCCGAGGTGGACGCCCACGACGATCAGCGTCAGGTACGAGATCGGCACGTGCGTCGTCCGCCACAGGGGTGCCGCGCCCACCGCGAGCGCGGGGACGGCGATCCGCGAGATGAAGACGCCGGACAGGATCGTCCACAGCATGCCGAGCGCGACCAGCACGTCGAGCACGTACAGCACCCGCGCCCGCGGGGTGGTGGCGAAGAACTTCCTTGTCACCCCGACAACCCAGCCCCAGCTCAGGACGACATGCAGCACGAACCCGACGAGCACGAGAATCCCGGCCCACTCGTGAAACGCCAGCCCCAAGTCCGCGTGCACGTTGTAGAGCAGCACCAGCACGAGCGCGATCACCACGTCGACGGCGATCTTGATGCGGTTGAGCTTCATCGGTCCTCCCGGTTCGAGCGGGCGACACGGTAGCGCCCGAACCTGTGCCCCGACACGATGCGGACGCCGTGGATGCGGACGCCATGGGTACGGACGCCGTGGCTGCGGACGCCGTGGGTGCGGACGCCGTGGATGCGGACGCCGTGGGTGCGGACGCCGTGGGTGCGGACGCCGTGGGTGCAGGCATCACCGCTCCGACGCGCCGTCACGGCCCCGACTCACCGGAGACGGCGACCGGGAGGGCAACCGTCAGGGATGGCCCTCCCCAGGTCTGGCGGCGTCCGACCGGCACGGCAAGCCGCTGGGAGCAAGCCGTGACCTCCTCGGCCATCCACACCTGGTTGCGACGTCCGGCGGACACCTTGACCAAGACGCCCGCGGCGATCGCTGCGGGCCGCCACGCTGAGACGTGGTGCTGGGCGGCAACCAGCTCCGCGGTGACGGCGGGGTGCCCGGTCAGCCGGTTGGCGATGCGCCACGCGAGGGAGTTCCCGCGAACGGTCAGGCGTGCGTCCCAACCGTCCCGAATGCGGACGAGCTCGGTCAGAAACTCGCGCCCGACCGCTGCGGCGTCCAGAGCTGTCACGCCTAGGCGTCCGGACCCGCGCAAGCGTCCGGACCACAAGCGAACATCCAGACCCGCGCAAACGTCCGAACCCGCGCAAGCATCCGGACCACAAGCGAACATCCGAACCCGCGCAAGCATCCGGACCACAAGCGAACATCCGGACCCGCGCAAGCGTCCGAACCCGCGCAAGCATCCGGACCACAAGCGAACATCCGGACCCCACGCAAGCGCCGGGACCCACCACGGGACGCATCGGCTCCGACCGGGAACATCGAAGCGGGACGGGGACAGGACCATCCGGGCGCGTATCCTTTGGGCGAC
>CAYZXQ010000064.1:0-13773 GCA_964482465.1 uncultured Nigerium sp. | reverse complement strand
GCCGACCCCGGCTGCGGCGACGATCTCGAGGACCCGCGCCTCGAGCCCCTTGTAGGGCATGCGGTCGTTCTTGAGTTCGATGTTGACGGCCACGCCGGCGTCCGCCACCAGCGCCAGCACCTCGTCGAGGGTCGGGATGCGCGTGCCCGCGAACCCCTCGCGCCCGAAGGAGGCGTCCATGGCCTTGAGGTCGTCCAGGCTGCGGTCGGCGACCCAGCCGGTGCCGTCGGTCGTCCGTTCGAGCGTCTCGTCGTGGATCACGACCACCGCGTCGTCGCGGGAGAGGTGGACGTCGAGTTCGATGCCGTCCGCGCCCTGCTCCAGCGCCATCTCGAACGCCGGCAGCGTGTTCTCCGGCGCGTACCCGCTCGCTCCCCGGTGTGCCCAGACCATCGTCATGGCCGCATTCTCTCAGGCCGGACCGACGCCGGACGCCGGCGTCCGACCCCTGCGCGGCACGCAGAAATTGGGCGAAACTCGCGGGGAATTGGCACTTTCTTCCGATACGCCCGGGGGTATCCGAGTCCTACTGTCATGCCCGCGACCGGGACGGTCGCCCCCAGTAGAAGGAGTCTGCATGTCGTCACACACCAAGCGCGCCCTCCTCGCGGCCTCGCTCGCGGCGACCCTCGGCCTTGCCACCCTCGCCCTGCCCGCGCAGGCGGCCCCCGCGGGTGAGTCCCGCACTGCCCGCGGCGTCGTCGTGGACGCCAACGGCGCCCGCCACACCCGCTACGAGCGCACCCTGCAGGGCCTGCGTGTCATCGGCGGTGACTACGTCGAACACACCGACGCCACCGGTCGCGCGGTCGACCGCACCGGACATCGTCCGGACGCCCTCAAGCTCAAGGGCCAGGCGGCCAAGGTCGCCCAGGGCGCGGCTATCTCCGCCGCGCTCGCGGACGCCGCGGCGTCCGGGGCCAAGGTGAGCGCCTCGGGTGCCGAGCAGGTTTGGTACAACGGCGACGACGGGGTGGTCCCGGCGTTCGACGTCCTGGTGATCGGGACCGCCGCCGACGGCACGCCCGTCCGCAGCCACTACTACGTCGACGGTGTGAGCGGCGCGGTCCTCACGGTGGACGCCGAGATCAAGGCCGGGACCGGCGTGGGCTTCCTGGACGGGACCGTCACCATCGGCACCACCGCCGCGACCGGCGGCTACCAGCTCAAGGACTCCCTCGGGCACGCGGTCTACGATCTCAACGGTGCGACGTCCGGCACCGGGACGCTCATGACCGACACCGACGACCGCTGGGGCGACGGCACCTCCAACCTGGCGACCACGGCGGGCCGGCAGTCGGCCGCGGTGGACGCCCAGTTCGGCGCGCAGAAGACGTACAACTACTTCCTGGCGACCTTCGGCCGCAAGGGCATCTGGAACACCGGCAAGGGTGCCCCGAGCCGCGTCCACTACGGCAACGGCTACGTCAACGCCTTCTGGGACGGCACGCAGATGACCTACGGCGACGGCGCCGGCAACCTCAAGCCGCTCACCGAGCTGGACGTCGCGGGCCACGAAATGACCCACGGCATCACCGCGAACACGGCCAAGCTCGTCTACAAGGGCGAACCCGGCGGGCTCAACGAGGCGACCTCCGACATCTTCGGGACGGCCGTCGAGTGGTACGTCAACTCCCCGGTCGACACCCCCGACTACCTGCTGGGCGAGAAGCTCAACCTGACCCCGAACGGCGCTTTCCGCTTCATGGACCGTCCCAGCCGCGACGGCTACAGCTACGACTGCTGGACCCAGTACATGTACCGGATCGACGTCCACTTCTCGTCCGGGCCGCTGAACCACTGGTTCTACCTCGTCTCGGAGGGCTCGGGCGCCAAGACGATCAACGGCGTGGCCTACAACTCCCCGACGTGCAACTCCTCCGTCGTCACCGGCGTCGGACGCGCCGTCGCCGAGAAGGTCTGGTACCGCGCGCTCACCGTCTACCTGACCTCGACCAGCAATTACGCCGCCGCGCGCGAGGCCACGATCCGTTCCGCCAAGGACCTCTACGGCGCCGGTTCCGCCCAGTGCAAGACCGTGGAGGCGGCCATGAAGGCCATCGACGTCCCCGCCGGGACCCAAACCTGCTGACCTCCCCTCGGCCCGATCCGGACGCCGCCCGCTCACCCTGGCGGGCGGCGTCCCCGATCTCGGGTGACGCAACTGAACACTCAACCCCGGTCGCCTCGGTATCGCTGTCGGTGGTGCGCGCTAGGTTCGGCCCTGTGAGGACCCACACCGCCATCGATGCCATCGCCGACGACTACACCCACGCGCTCGCGGCCCAGATCCCGTCGCTCGCGACGGCCACCGGTCTGCCCGGCTACGACCACCTGCTCGAGATTCCGAATCCCGAGCACTACGGGGCGCTGGCCTCCCTCAACCGCGCCACGCTCGCGAAGCTGAACGACGCCCCGGTCAGCGACGACATCGACGAGGTCACCGTCGCCGCCATGCGCGAGCGGCTCGGCATCGAGAACGAACTGCTGGACGCCCACGAGTGGGCCGCCGACCTCAACGTCATCGCGTCCATGGCCCAGCTCCGCGACGTCTTCGACCTCATGCCCACCGACACCCGCTCCGACTGGGAGACCATCGCGGCCCGCGCCGCACTGGTCCCGGCGGCGATGGCCGGCTACGTGGAGTCGCTGCGGGTCGGCATGGCCGAGGGGCTCATGCCCGCCCGCCGTCAGGTGATCGCCGTCCTCGCCCAGGCCGAGAAGCTCGCCGACGCCGACTCCTCCTTCTTCACCACCTTCGTCGCGGACGCCCGTCCCGACGGCGCCGTCCCGGACGCCGCGCTGGCGGCGGAGTTGGCGCACGCCGCGGCGTCCGGACGCGAGGGCTACGCCACCCTCGCCGCCTTCCTGCGCGACGAGCTACTGCCCGTCGCCCCCGTCGCGGACGCCTGCGGCCGCGAGCGCTACGAGCGGTTCAGCCGCTCGTTCGTCGGGGCGAAGGTCGACCTCGACGAGACCTACGCGTGGGGCATCGACGATCTCGCCCGCATCACCGCCGAGATGGACGCCCTCGCGGTCGAGATCGCGGGTCCGGGGGCGTCGGTCGCGGACGCCGTGGCCGCCCTGAACGCGGATCCGGCGCGGCAGATTCACGGCACGAAGGCCCTGCAGGAGTGGATGCAGGCCACCGCGGACGGCGCCATCGCCGCCCTCGACGGGATGTACTTCGATATCCCCGCGCCCGTGCGGACCATCGAATGCCGCATCGCCCCGACGGCCAGCGGCGGCATCTACTACACGGGCCCGTCCGAGGACTGGAGCCGTCCGGGCCGCATGTGGTGGGCGGTCCCCGAGGGCGTCGAGGAGTTCACGACGTGGTTCGAGAAGACGACGGTCCACCACGAGGGCGTCCCGGGGCATCACCTCCAGGTCGGCCAGGCTATCGCCAACGCGGCCGAGCTCAACCTGTGGCGCCGGCTGGTGTGCTGGATGTCCGGGCACGGCGAGGGCTGGGCGCTCTATTCGGAGCGGCTGATGGAGGAGTTCGGGTTCCTGGACGATCCCGGCGACCGCCTCGGCATGCTCGACGGGCAGCGGCTGCGGGCGACCCGCGTGGTGCTCGATCTGGGGCTGCACCTGGGCAAGCCCGCGTTCGAGAAGTTCGGCGGCGCCACGTGGAGCTACGACACGTGCTGGGCGCTGCTGAAGGACAACGTGCAGACGCAGGACGACTTCCTGCGCTTCGAACTGGACCGCTACGCCGGGTGGCCGGGGCAGGCGCCGAGCTACAAGATCGGGCAGCGGCTGTGGGAGCAGACCCGCGCCGAGGCCGAGCAGCTCGCCCGGTCGCGGGGGCAGGAGTTCTCGCTCAAGGACTTCCACACCCGCGCGCTCAACCTCGGCTCGGTGCCCATGGACGTCCTGCGGGCCCAACTCACCAAGT
Source organism: uncultured Nigerium sp. (assembly GCA_964482465.1). Lineage (GTDB taxonomy): Bacteria > Actinomycetota > Actinomycetes > Propionibacteriales > Propionibacteriaceae > Propioniciclava. Next base: position 9,869 of record CAYZXQ010000064.1, on the reverse strand, counting down.
AACTCCCCGCTGGCCCTTGCCCCCGGCGTCCGCGCCCGCGAGCATGGGCGGGTGGAGGTCGCATGGACAGCGTCCTGAATGCGTCCCAACGCGCCGGGGCCTTAGCGGCCATGGCGTCGGGGGGCGTGGACGTGCTCGTGGTCGGCGGGGGGCTGACCGGGGCCGGTGTGGCGGTGGACGCCGCCACCCGGGGTCTGACGACGGCGCTGGTGGAATCCCAGGATTGGGCCGCCGGTGCGTCGTCCGCCTCGTCGCGCCTGGTGTTCGGGTGGCCCCGGACGCCGCCGCTCGACCCCCGCGCCGGGGTCGCCGCCGCGCGCGAGGGCGCGCTGGTGACGCGGACGTTGGCGCCTCATCTGGTGCGTCCGGTGACGCTGGTGGCGCCGTTCCGCAGGCCGCTGCTCGGGCGGCCAGCGGCGTCCGTCGTCCCCGGGATCGACGGGGCGTTGGGCCTGGTGGGCGGGGGGATTCGGGCGGCGTCCGTCCCGCGGCAGCTCGGTCGGAAGGCGACGTTGGAGCGGTGCCCGGGGCTCGATCCGGCCGCGTGCGCGGGGGCGGTCGAGGTGCCCGAGGCGGTCCTGGACGACGCGCGGCTGGTGGTGACGTTGGTCCGGACGGCGGTCGGCTACGGGGCGCTCGCGGCGAGCCGGGCGAGCGCGGTCCGGTGGGTCGAGGACGGCGGGCGGGTGGCCGGCGCGGTGGTCCGCGACGAGGAGTCGGGGGCGGAGACGCTCGTCCGGGCGCGGTGGGTCGTCGTGGCGACCGGCGCGTGGGGGATACCGCCGGGGGCGGAGCCTGCCGGTTCGGGGGTCGGTCCGGTTGTGAAGGACGTCCGGGTCGTCGTGCGCCGGGACGCGGTCCGGCAACGCTCGGGCCTGGCGCTGTCGGGGGTGCCCGCGGTGACGTTGGTCCCGGGTGCCGGCGGGTGGGTGTTGGGCGCGACGACATCGGCGTGGATGGGTCCGGTGCGATACCCCGTGGCGACAAGGGCGGATGTCGAGGGGCTGCTCGCCCGGGCCAACCGGCTGCTGCGGCGGCCCCTCGCGGTGGAGGATGTCGTGTCGGCTGGGGCCGGGCTGCGTCCGGGTCATCGCGCCCGGCCGGCGTCGGTGCCCGGGCTGCTCGTGGCCGGGGCCTCGGGGGCTGCCGACTACCGCGTTGTTGCTGCCCGGACCGTCGACGCCATGCTCGGCAAGGCCGCGCGGAAGCGCCCGTCGTTGACGGCGCGCACGCCGCTGCGGGGAGCCGCGGGGCTCGACGCGGCTGCCGCGCAGGCACCGCACATTGCCCGGCGCTTCGGCTGGACCACCGAGCGGGTGACCGCCCTGCTGGGACGCTACGGCTCCGACCTCGACGCGCTGCTCGCGCTGGTGGAGCACGATCCGCTGCTGGCATCGCCCCTGGTGGCCGAGCCGCGGTACTGCCGGGCCGAGGTGACGTTCGCGTGTACCCACGAGGGGGCGCTGCACCTTGAGGACATCCTGACCCGGCGCGTGCGCCTAGCGGTCGAACACCGCGATCGGGGGGCGGCCGCCGTGTCGGAGGTCGCCGCCATCGCCGCCGGGGCGCTGGGGTGGGACAGTGCCCGGTCCGAGGCCGAGAAGAGGCACTATCGCGACCGGGTGGCGGCCGAACTCGACGCTCAGGACCAGCCCACCGATGCCGCGGCAGTCCGGGCGCGGCGAGCCGCACCGGATCTCACGGGCATGCCGGGCGGTTCGTAAGCGGAGCGGAGGGTCGCAACAGGGTCCTTTGTCGCTTCGTGAGCCGCGTGGGCGGGGAGAGCGAGCGCCCGGAAGGCCGGGTACTCGGCTCACTAGGCTCTTTGCCGCTTCTCGTTGCGTGCGCACACGATTCACCGGCGCCGCTGGTGCCAACGGCAAGCGGCAAACGGCCTGTCGGGGGCGGAGACCCCTACTGAGCCAGGCCGTAGAGCCGGTCGCCGGCGTCGCCGAGGCCCGGGACGATGTAGCCGTGCTCGTTGAGGTGGTCGTCCACGGCGGCCACGACGAGCGTGCAGGGCACCCCGACGGGATCCACGAGCGCGCGCATGTTCTCGATGCCCTCGGGGGCGGCGAGCAGGCAGATGCAGGTGATGTGGTCGGCGCCGCGGTCCACGAGGAACTGGACGGTCCCGCCCAGGGACCCGCCGGTGGCCAGCATCGGATCGAGGACATAGCACTGCCGCCCGGACAGGTCCTTGGGCAGCCGCTCCGCGTACGTGAACGGTTGCAGCGTCGTCTCGTCGCGGACCATGCCCACGAAGCCCACCTCGGCCGTTGGCATGAGCCGCATCATGCCGTCGAGCATGCCCAGGCCGGCGCGCAGGATCGGCACCACGAGGGGACGCGGCCGGCTCAGCTTGACGCCCTTGGCCTGCGTGATCGGGGTGGTCACGTCGACGACCTCGACGCGAACCTCGCGGGTGGCCTCGTAGGCCAGCAGCATGACGAGTTCCTCCACGAGCGCCCGGAAGGTCGCGGAGTCCGTCGCCTTGTCACGCAGGAGACTCACCTTGTGGTGGACGAGAGGGTGGTCGATGTCGCGCAGTTCCACGGGCGCTACTCTCCCACAATCCCCGCCGGGGGTGTGCCGTGCCCGGGAGTCTGCAACGATGGGGAGCGAGAGAAGGAGCGACGATGATCGACCGCGACGAGGACTTCGATGCCCAGCTCGCCGAGTCCGGCGATGACCGCCCGGGTCTGGAGGACCTAGGCGACGACTTCGTCACGCTCGATCTCCAGGCGGGCGACCCCGAGGACGACGACTTCGAGGACGGCGACGCCGACGACGAGGACGACTACCCCGAGGACGCCTCCGAGGACGACGTCGACCTGGTCGCGGCCCTCTACCGCGAGGACGGCGCCGCCGCCGGACTGGCCCTGCCGACCGCCCTGGCGAACGACCTGGAGGAGTTGATCGATCAGCTCCGCCGCGTGCCCGGCGAGGCCGGTGCGCTGGGCGTGGTCTCCATCGACTCCGAGGTGTTCGTCCTGGTGCGCGTCCGCGGCCGGCACGTCCAGATGCTGCTCAGCGACATCGTCGCCGCCAACGACTGGCCCATCGCCCGCGACGTGGCCGACTTCCTCGAAGCCGATATCCCCGACGACGAGGAGGATGGCGGCCCGGTCGGCGATTTCGACATGTTCGCGGACGCCGGCGTCCCCGAGTTCGAGCTGGAGTCGATCCTGTCCGACCTGGACGCCGAGCCCCTCGACCTGATCGACCAGATCGTCGAGCGCCTCGGCTACGCGGACGCCTACGAGAAGGTCGCGGCGACCTTCGGGTTGTGACGGACGCCGTGGCCCGCCGCTGGGTGCCGGCGATGCGGCTCGCGCTGGCCGAAGCGCGGGCGGCGCTGGAGCACGGGGACGTCCCGATCGGTGCTGTGGTCGTGGACGCCGCGGGTGCCGTCCTGGCGCGGGCCCACAACGAGCGCGAGTTGACCGGCGACCCCACCGCGCACGCCGAGGTGCTCGCGCTGCGCCGGGCGGTCGAGGCCCAACGGTCCGGGGACTGGCGGCTGGAAGACTGCACGCTCGTGGTCACGCTGGAGCCGTGCACGATGTGCGCGGGCGCCCTGGTGAACGCCCGCATCGGACATCTCGTCTTCGGCGCCTACGACCCCAAGGCGGGCGCGGTGGCGTCGCTGTGGGATGTCGTCCGCGACCCCCGGCTCAACCACCGCGTGGCCGTGACCGGCGGGGTCCTCGCCGACGAAGCCGGCGAACTGCTCCGGGCCTTCTTCGCCGAACGCCGCGCCTGAGGGTCACTCCTGGGTGAAGCGAAAGGCGTCAACGCGACGCCCCACCTTGACGACCATATCGAAGATCGTTAGCATCGAATAACGATATGTAAACCGACCGACGATATGGAAGGAGTGTCCCGTGCGTACCTCCCTCGACTGGAGCGACTACCTAACCCTCCGGATCACGCTCGTGCTGGGGTGGCTCGCCACGCTGGTCTCGCCGGGCAGAGCCGCCTGGCGCTGGATCGTGGGCGGCGATCTGACGCTCACCAACGCCATCGCGCCCACCGTGTCGCCGCCGACGATCGTGACGGACGGGGGCGTGCAGGCGTCCTGGAGCACCGCGGCGACCACGTGGACGTTCACCTCGCCCACCGCGGGTCAGTACCTGGGCGCCGTGCTGCCCGGCATCCTGACATCGGCGGTCGCCGGCTGGCTGTGCGTGCTGATCTGGCGGCTCGTCACCTCGGTGCAGGCCGACGCCGCGTTCACTGGCGCAGGGACGCGCCGGCTGCGCCTGATCGGCTGGGCGCTCGCTGCGCTGACCGCGGCGATGGTTGTGGGTGAGCTGGGGGGGAACATGCTCGTCACCGCGGGGTTGCCGACCTCCATCCCTCAGCCGGCGCTCCTCACCTTGGACGCCGTGCCATTCGTCCCGCTCGGCATCGCGCTGATCGTGATGGTGATCGCCCACGCCTGGAGCCGCGGCGACGCGCTGGCCGAGGATGCGGCAGGGACCATCTGATGCCACCCGAGGACACCCACGACATCGTCTGCCACCTCGACGAGCTGCTCGCCGACCGCGGCCTGACCCTGGCCGCCCTGGCCGATCGGGTCGGCATCACCGTGGTCAACTTGTCGATCCTGAAGAACAACCGGGCCAAGGCCGTCCGGTTCAGCACGCTGACCGCGCTGTGCCGGGCGCTCGACTGCCAGGTGGGCGACCTGTTCAGCCACGCCGCCCCGTGACGAACGACCCGCCCGAGGTCCGGGTGTGAAGGCCTGTTGGCGGTCGGGCCAGCCCAGATGCTCGTGAGGTCGTGGGGTGGGAAGGGTCTCCGCCGTGATGACCACTGCGGCGCTGCCGCGGCACGGGCCACGCCCCGTTCTGCGCTGCCTACGGTCGGCCGCGACGCGTCGCCATGGTCGGGCCTCTCTCCGGTCGCCCAGGACGAAGAAGAGCGTCGTGCTGGTTGACGTCCCATGGGGTGAGCCGACATGCGGGGTGGACAGGGTTGCCGTCGAAAGTCGACCGAACCCAGGCAGATCCTGCCGGACTCCCCGCGGAACACGCCCTCGGCTTCGCCCGACGTCACAAGGCGATGGAGACTCCCCTCGCGTAGGTGCCGTTGCGGCGCGTGGGCGTCCGGACGCGGTAGCGCTCGCCGGCGCCCTCGATCAGGTCGCCGACCAGCGGGGTCACGTGGTTGAGGACGAACGTCGGCGGCGTCGGCTGCGACGCGATCACACGGGCCAAGGCCTCGGGGTGCGGGTGCCCGAACTGGGCGCCGTCGGTGGAGACGAGCCAGCGCGGGCAGGACACGGCGGCGCAGAACGCGGGGCTCGTGTTGTTGCGGGAGCCGTGGTGCGACATCTTGATCGCGTCGAAGCGGAGCCGTCCGGAGCGGTCGCGCCAGGACGCCGGCGTCCGGTCGAAGGCGGCTAGCAGGAACCGCGGCGGGACGTCCGCGGCGAACAGGACGCGGCGGCGTCCGTATTCGGCGACAAACGCGATGCCCGAGCCGTTGGGCTTGCTGCGGTCTTCGGAGAAGGGTGCGCCGGCCCACAGGTCGGGGTCGAAGGCGCCCAGGACGTCGCGCCGGCGCCAGCGTTTGGGCACGGTCGGGGGCGCGACGAGCTTGGCGACGTAGGCCTCCCAACCTTGGGCGAGGGCCGCCAACGCCGCGCGGGTCGGTGCCAGCAGCGTGAGGCGCAGGCCGCCTGCGAGCTCCACGACGGGGAGGGGCGCGGGGGCGTCCGGAACCACCACCGCACCCCCGGCGAACGCGGCGTTCCAGCGGTCGGGGTGGGCGGCGAGGGCGGCGGTGAGCAGTTCGCCCTCGGAGGCGCCGAGGACATCGCGGACGTGCCGCAAGCCGTTGAACCAGACGTCCCGGAACAGCGGCACCCGGGCCGGATCGCTGAGCAGGGAGACGATGCCCTGGATGTGGTCGGCGTCCAGATGGGTCTGCACGAGCAACTCGACGCGGTCGGTGGCGCCGGGCAGGGCGGCTAGGCGGCGCTCCAGCTCGGGGACGAGCGTGCCGAGGGACTGCGACGGGCCGCCGTCGATGAGCATCGCGTGCTCGCCGGCGTCGCCCCAGGTAACCCACAGGCAGTCCCCGCGCTCGGCGGGCAGCAGGTCGATGCGGAACATGTCACACCTGCCAGGTTGCGTCGCCGTAGGCGGTCAGGGCGAGGGCCGCGAAGATGCCCTCCCGCAGGGCGGCGCGCCGCACCTCGGTGAGGAGGCATCCGACCGGTTGCCCGGCCCGCTCCGGGTCGCGCAGCGCGGTGACGAGCCGGGACGCCAGCGCCGCGGCTACGCCGGCCCGCAGCAGGCTGAACGACGCGAAGACGACCCCCGCGCCCGCGCCGAGGAAGCGGGTCGGGTAGCCCACCGGATCGGCCGCGCTCCCGCCGGTGTCGCAGCCGAACAGGACGACCGCAGGGAGGGCGTCCGGACGCCCACCCGTCACGAGGTCGGGGCCGATGAGGGCCCGTGTGAGGGCCTGGCCGGACACCTCCAGCGACGGCGGCCTGGGCAGGGTGTGCGGCATGAGGACCAGCAGCCCCTTGCCGGGGTCGGTGAGCGCCGCGCGCCACTGGTCCCAGGTGCGGACGCGGCCGTCCAGCGGGGTGCCGACGAGCACGTCGTCGGTGACCTTCTCGGACGCCGCCACGAGCAGCCCGTCGGTGCGCAGGCGGCTGCGGGCGGCGTCCGGAGCCGGCACGCGGACCACCGCCTCGGACTGGCTGCGCGGCTGGTAGTGGCGCTCCACCACCCGCGCCACGCCCCAGAACCCGGCCGGGCAGACCACGGAACCAGGATCCGCGCCCCCGCAGCCCGGGCCGCAATCGCCGCCGGAGACCCAGGTAGGGCAGAGGACGGCGTCGTCGCGGGGCGCCGGGCGGGTGTAGCAGAGCTCAAGCGGCAGCGCGTGCGGGGCGCGGGCGGTGACGACCTGGACGGTCGGGGCGTCCACGAGGCCGCCGAGCAGCGGGGCGAGGTCGAGGTAGAGGTCGCGTCCGGCCTGGGCGGCGCCGACGAGGGCGATCCGGAACGCGTTCTGCGCTCGCGCCGTGCGGGGTTCGGGCAGGGACACCGCCTGGTTGAGCGCCACGCGGACGTTCTCGGCGAGGGCCTCGATCTCGGGGGCGAGCGCGACGCGCTCTTCGGCGGGGATGACGAGGGCGGTCGTCCCGGAGGCGTCGGCGTCCACGACCACGGCGGTGGACGCCGCGGGTCTCGCCGTGCCCGGGTCGCCGATGGCCAACTGACCGACCAGGCGAGCGGGTTTGCCGATGGCGCCGGACAGTTCGGCGACCGTCACCACGCACCCGTTGACGGTGAGCGCGAGCTGGGCGCGCGCCCGGTCGGCATCGGCGGGAATCTCCCAGGGCAGGCGGAGCGTCGCGCTGCGACCCGTGCGTGGGACGAGCAGGTCGCCGGACGCCGGACGCCCGGCCATGGGGGCGAGGGGCGTGAGCTGGACGTGGACGACCACCCAGTCGCGTCCGTCGAGCTGAAGTTGGGCGTCGCTGACCGTGGGTCCGACGAGGCTCGCGGCCTCGACGGGGCCGAGGAAGACGTCCACGGCGTTGGCGCCCACGCGAAGGACGTTGTCGAGGGGCTGTCCGGGGACGTCCGGGCCGACGCGGGCCTGGAGCGTGCGGTCCGGGACGCCGTGGGGCTGGGGTGCGTCGTCGGCGAGGTCGTGGGGAGGCGTTGGGTCGTCCGCGGGGGCGTCCGGGACCGAGGCGTCCGGCGTCTCCGAGACGGGGTCGGACGCCGGGGTGTCGGTGCCGACGGTCTCGGCGGCGTCCGGGGGCACGGACGTGGGGGATTCCGTTCCCGAGGTGGGCACGCCATCGCCGACACCGAGATCCGGCAGCGGGACGACGATGCCCGACGGGGGACGAGGCGTGGGCATGTCCGGGCGGGGAAGCGGCGGCACCGGTTGTCGGCCCGGGGAGAGGCCCTGGTCGGGGGGTCGCGCAGGGGCGTCCTTGGTGTCGAGGCGGTGAATGCCCTTCGAGATTGGGCGGAACGGGAGCCACAGCCGCGTGCGGGGCCAGTCCGCGACCGGACCGCCCTGGCCGAGCTCGAGGCGTCCGATCTCGATGACATCGTCCAGGCAGATGGGGGTCGCCGGGTCGAGGACGGCGGGCAGCGCGACGCCGGCGGCCACGGCGAGCTGGGCGATGTCGGCCAGCGAGACCGGCAGCCACTGGTCGCAGTAGGCCGCGAAGGCCGCCCATTCGTCGGGACCGACGGCGCCCGCGACGGCGCGGACGGTCGCCCGGGCGGTGAGGTTCGTCCAGGGCTGGTGGGGCGCGCCGGGGAGGGCATCGACGACGACGGTGCTCCAGTGTCCGGACGCCGCGGGCGCGAGCCGACCGGTCATCGGTCGGTCTCCGGTTCGGCACCGACCCCGCCGGAGAGGGGGAAGCCCGCCGGCTCGGGGAGGTGGGGCTCCGCGTACGAGCGGAGGGCGGCGTCCGCGGCCGCATACCCCCAGTTGACGAGCTGGTGGCGCTCGGCTGCCGACGGGGGAGCCAGCCGGGTCGGCAGGATCGCGAGCGCGCGCGTCCGCTCCGGCGTGGTGGGCAGCGTGCCGGCGGGGCGCGGGAACTGAGTGGGGACGGTGTCGATGGCCCAGAAGGCGCCCGTCCGCTGGCCGCTGGCGAGGGCGGCCATGACCTGCCGGCGGCGCAGGCGTCCGACCTGGGTGTGGATGAGGGTGAGGGTCCGCAGGGTGCCGAACAGCCAGTCGGTGGGCGGGCGCTCCTGCTCGGCGAAGGGGCCACCGCCGTCGGACACGTAGAGGGTCGCGCAGCTCTTCAGGACCGGCTCGATGCCCATGTTGTCGTAGACGCCTCCGTCGGTGAGGTAGGCCCTGCGCCCCTTCGGCAGCGGCACGGCAAGGGGAGACAGGAACGGCGGGAATGCCGACGACGCCGCCACCGCCTGCGCGAGGGGGAGGGTGGGGTGGCGGGTATCCGGGATCGACCAGTCGCGCATCGAGTCGCGGCTGAACCGGAACAGGCGCGCGTTGGACTGGTTGGTGGCGAGGATGACGAAGTCGGGGCCGTGGCCGGGGGCGGGGAGGTCTTGGAGCGTGGCTCCGTGGAACAGGTGCCGGTCGTAGGACGCCGCCACGCGCTTGGCCGCGCCGCCGGTGACGAAGCCGAGGAGGACCGCCGGGACGTCGATGGTCCGGGCGGCGAGGGCGAGGAGGGGGTCTGCGACTTCGGTCCGGAAGGCGCGACCCACGGCGTCCGGACCGAAGTCCAGCCGCGACCACGCCGCCGCCAGCGCACCCGCCGCGATCGAGCCCCCGGAGACCGACGAGACGGTGGTGAGGGTGGGCAGGAGCCCGGCATCGTTGAGCCGCCACAGGGAGCCGAGGTGGAACAGCATCGCCCGGAACCCGCCGCCTGAGAGGCACAGTCCGACGCCGGAGGGTGGGCGGCGATCCAGCGCGGAGTCGCGCGGCAGATCGAGGGGCTCGGGGCGGGGCGCGTCCTGGCCCGGAACGGGTGGCAGGTCGAGCGGGCCGACAGTGGCGTCCGGTGCGGTCATGGGGTCTCCCTCCCAGGGACAGTCTTTCGTCCGGCACTGACACCGACAAGGAGCCCGGTGCGTTCGATGATGGTCCGTCACTGTGTGCAACCGGTCGATATATGGACCGCTCACGTACAGTGAGCGGCGGTTGCGGACGCCGCAGGTGCGCCGAGTGCCGTCCAGGAGGGGCCGCCTGCCCCCGATTTGGTGGCGGACGCCGCCCGCCCGGTATGCTCTCCGGCGGTGGCGTGTCCGAGCGGCCGAAGGAGCGCGCCTCGAAAGCGCGTGAAGGGTCTTCCCTTCCGTGGGTTCAAATCCCACCGCCACCGCCAG
>CAYZXQ010000063.1:0-14613 GCA_964482465.1 uncultured Nigerium sp. | reverse complement strand
CCCTCCACACCCTTGAGCGCCGCAGGCACGTCGGGGGCTTGGAGGTTACTCGTCGCCGAAGATCAACTCGGGGTAGACCGGCCGCCACATCGCCTCGAAGACCTGCTGGACCGGGTCGTGCAGCGGCTTGGTGGCGAGCCCTTCGGCCGCCGCGGCCTTCGCCACCGCGATGGCGACGGTGGCCGACACCATGCGTAGATCGGACACGCGCGGCAACAGGGACGCGCCGCGGCTGTCCGGGTGGGCCAGCGACGCGACGGCCTCGGCGGACGCCGCGATCATGCGGTCGGACACCCGGGTGGCGCCGCAGACCGCGACCCCCAGGCCGAGGCCGGGGAACACGAAGGCGTTGTTGGCCTGGGCGATCGTGTAGGTGTGCTCGCCATAGGGGACCGGGTCGAACGGGGAGCCGGTGGCGATGAGCGCGCGGCCGTCGGTCCAGGCGAGCAGGTCGGCGGGCGTCGCCTCGATGAGCGAGGTGGGGTTCGACAACGGCATGACGATCGGCCGTTCGACGTGGGCGGCCATGTCCCGGACGATGTCCTCGCGGAACGACCCCGGCTGCCCGGACGTGCCGATCAGGATCGTCGGGTGGACATTCGCCACCACGTCCGCCAGGTCGATCCTGCCCTGCCGTTGCAGGTGCCAGTCCGCCACGTCCGCGTTCGTCCGCGCGTACGGCACCTGGAACGGCCGCATCCGGTCGCCAAGGGACTCCACCAGCAGGCCGCGGCTGCCCAGCCCCCAGAAGGACCGACGGGCCTCGTCGGCGTCCGCGCCCTCGGCGACCATCATGTCGACGAGCAGATCGGCGATACCGACGCCGGCGGTCCCGGCGCCGTGGATGACGATCCGCTGGTCGCGCAGCCGCTGGCCCTGCGACCGAACCGCCGACAACGCCGCGGCCGCCACAACCGCCGCCGTCCCCTGGACGTCGTCGTTGAAGGTGCACACCTCGTCGCGGTAGGTGTCGAGGATGCGGTGGGCGTTGCTGGCGCCGAAGTCCTCCCAGTGGATCATCGACGTCGGGAAGACCCGCTGCACGCCCCGGACGAACGCCTCGATGAAGTCGTCGTAGGCCTGGCCGCGGATGCGGCTGTGGCGCAGGCCGAGGTAGAGGTCGTCGTTGAGCAGGGCGAGGTTGTCGGTGCCGACATCCAGGACGACCGGGATCATCCGGTTGGGATCCACACCGCCGGCGGCGGTGTAGAGCGACTTCTTGCCGATGCAGATCTGGATGCCGCCCACGCCCTGGTCGCCGATGCCGAGGATGCCCTCGGAGTCGGTGACGATGAGGAGGTCGACGTCCTCGGGCGAGCGGCCGGTGCCGCGCAGGGCGATCTCGATCTCCTCGGGATGCTGGATCGACAGGTAGACGCCGTGGAGCCGCTGGTACCAGATCGAGAACTGCTGGATCGCCTTGCCGATGGTCGGGGTGTAGACGATGGGCATCATCTCTTCGAGGTGCTCGCTCAGCAGGCGGTAGAACAGCACGGTGTTGCGGTCGCGCGTCTGGGCGAGGAAGTTGAACTTGTCCAAGTCGGTGGGCAGCATCCGGTACTGGTTGTACGCCCGGTGCAACTGACCCTCCAGCGGGGTCACCGCCGTCGGCAGCAGCCCGACGAGCCCCAACTGCTCGCGCTCGGGGTGCGTGAACGCGGTCCCTCGGTTGAGGCGCGGGATCCGCAGCACCTCGCTCCCCCGCACGTTGACCTTGATCCGGGTCCCGTGATGACCCGGCAACACCTCATAGCGACGCCCACCCATGTCCGCCACGGTAGTCCCGCGTCGTCGGTCCGCGAAATCGGCCCAGGTGACCACGCTGGTCGACCGCGCGGGCCGGTCACCCCCCGGCTGAGGAGGACGGCGAGGCCACCGGCAGCGCCGACGCGTGGGTCCGAACCAGCACCAGCACCGTGTCACCCTTCGCGTCGAGCAATTCCAGCCGGTCCGCAGCCAGCCGCGCCGAGGTCACGGCCTCGAGCGCCCGCGTGAAGCCGTCGTCGATAGCGCATCCGATCAGGCTCGTCCGCCACGTGCCGAAGCGCAGTCCGGAACCGGACGTCTCGTACGAGGCGTCCAGCGCGTTGCGGCACTCGTCGCGTCCGGTGACGTGCCCGTCGGAACCGAAGGCCAACGTGGGGGCGGCGTCCGTGGCCAAAAGGGTGACCGCGCGGACCCTCTCTGCGCGCCAAGCTCCCACCAGGGCGGCGGCAGGGGCCGCGGACGGCGCCGGCGTGCCCGGCGAGGTCGGTGCGGGCGAGCAACCCGTGAGCAGGAGAGCCGCCCAGACGAGCGCGAGGACGCCTCGGAGTGTGCGGTGCCTCATGCGGCACCGAGTGCTGCGCCGCGACGGAAATCCGTTCATGGCAATCCCTTCCTGGGGAGGGCGACCACAGGCGACGGCCAACCCGACATGGGGCCCTCGCGGCCGGCCGGGGGCCGACGTCCGGATCAGCGCTCGACGAGGACGCCGTCGGCGTCGCTCCACAGCCGCCGCCCCGGGACGAACGTCACGCCGCCGAACGTCACCGGAACGTCCAGGTCGCCGACGCCGTCCTTGGCCGACTTGCGTGGGTTGGTGCCGAGCGCCTTGACGCCCAGGTCGAGGGTGCCCAGCACCTCCGAGTCCCGGACCGGGCCGTTGATGACGACGCCCTCCCAGCCCCGGTCGACGGCGCCCTGGGCGATCAGGTCGCCCATGAGCGCGGACGCCAGGGAGCCGCCCCCGTCCACCACCAGCACACGGTCGTGACCGTCGGTCGTAGTCAACACGCGCTTGAGCAGCGCGTTGTCGTTGGCGCACCGCACCGTGACGACGATCCCGGAGAACGCCGTCCTTCCCCCGAACTGCCGGAATTGGGTCTCGCACGAGGCGAGTTCCTCGCCCCGCTCGTCGTACAGATCCGCCGTGCTCGTCATGATCCGCAGGCTAACGCGCCGGGTGCCAGGCGGCCAGGGCGGCGTCCAGCACCGCGTCGGACGCCGCCTGTGCGGCCTCGTTGCCCGCCCGCGTGCCGCCGAAGTCGACCCCGGCAGCCCACCCGTCGTGCGCCCCGAACAGGTGCCCTGCGTCTGGGTAGACGTGCGCCTCGCCCCGCCCACCGGCCGCCTCGGCGAGCAGCCGGGCGTCCCTGGCCGAGGGGAACATCCTGTCGCTGTCGCCGGCAAACGCCAGCAAGTGCCCGGACACGACCACCTTCGGCGCCGCGGCAGCGGCCCCGGGGTCGGCGGCCTCGGCGGTCGTGAACTGGTCCACCAAGGACATCGGCGTGTTGAGCAGCATGGCGACCACCATCGCCACCCGGGACGCGTGGGATGCATACGTCGTCGACACATACGGCACCGGCTCGCCCCGCCACCGCCAGCTCGGCCGCACGGCGCCGTAGTCGAGCCCGAGCCAGCTATGGCGCGTCGGCGCGTACAGGACGACGTTGTCGACCTCGGGGTACCGCTCCTGCAGCACCAGCGCCAGCTCGGCACCCTTCGATGTGCCGACCACCGTGAGCGGCCCTCCCACCCTGTGGACCGCCCGCCACGCCAGCACTTCTGCGAAGAACTCCAGCGGCACATCGGCAAGCACGGGCTGCTGATTGGCCTGACCCCACGAGAACAGCGCCAGCACCTCGTAGCCCTGGCTGGCGAGCCGCACGGCCCGTTCGTAGTCGCACCCGCCCTCCGACCCGCCGAAGGTGACCACGAGGCCAGCGTGGTGGACAGCGTCGGGACGCAGGTGCAATCCGTTCAGGTAGGCCCCCGACACCGGCTCGACGGTCATCCCGGGCTGCGTCGTGGGATACCGCGAGGCGTCCGCGAAATTCCCGGCGAACGCGGGGGGCGTGGGATAACGCAGCCCGTTGACGACCCGGATGCCGACGAACACCAGCACGAGCGCGACCACGACGGCCAGGAGGCGCAGCAGGATCCGGACGAGCTTCTGCACCGCGACCTCCTCCGCGGGGGCTGCCCGACGGGGGCTTGACCCCGGGGTGCCCCACGCTCGGTGAGGCACAGCCTGCCCGAGGCGTCGCCGCCTGTCGAGTCGTGCGCGCTGCGCCCATCCGCTCCCGCCTGGGCCATCCCCCACGGCGGGCGTCCTACAGGCCGGCGCGCTCCCGGCTCGCCCGCTCCTGGGCGCGGAACTGCCCGAAGCGGGGCAGGAACTTCTCCCAGTCGATGGCGTGGCCGTCGAGTTCCGGACCGTCGATGCAGGCGTGCTTGCGCACCAGCCGACCGCCCTCGTGGACCGGCACCATGCACGCCCCGCACATGCCGGTCGCGTCCACCATGATCGAGTTCAGGCTGGCGACGGTCTTCGTGCCGTAGCCGCGCGTCAGGTTGCAGACCGCCTCCATCATGCGCGGCGGACCCACGGTGACGACCTCGGCCACCCGCCGGGAGAGGTCGGGGTGGTGCGGATCGTCCGGACCCTCGGGGGCGGCGTCCGGAGCCTGTCCTGCGGCGCGCGCGACATCGGCGTCCAGGAGTTCGCGCAGCGGCACCGTGACGAGGCCCGGCAGCCCGAAGGTGCCGTCGTCGGAGGTGAAGACGATGTCGACCTGATCGCCGAAGCGCTTCTTCAGGGTCTGCAGCCGGGCGGCCTCACCGTTCCAGAACAGCAGGCTCTCGCTGCGGAACCCCACGATGAGCGTCACGTGGTTGCCGGCCTCCAGGTGCGCCCGGGCGATCGGGAACACCGCGGGCAGCCCGACGCCGCCGGCGGTGAACGCCACCGTCTGGTCCGGGCCGTAGGAGTGGATCGCGCTCGGCAGCCCCAGCGGCCCGGCGATGCCGGCCAGCGTCTGCCCCACGGACATGCGGTTGAGCTTCGTCGACGAGGTGCCCATGGCCTGGATGACCAGCGTGATCGTCCCGGCGTCGGCGTCCCAGTCGGCCAGCGTCAGCGGGATCAGCTCGCCGTTGGGCCACCCCAGCACCCGGACGAACTGGCCGGCGCGCGCCGACCGCGCGATCACGGGCGCGTAGATCTCGAATTCGACGATGCCGGGCGCGAGCGGGGTCTTGGCGACGATCCGCGGCTGCGTCGCCGCAAGGTTGGTGTAGCGCTTCGCCCGGTGGACGCGGTCGCGGATCTCCGCCGCCGGCAGGGACGCCGCCAGCGCGGCCATCTCGCGGGCCGCTGACTGGCCGTCGCCGGCCGCACGGATCGCCGTCGATCCACCGCGGGCCGCGTCGCCGCCGGAGTAGACCCCGGCCAGCGACGTCTCCTGCGAGGCCGCCAGCTCGGCGCCGACCTTGATCGCGCCCCGCGGCGTGGTGGCCAGGTCGGGCTGGCTGTCGCGGATGATCGGGTTGGACGCGTTGCCCAGCGCCATGATGACGAGGTCGGCGGCCAGGGTCGTCCTCGCCCCGGTCGGCACCGGCGAACGGCGACCCGAGGCGTCCGGATCGCCCAGCCGCATCACATCGCAGATCGCCACCGCGACTTTGTGGTCGTCGCCGCCCACGAATTCGCAGGGCGCGGTGAGCGTCTGCAGCTTCACGCCCTCCTCCAGGGCGTGGTGCAGTTCCTCGATCCGGCACGGCATGGACGCCTGGTCGCGGCGATACACGATGGTGACGTCGCCGCCCAAGCGTAGGGACGTGCGGGCGGCGTCCATGGCCGTGTTGCCGCCGCCGATGACGAGCACCTTCTTGCCCGCCACCTCGGGCAGCGGCGTCTCGAAGTCGGGCGAGGCGCCGCGCATGAGGTTGACGCGGGTGAGGAACTCGTTGGCGCTCATCACGTTGAGCAGGTGCTCGCCCGGGACGTTCATGAACTGCGGCAGCCCGGCGCCCGTGCCGACGAAGATGCGGGCGAAGCCGGCCTCGCGCAGGTCGTCCAAGGTGGCCGTCTTCCCGACGACGAAGTTGGTGACGAACCGCCCGCCGAGCAGCCGGATCTTGCCGACGACATCGTCGATCAGCTCGTTCGGCAGCCGGAACTCCGGGATGCCGTAGCGGAGCACGCCGCCGAGCTCGTGGAACGCCTCGAACACCGTGACCGGGAACCCGTCGGCGGCCAGCAGGAACGCGTTGATGAGGCCCGCGGGCCCCGAGCCGACGATGGCGATGGGCGGCTTGGTGCCGGTCGTCCAGGGGTCCGGACGCCCCCCATAGCGGCGCGCGATCTCCTCGGGTGTGACCTTCTTCTCCCGCTGCGGGAGGAACCACTCCAACTGCCCGATCTCGATGGGCCGCTGCTGGTGGCTGCACACGCCCTGGCACTGCAGCTCCTGGGGGCACACACGGCCCGTCACGTTCGGCAGCGGGTTGCAGGCCTCCAGCAGCGCCAGCGCCTCGGCGAACTTGCCCTGCCCGAGCAGGTCGAGCAGCGAGGGGATGTGGATCTGGACCGGGCAGCCGCCCTTGCGGGTGCCGGACGCCAGCAGCTCGCCCAGCTCGCAGGGGCTGTCCGAGCACTGCTTGTCGCGCAGCGCCTCCAGCCACACGAACGTATCGACCTCGCGCTGGGTGTAGCCCAACTCCCGGTAGCCCAGGTAGCCGGTGTTGACCAGGTCGAAATCGCGGGCCCGCTCGGCCGCCGGCCGGATGTACGGACCGATGTTGTTGCCGGCCGGCCAGTTGCGCGACAGGCCCGCGAACATCGGGTAGCGACCCGACAGGTGGGCGTCCAGCCCCGCCACGAACTTGCGCTTCAGCCGCAGCGGCGCGTCCCACAGGAACCGCCGGACGATCCTCGTCGCGTCGTCGTCGCGCAGCAGGACCTCCCACAGCTTCGTCGTGAACTCGGCCGTGAGCGCGTCCTCGGCGAACCCGGCCGCGATCTGCTCCACGCCGTCGCGGATGAACAGGTCGCGGAACTGCCCCGGGTCGGCGGCGAGTTGCCGCTTGAGCACCTCGATCTGCGCCTGGAAGGTCGCCACGCCCGGGTCGGACGCCAAGGACGCGAGCTGTTCGCGGGAGGCGTCGAGCGCCGCCTGAGCCGCCAGATAGGCGGCGACGGCGCTCGGTCGTACATCAGTGGTCATCGAATGATCTCGCTGTCGCAGTTGTCGATCACCTTACGGATCCGAGCCAGATTCTCCGGCGACAGCTCCAACTTGTCGAGCGCGCCGGGGATCAGCCGCGCCAGGCGGCGCGTCTGGCCGTCCTCGACCACGTCGACGGACTCGAACAGCTCCGGCATCTCCTGGTAGCAGGTCTTGCAGTCGGTGCAGAGGGTCCGGTCCTCCTCCCGCAGGTGGACCGCGTGGGCGGGCGCGCACGCCGCCACCGCCGCACGGGTGCCGGACGCCGCCGGCGCCGGGGCCGCGGACGCCGCCCGCAGGCTGGGCGCGGCACCGGGGCCGGACGCCGCCAGTTCGCTCATCGCTCGGGCGATCTCGTCCAGGGACGACTCGCGCTCCTCGGCGGCCCGGGCGAACTTGGCCTGGAGTTCCTTCACCACGGCGGCATGTTCGGCGCGCACCTCCGCGTCCTTCGCGCCGGACAGGTAGCGCAGCAGCTCCCAGTTCCGCTTGCGGTCCTCGACCAGCGCCACCACCGACGGCGAACACACCACGCGCAGGAGCCGCAGGTCGGCGTCCGTCGACCAGACGAACGGGATCCGGCCCTCGCGGTCGTCCACGTCGAGCTCGACGAACTCGTGGATCGGCACGGCGGCCGGGACCTCCTCGGGCCGCAGGAACCGGAACTGCTTGGCGAACCTGACCTCCCCCAGCGCGAAGTCGGCGGGCGTCAGCGGGACGGTGAGCTGCTTCAGCGAGCCGTCGGTGTCGGCGTAGCTGATCTTCTGGTTCACCCACAGCCCGTTGACGTCGGGGTTGCCCTCGATGCTGAAGCGCTCGAACACCGACTCGCCGCGCCGCGGGTCGTGCACGAAGAGCGGCGACATGCGCGACCTCACGGCGAGGCGTCCGCGGTCGGCGGCGGCGTCGTCCGCGATGCCCTGCTCGCCCTGACAGGGCGTGTAGACGTCGAGCACCGCGGCCCCGTCGCCGTAGCTCAGGAACTCGACGGTGTTCTTCAGGAAGTGCGCCTGCATGGACGTCGCGGTCTGCACGACGAGCACGTGCGGGTGGAAGCTGGCCAGCAGGCCGAGCTCCTTGCGGCCCTCGGTCTTGCCGACGTGGGCCTTGCCGGCGCGCGCGAGGTCGGAGTCCTGACCCACGAACGATGCCGTGGACGCCTGACCACCCGTGTTGGAGTACACCCCGGTGTTGAGCACCATCACCTTGATGGGCGTGCCCGAGGTGAGCACCCGGGACAGCGCACCGAAGCCGATGTCGTAGGTGGCGCCGTCGCCGCCGATGGTGAGGAAGGCGGGCAGCAACCCCATCTCGTCGGGCGTGAAGTCCTGCCACGCCAGCAGCGACAGCGGCCGGTCGTCGCGCTCGGGACGGTAGGCGTCGGCGACCTCGAGCCGGGCGGTCCGCAGCGCGCGGACGGCGTCCAGAGCCTGCGACGCGACCCCCTCGAACAGGCCCTTGGCCAGGGGCTGAGCGTCCTGGAAGAGGCTGTTGACCCATGGGTCGTTGTACGGGTTGTAGGGCATCGTCGAGGCGTACACCGAGGAGCAGCCGGTGGCGTTCGCGATGACCGTCGAGGCCGGGCCCTCGCCCGTCGGGCCGCCCTCGAGCTGGTAGACGTGCGTCTCCAGGCCGGCGATGGTGGAGTCGATGCGGGCCACGCGGGCGGCGTCCGACACCTCGGCGCGCTTCGCGATCAGCTCGTCCAGCAGGGCGGTCGCCTCCGCGAGCTGGGCGTCGCGGCGCTTGGCGCCCATCGCGTGGCTGGAGGCCACCACGAGCCGGATCGCGGTCAACTCGCCGCAGCCGCGGCAGCCGCCGTGTCCGCCGGTCGAGGCGTAGTAGTTCTCGCGGTCCAGCAGCATCCGCTTGAGGTCGCCGCCCTCCCCCAGCGCGGCGGCGTGGAACCGCTCGGGCGTGTTCGGGGTCTCGGTGAGGAAGGCGAAGCGCTCCTCCAGCATGGTCCGGACGCCGGCGTCCTGGTCCACGGCCTCCAGCGCGTTCGGACCGCAGATCTCGACGCACTCCAGGCACCCGGTGCACTTCCACGGGTCGACGGTCGCGGCGAACATGCCGCCCGAACCGGGCCGCTGCTTCTCCAGCGCGTCGAAGAACGCGCGTGTGCGGGCCACGGGATAGGTACGCAGGTGCGCCACGAGGACGGCGAGCGAGCCCGCGGCGTCCGCCGGCACCACATCCGCGCCCGCGCTCGCCACGACGTCGGCGAACTGGCGGGAATCCTTCTTCGCGCCGAGGTAGGACGCCCGGACCGCCGTGGCCAAGGCGGGCACCAGTTCCAGCAGCGCGGCGCGCGCCGCGGCGTCCAGCCCCGCGCCCCGCACGCCGGTGGCCAGCAGGTCGTCGAGCTCGAACGCCGCGTTCGGGATCGCCGCGTCCGGGCAGACCAGCGCGCACTCCATGCAGCCGGTGCACAGCTCGGGATGGAACACCGGGACCGTCCGGCGGAACAGCCCCTTGTCCTTGGCCGCCGCCGTGCCCGGGGGCACGAACAGCCCCGCACCCGGCAGGACCGGCGCCTCGGCGATCGTCCCCTCGCGGAACGGCTTGCCGGTCATGAGGTCGTAGTAGCTGTAGTCGAACAGGCCGGACGCCGACGCGCAGCTCGCGCCGCAATCGGCCATCTGCGCCGACAGCGCCACCGTGCGCAGCGGGAGCGGGGCGGCCAGGTCGCTGATCGCCTTCAACTCGGGGCTGTCGTAGTCGATGGCCACCGCGGCGTCCGCGCCGTCGAGGACGACCGCCATGTTGGCGTCCACGATCCTGGTGCCCTTGGAGCCGAACTTGTGGTCGATCTGGTCGCGGACCTTCGCCATGATCTCGCCGCGGGACGCCCCCGCGGCCACCCGGTCGACGTGGGCGGCGACGGCGCCGATGAACGCGATGCCCATCATGCGGGTCTGCAGCGCCGGATCGGGCGCATGCCGCTTGGCGACCTCGAATGCGTCGATGACGAGGAACTTCAGGCGCTTGGCCCGGATGGTCCGGCGCGCCGCCGTGGGGAGGTCGCGCCACACCTGCTCGGGGGTGAGGTTGGACTGCATGACGAATGTGCCGCCCGCCACGAGCCCCTTGAGGGGATCGGTGTGGCTGAACACCTTGTGGTCGGGGCTGATGACGACCTCGACGTCCTCCAGTTCGGCGTTGGTGACGAGCACCGGCTCGGGGCTGAGGGTGATGTAGTAGTTGGTCGCCGCGCCCGACTTCTCCGAGCCGTACTTGGGCGCGGACTTGCTGTACATGCCGAGGACGCCCGCGAGGATGTCGGTCAGCAGCTTGCCGGTGGCGATGGTGCCGTAGCCGCCCACCGAGTGGAAGCGGATCCGCAGGGCCTCGTCGGGCAGGAGCTTGGGGTTCTCGCCGATGTGGAGAGCCATCTGCTCGGTGAGCGGGTACGCGGCCCGCATCCGGTCCTGCAGCACCTTCAGCTCGGGGTCGGGGTTCTCGGCGAAGAACTGGCTGCCGAGGTAGACCAACGGCGGGAGCGTCTCGGCGTCGAGGGCGCGGAACGCCGCGACCACGTGGCGGGGCTGCAAATCGTGGCCGCCGAGGCCGAAGATGGCGCTCGACAGCATCGGTCCCGGACGCCGCATCGGACGCATGCCCGGGTAGCGGCCCTCGCGGTCGGCGTCCAGGCCCTTGTAGACGGCCGTCGTGACGAACTGGGTGAGCGCCATCTGGTCGGAGCGTTCCAACACGAGGACGGCCCGCTTGCCGTCGAGGGCGGCCACCAGTTCGGCCTCGGGGAACGGCTGGAGGCACTTGACCGACACCAGGCCGGCCTTGATGCCCTCGGCGCGCATGACCGGTAGGACCGCGCGGACATCGTCGGTGACCGAGCCCAGCGCCACCATGACGACCTCGGCGTCGTCGCAGTCGTAGGTCATGACCGGGGCGTAGGCGCGTCCGGTGAGTTCGGCGTACTCGTCCATGGCGCGGAGCACCAGGCCGGGCACCTCGGCGGCGAAGTGCGTCCGGTGGTCGACCGCCCCCGCCTGGAAGTCGGGCTGGTTCTGGACCGGGCCGGTCATGCCGGGGTTGTGCGGATCCACGAAGGAGGGCACGAGTTGGCGCGTCCCCTTGGCGTGGGCGTTCGTCCACTGGCGACGCCACGCGCCGTGCAGCTTCTCGGGGACCCACCGCAGCGTGGCGGCGACGCCGTCGCCCGCGGCGTCGGCCTCGACGGCGGCGGCGTCCGCCTCCAGATGCTCGCGGAGGGCGGCCAGGGCAGCCGGATCGAAGTCGCGGGACCGGCGGCGCAGCCAGGCGTCGAGCTGGGCGACGCGGCCCTTGGCGCCGAACAGGATGTCCTGGGCGACGGTCGGGCAGACGATCCGGCCCGCCGGGTCGCCGAGGTACTCGCGCAGCAGCGCGGGCTCGGGCAGGACTGCCTCGCTCATCATGTGGCTGGTGGAGAAGCCGTCCATGGCGTTGGCCACGGGGATCAGGCTGAGCGCGGACGCCCGGTAGCTGATGGCGGCCAGGTCGGCGGCCTCCTGCGGGTTGGCGCCGAACAAGACGGTGTAGCCCGACGGCAGCAGCGCGTACACGTCGTCGTGCCCGGCCATGACGTTGAGGGAGTGCTTGCTGACGACGCGCGCCGCCACCTGGAGCACGAACCCGCCGACCTTCTTGCCGACGGTGACGAAGTGCGACTCCATCGCATACAAGATGCCCTGGCTGGAGGAGGCGTTGGAGATGAACTGCCCGCCGGTCAGCGCCGCGCCGAGCGCGCCGGACTGCGCCGAGTGCTCGCCCTCGGGCTCGAAGAAGAAGGAGTGCTTGCCGAAGACGTTCACGCCGCCCGCCGCACGGGCGGCCTCGTAGAGCTCGGCGATCTCGGTGGAGGGGGTGATCGGGTAGCCGATCACGCCGCCGCAGACGTGCTGCATGACGTGCGCCACCGCGCCGTTGCCGTTGATGACCGTGGGGGTGCCGGGGTACTTCGGTGCGCTCATGCTTGTCCGTCCGTGATTCTTCGTGGGTCGCGCCGCGCGGACCCGGCGGTGGAAGCCGTCGAGCACCCGGGCACCCGGTCATCGTACGTGCGGTCGGTGAACTTCGTCATCACGGTCCACGGATACCCCACCCGGCATACGAGCGGGAGGTGGGGCGTCCGCTTCTGGGCATCGGGGGGCCTGGCCGATAGCATCCGACAGGTGCAGACACCCATCGACCCCGCCGGACTGTCACCCGACGTCGTCGCCCTCCTGGAGGGCCGCTGGGCCTCCCTGGGCGCGGCCCTCGACTGGCGCGCGGACGCCACCCCCCACGACGTCGGCTGGAAGTATCCGGACGCCGACGAGGCCTGGCAGGACCTCACGTGGGGCGAGTTCCGCGACCAGGTGCACGTCGTCGCCGCCGGGTTGCACGCGCTCGGCGTGGGTCCCGGGGACAAGGTGGCCATCGCGGCCACTACGTCGATGAAGTGGGTGATCGCCGACTTCGCCAACGGCGTCGCGGGCTTCGTGACGACGACGATCTACCTCAATACCCGCGACGAGGATGTCGAGTTCTGCGCGCTCGACTCCGACAGCCGGGTGGCGTTCGTGGAGGACGCCGCCTTCTTGTCCCGGTTCGAGTCCAACCCGGCGCTGCTGGCGTCCGTCCGGCGGGTCGTCGTCATGAACGGGGGCTACGACGGCGCGCTCGCGGGCGTCCTCACCTGGGACGAGCTGCTCCGGCGGGGCCGCCACCACCTCGCCCGGCACCCTGGGGTGGTCCGCGACCTGCAGGCGGCGACCGGCCCCGACACGCTGGCGACGATCATCTACACCTCGGGCACGACGGGGCGCCCCAAGGGCGTTGAGCTCACCCACGACAACTGGTGCTACCTCGGGACGGCGTGGGCGTCGCGGGACATCGTCACCGCCGACGACCTGCACTATCTGTGGCTGCCGCTGGCGCACGCGTTCGGGAAGTGCCTGCTGCTGGTCACGCTGCACCAGAACTGCCCCTCGGCCATCGACGGCCGGGTGGACCGGCTGGTGGCGAACCTCAAGGCGGTCCGGCCGACGGCGATGTGCGGCGTGCCGCGCATCTTCGAGAAGGTGCGCGCCGGGGTGCTGACCGCCGTCCCGTCGACGCACGTGAAGGCGCGGATCTCGCGGTGGGCGTTCGCGGTGGGACGCTCGGCCTATCCCTATCGCAGCCAGGGCCGTCGGCTGCCGCTCAAGATGGCGGCGCAGTACGCGCTGGCGGACCGGCTGGTCTTCTCGAAGATCCGCGAGTTGCTGGGCGGCCGGATCCGGTTCCTCATCTCGGGGTCGGCGAAGCTCAGCCCGCAGGTGCAGGAGTGGTTCCACAGCTTCGGGATCGTCATCGCCGAGGGCTACGGCATCACCGAGGCGGGCGCGGTGAACTTCTTCGAGCCGTTCACCTCCACGCGGTTCGGGTATGTCGGACGGGTCGCGCCCGGCATGACGGCGACGCTGGCCGAGGACGGCGAGGTGCTGCTGCGCGGCCCCGCCGTCATGCGCGGCTACCACGGCGATCCCGAGCTCACCGCGCAAATCATGACCGACGGCTGGCTGCACACCGGCGACATCGGCGAGTTCGACGCGGACGGGTTCCTGCGGATCACCGACCGCAAGAAGGACATGATCAAGACCTCCGGAGGCAAGTTCGTGTCGCCGGCCGAGGTGGAGAGCGTCGTCATGGCGAACTGCCCCTACGCCTCGCACGTGGTGGTGGTCGGCGAGGGCCGCAAGTACGTCGCAGCGCTGCTGGCCCTGGACGCCGAGAAGCTGCACCGGTGGGCCGAGCGGCGCGGGCTGACGGACCTGTCCTACGGGGAACTGGCCGCACGTCCGGAGATCCGCCGGTCCATCGAGCGGTTCATCACCCGGGCCAACCGGCGGCTGGGACAGTGGGAGACGATCAAGCAGTTCGCGATCCTGCCCAACGAGCTGTCGGTGGAGTCCGGCGAGGTCACCCCGACCCTGAAGGTACGCCGCAAGGCCGTCCTGGAGCGGTACGCCGACCTGGTCGACTCCCTGTACCCCGACTGACGGACGCCCCTACCAGCGGACGCGGCGGACCACCTGGGTGCCCGATCCCAGCGCGAAGGGGTCGCTGCCGCGCTGCGCCGCGAGGATCCCGGCGCCCTCGGGGCTGCCGACGAACACCGCGGGACCGCCGCCCACCCAGCGCGCCCACGCCCGCGCGTAGCCGTCCGCGGCCGCCCGGGTGGCGGTCAACGCGCTCGGAACGGCGTGCCACACCTCCGCGTCGTAGCGCACCCACCCCAAGCCGGCGGTCGTCACCTGCGCCACGGACGCCCGCGTCCTCACCAGGCCCCGCGGCACCACGTACCGCGGCTGGTCGAGCGGCGCCAGCACCTCCTCCAGCGCGTCGACGAACGCGGCCGACGCCGCGGCGTCCGCACCCGCCAGCCGGCATCGCAGCGCGCCGTCGGCGTCCGCGTGCACCTCGACCGCACGCGCGTCCCAGCGCGACAGCCCGGCCGCGTGCAGGCCGTCGGCCACGGCGGCCCCGAGCCGGAACAGGCTCGGCGGGCGACGGGCGTCGGCGAGGGCCCGGACGCCGCGGCGTCCGACGACTGCGGCCAGCACGGCGCCCACGATCCCGGGGACGAGCAGCA
>CAYZXQ010000062.1:0-15509 GCA_964482465.1 uncultured Nigerium sp. | reverse complement strand
CCACCCCTGAGCCTCGCCCGGCCCCGCATCGCGGGGTCGGGCGTTTGCTGTGTGCGGGTCCGGACGCCGACCCGCGGCTTTCGTCGCAGCGACATGGCAGCATTGGCCGCGTGGACGACGACCTCGCTGCCCTGGGAGTACGGCCCGGCACCTTGCTGGTGGCGGGAACGGCGTTGAGCGACGGGGTCTTCGACGGCACCGTGATCCTGATGCTCGACGCCGACGATTCGGGCTCCCTCGGCGTCATCATCAACCGCATCTCCGATGTCGACCTGGACACCGCGCTTCCGGGCTGGTCGGCGGTCACCTCCTACCCGCGCGTCCTGTTCGATGGCGGCCCTGTGTCCCCGGAGGGGGCGATCTGCTTGGCGCGGCCCGTCTCGGCCGACGAGGAGCCGCCGGGCTGGCGTCCGCTCTTCGAGCGCGTCGGGCTGCTGCACCTCGACACCCCGCTGGAAATCGCCCACGGCGCCTACTCCGACCTGCGGATCTTCGCCGGCTACGCCGGGTGGGCCCCGGGCCAACTGCGGCACGAGATCTCCCTCGGCGCCTGGCACGTCGTGCCGTCGCGGCCCACGGATCCGTTCGACCCCGATCCCACCGCGCTATGGCGGCGTATCCTGCGGCGGCAGGGTGGGGAACTTGGCATACTCTCGACCTGGACGTCGCGTCCCGAACTCAACTGATGGGGGAGCACACGGTGGTGGAGACCGCGAAGCCGGTGGCCGGCAGCAAGGTGCTCGTCGTCGATGACGATGCGGCCTTGTCGGAGATGCTGCAGATCGTGCTGCAGGCGTCCGGCTACGAAACGGCGTGGGTCGGGCGGGGCGACCAGGCCATGGCCGAGGTGCGCCGTTTCCATCCCGATCTGGTCCTGCTCGACCTCATGCTGCCCGGGCGCGACGGCGTCGACGTGTGCCGCGAGCTGCGGGCGGCGTCCGATGTGCCGATCATCATGCTGACGGCCAAGTCCGACACCGTCGACGTGGTGGCCGGCCTGGAGGCGGGGGCGGACGACTATGTGGTCAAGCCGTTCAAGACCCAGGAGCTGCTCGCGCGCGTCAAGACGCGACTGCGGCGTGCCGGCGGCCCCGAAGAGGATCCCGCCATCCTGCGGATCGGCGACGTCGCGATCGACGTCGAGGCCCACACCGTGCAGCGCGCCGGCGTCCCCATCGCGCTCACCCCCTTGGAGTTCGACCTGCTGCTCGCCCTCGCGCGCAAGCCCCGGCAGGCGTTCACCCGCGAGCTGTTGCTGCAGGAGGTGTGGGGCTACCGGCATCCCGGCGACACGCGCCTGGTCAACGTCCACGTCCAGCGGCTGCGGTCCAAGATCGAACGCGACCCGGAGCGTCCGGAGATCATCGTGACGGTCCGCGGCATCGGCTATCGCGCCGGGACGCCGGCGGCGTCCTGATCCGCCCATGAGCGGGCTGATCGCGTCCGTCAACCGCTGGCTGCGGTCGCTGTCGTTCCGCGTGGTGGGGACGTCCCTGGCCGCGACGGCGTTGGTCCTGCTGCTGACCGGCTGGTTCCTCATCGAGAGCTCCGCGAAAGGCATCATCGAGGCGAAGACGCGGCACTCGGTGTCGGAGGCCTCCGCCGTGCTCGCGACCATGCAGGCGTCCATGCGCGACGGCGACCTGCGCACGTCCAGCGTCAACGAACGCCTCACCCAGTTGGCCGGCGACGCGGCCGCCCGCGGCAACGTGGGCAACCAGTACGGGGTCGTCATCGCCGGACCGGTCTCCGACATCACGTCCGCCGGGCTGGACGCCTCGTCGGTCCCGGCGGGCATCCGCGAAGCCGTCCGGACCGGCAGCGACCTCTACACGACGCCCACGCTGCTGCGCTACACCGACGGGCGTCCCAACGGTCCGGGAGTCGTGGTGGCGGGCACGCTGCTCGCCCCCGGCAGCGGTCGCTACCCCGTGTACTTCCTGTTCGGCATGGAGCAGGAGGGCCAAACGCTCGAGCTCGTCCAGCGCTCGGCGCTGATCGCGGCGACGGTGCTGCTGCCGGCGTTGGCGGGCGTCATGTACCTGGTCTCGCTCCAGGTGCTGCGCCCGGTCCGCGCGGCGCGCGTGGCCGCCGAGCGGATGGCTGCCGGGCACCTCGACGAGCGGATGGGCGTCGGCGGCGCCGACGACCTCGCCGAGCTCGGACGGTCCATGAACCACATGGGCGACCAGCTCGGACGCAAGCTCCAAGAGCTCGAAGACCTCTCCCTCGTCCAGCGGCAGTTCGTCTCCGACGTGAGCCACGAACTGCGGACGCCGTTGACGACCGTCCGTATGGCCGCCGATGTGCTCTACGCCGCGCGCGACGAGTTCACCCCCGTGGTGGCCCGGTCGTCCGAATTGCTCACCCGCGAGCTGGACCGCTTCGAGTCCCTGCTCACCGAACTGCTGGAGATCTCGCGCTTCGACGCGGGCGCGGCCCTGCTGCAGTCCGACGACGTCGACTTGTCGGTGCTGGTCCGGGCCGAGGTCGAGGCGCACGCGCCGCTGGCCGACAAGTACCACACGCTCGTCATCGTGGACGCCCCCGAGGAGTGCACGATCATCGCCGACCCGCGCCGCGTCCGCCGGATCGTCGCCAACCTGCTCAGCAACGCGATCGAGCACGGGGAGGCGCAGCCCATCCTCGTGACCGTGCGGCGGGGGCCGGACGCCGTGGCGATCGCCGTCCGCGACCACGGGGTGGGCTTCGACGCCGCCCAGGCCCACCAGGTCTTCGCGCGGTTCTGGCGCGCCGACCCCGCCCGGGCCCGCACGGTGGGGGGCAGCGGACTCGGGCTGTCCATCGCGCTTGAGGACGCCCAACTCCACGGCGGCTGGCTCAACGCGTGGGGGAGCCCCGGCCGCGGCGCCCAATTCCGCCTGACGCTCCCGGTGGCGCCCGGCGCGCGGATCACCGCCTCGCCGTGGCCGCTGATGCCGGAGGGGGAACAGGCCCCATGAGCCGACGACTGCGGGCGCTCGCGGTCGCCCTCGCCACCGTCCTAGCCCTGGCGGGCTGCACCGGCATCCCCACGAGCGGGCCCGTCGAGCGGGTCGCCGCTGCCCCGGGCCGTGTGAACCACGGCGTCGAGATCGCCCCGGCCCCGCCCGCCCGCGGGGCCGCGCCGGTCGAAATCGTCGAGGGCTTCCTGCACGCCATGGCCGCCTGGCAGCCCGACTACCGGGTCGCCCGGGCCTACCTCACCCCCGACGCCGCCAGTACGTGGGACCCGGACGCCGGCGTCCGCATCTACGCGGAAGGGACATCGGTCCTGCTGAGCGACCGTGGGGCGCTGCTGTCCGCGCCGCTGGTCGGCGAGGTGGATGCCCGCGGGGGCTTCCGGCAGCAGGGCGGCCGGATCGAGCACGACTTCGGCTTGGTCCGCGACGCCGAGGGGCAGTGGCGCATCGCCACCCCGCCGTCCGGGCTTGTGGTCTCGGAGTACCTGTTCACCAGCATGTTCGTCCGGGTGCCGGTCTACTTCTTCGCCTCGGGGAACAGGTGGCTCGTGCCCGACTCGCGCTACTTCCCGCGCGGACAGCAGGCGCTGGAGCGCGCCGCCCGGGCGCTCGTGGCGGGACCGACCGACTGGACCGCGCCCCTGGTCGACCGGGCCGTCCCGGCCGCGATCCTCCCGCACGTCACGCAGTCGGCGTCGGGGCTGGTCGACGTCACCCTCGACGTGGGCGCATCGCCGCTCCCGGACGACCGCAAGCTCGCGTTCGCCACGCAGCTCACCTGGACGCTGCGCGCCTTCGACACCGTGACCGCCCTGCAACTCCGCGACGCGAACGGCCAGCCCTGGAACATCCCGGGCTTCGAGGGGCGCCCCATCCCCGTGGCGCGTCCCACGTTCGCGGACGCCGATCCCCAGTTCGCCCAGACCACCTCCCAGGTGTTCGCGATCCGCGACGGACGCCTCGTCCGCGTGGTGGAGGGCACGTCGGGCATCGAGACGCTCGGGGTCGCGCCCGCGGCGCACGACCTTGCCACGGCGTCCGTTCGCCCGGACGGTCAACTGGCCGCGGTCGTGTCCAGCACCCGCGAGGTCGCCACGCTGGCCTCCCTCACCGAGAACGCCGCCGATCCGGTCCTGACGAGCTCGGGCCTGCGGCGTCCGCACTGGTCGCGGCTGGGGGAGCTGTGGCTGCCGACCGGGCGCCCGACGCTGCTGTTGGCCTCGGGGAAGTCGGTCGCCGAGGTCGCCGTGGGCGGGCTGGGCGAGGGTCAGGTGACGAACCTACGCGTCTCCCCGGATGGCGCCCGGCTGGTGCTGGTCGTCAAGCGGCCGACCGGGCACGCGGTGCTCGGGGTCGCCGCTATCGTGCGGACGTCCGGCCGCGTGAGCGTCCAGGGCTGGAACGAGCTTCCGATCCGGGGCGTGAGCACCGACCAGCTCGAGGTGCTGGACGCCGGCTGGCGCAGCCCCGACTCGCTGCTGGCCCTCGTCTCGGACGCCCGCGGCACCACCGTGGTATCGCTGCGCCCGGACGGTTCCGAGCCGGCGGTCATCGGTCCCTCCAGTGCCGGTAACCTCGTCGAGCTCGCCGTGGCGCCGGGGGTGTCGCCGCTCGTCCGCAGCGACGACGGCCACGTGTACCGGTATTCGGCGGACTACCGCTGGGCTGCCTACGTCGACGCGGTCACGCACGTCGGGTACGCCGGCTGAGCGGTCCCTCCTAACGTGAGGGGTGTGGCTTCCTGGGCGTTGGCGGACGCCGCCGCCTCCCTCCTGCTCGGTGCGGCCTGCGCCGGCTGCGGACGCCCCGGCCTCGGCCTGTGCGCCGCCTGCGCGGCGGAGTTGGCGCGTCCCGAGCCGCGGGCGGTCGCGGACGCCGGCGTGTGGGCCGCCGCTGCCTACGCGGGGGTGTGGCGGGCGGCGCTCGTGGCCCACAAGGAGCGCCACGCCCGCCACCTCGCTCGGCCGCTGGGGGAGGCTCTGGCCGTGGCCGTGGCGGCGTCCCTGGGGGGACGGGCGACGCGGCTCCCCGTGGTGCTGGTGCCGATCCCCTCGCGGGCGGCGGCGGTGCGGGAGCGCGGGCTGGATGTCACCGATGTCCTGGCGCGGCGGGCGGCGCGCGTGCTCGCCGAGGTGGGGCTGCCCTGCCGGGTCGAGCGCGCGCTGACGCTCGCACGGGGCGTCGCCGACCAGGGCGACCTGGGCGAGGCGGCCCGCTGGGCGAACCTCGCCCACGGCATGGCCGCGCGGCGCTGCCGCTCCGGCACCGTGGTGGTCGTGGACGACATCACCACCACGGGGGCCACCCTCGCCGCCGCCCGCGCCGCCTTCCGGCGCGCCGGGCACCCGGACGTGACAGCCGCCGTGGTGGCGGCCACCCCGCGGCGAGACGGGCGCCGCACGACGCGCGACGCGTTTCCCTAGAGCGCCTCGCGGTCCTCCTGGCCGGTGCGCACCCCGACGATCCGCTCGACGGGCATCACCCAGATCTTGCCGTCGCCGATCTGTCCGGTGCGGGCGGTGGTGGCGATGGCCTCGATCACGTCGTCCACCTCGGCGTCCGACACCAGCACCTCGATGCGGACCTTCAAGATGAAGTCGATGGTGAACTCGGCGCCGCGATAGACCTCGACGTGACCCCGCTGGTGGCCGTAGCCGCTGGCCTCGCTGATCGTCATGCCGGAGACGCCGTGGCGCACCAGGGCGCGCTGGACGTCCTCCATCTTGTCGGGCTGGACGATCGCGGTGATGAGCTTCATGGGCACCTGCCTTCTGGGTCGAGCGGGCCGGACGCGGGCGGCGTCCGGCCACCGGACAGCCTGCCGCACGCGTGTAACGCCGGGGTGCGCGCCGTGTGACGCCGACGTTACGACCCGCGCCGCCGGCCGGCACCGGGCCCCGCGAAATCGCAGGGACGCATGCGGGCATTCCTCTGGCAAACCTGCCCAAAAGCGATACGTTGGGTGTATGGCACCCACCGCCAGACCTCCCCGTGACGGGGCGGGCTGCGGCCCGGTGCCGATTGTGTCTCTACGAACCAGGAGGTTGACATGGACGTCCTCGTCACTGGCCGGCGCGTGACCATCACGGACGAGTTCCGCGACAAGGTGACCGAGCGCATCACTTCGATCGAACGGTTCCGCGACCGCGTGATCCGCGTCGAGGTGCAGGTGTCGACCTACCCGCACAAGCAGCCCGACCAGGCCGCTCGCGTCGAGATCACGCTCTACGGCAAGGGCCCGGTGATCCGGGCCGAGGCGTCCGCCGACGACAAGTCGGTCGCGTTCGAGCACGCGTTGGACAAGCTCAAGTCGCAGCTCCGCCGCGCGTCCGACCGCCGCAAGGTGCACCGGGGGCTGCGGGTCAGCCAGGCGCTCGACGTGCCGCCGGCCCCCAGCGTCGAGGTCGTTCCCGAGCCCGAGGTCAACCCGGTCCGCACCATGGCCGGGCTGGAGGTCACCGGCGACGGGCCGCTGGTGGTCCGCGAGAAGGTCTTCACGGCCGTGCCGCTGAACCTGGCCCAGGCGCTGGACGAGATGGAGCTCGTCGGGCACGACTTCTTCCTCTACTCCGACGCCGAGACGGGCGCGCCGAGCGTCGTCTACCGCCGGAAGGCCTACGACTACGGCGTCATCCACCTGAAGGTGGCCACGCTCGAGTGAGACCGCACCGTCCGGCCGGGCATCGGGGCTGATCCGGTGCCCGGCCGTCTCACGCTCGCCCAAGCCCGCCGCATCGCCTTGGCGGCGCAGGGGTTCGGACGCCCGCGCCCGGCCGCGATCACGATGCGCCACGTCCAGGCGACGATCGACGCGGTCGCCCAGTTCCAGATCGACTCGATCAACGTGGCCGTCCGCGCGCACTACATGCCCCTGTTCGCGCGGCTGGGCCCCTACGACCGCGCCTTGCTCGACCGGGCGGCGGGGGTCGCGCCCCGGCGGCTGTTCGAGTACTGGGGTCACGCGGCCTGTCTGGTCGACGTCGCGCTGGCGCCCGCCCTCGCCGTGCGGATGCGTCACCACGCCGCCCGACGCCCCGAAGGGCTGGAGCGCGCGCTCGCGGCCAACCCCGACCTGCTGGATCGCGTCCTGGCCGAGGTGGCGGCGTCCGGACCCGTGACCGCCCGGGATATCGACACCGACGAGCGGCGGCGTCCGGGGCCGTGGTGGGACTGGTCCGAGGCCAAGCACGTCCTGGAACACCTCTTCGATGCTGGGGTGTTGGCGGTCGCCGGACGCACCCCGGCGTTCGAGCGCCGCTACGACCTCGCCGTGCGCGTGCTGCCTCCGGCCGTCCGGGCGCTGCCGGAGGTCTCGGACGCCGCCGCGCACGACGCGTTGGTCCGGCGCGCGGTCCGGGCGTTGGGGGTGGCCGACGCCGCGTCCGCGGCCACGTACTTCTACCTCACCCGCCCCCAGGCGCTCGCGGCGTTGGCGCGGTTGGAGGCCGCCGGCGAGGTGGAACGGGTCGGGGTGGCCGGGCTGTCCGCGCCGCACTGGCTGTGGCCGGCGGCGGCCCGGCCACGCTCGATCCGCACGCAGGCGCTGGTCAGCCCCTTCGACTCCCTGGTGTTCGACCGCGACCGGCTGGCCGCGCTGTTCGGGACGCGGTACCGCATCGAGGTCTACACCCCCGCGCCCCGGCGGCAGTACGGCTACTACGTCTACCTGTTCGTCTGCGACGAGGCCGTCGCGGCCCGCGTCGACCTCAAGGCCGCACGGGACGCGGGCGTCCTGTGGGTGCAGGCCGCGTGGCTGGAGGACGGGCAGCGCGCGGACGCCGTGGCCCCCCGCCTCGCCGAGGAACTGCGGGCGATGGCGGGGTGGCTCGGGCTGGGCGAGGTGGCCGTCCGTCCGGTGGGGACGTTGGCCGCCGCGCTGGCGTCCGCCGTCAGCCGGCCGTGACGGGCGCGTCGGCCGGGTCGAGGTACAGCGTCTGGCGGACGCTGCGGTAGGCGGAGTGCTGCACCGGGGTGAGGTCGTAGCCCACCTCGGAGTGCTCGCCGAGGTCGATGCCGGAGTGCTCGGTCGCCTTCGACGCCCGGAACCCGACCGTGGCCGCCACGACCCGGGCCAGCCCGTACGACACGACGAAGGAGTAGGCGAGCACGGCCGCCGCGCCCACGGCCTGGCGCCAGAGCTGGTCGACGCCGCCGCCGTAGAACAGGCCCGCGACGCCCGCCGGGGCCGCGGGGTTGGCGAGCAGGCCGATGGCGAGGGTGCCCACGACGCCGCCGACGAGGTGCACACCGACCACGTCGAGGCTGTCGTCGAACCCGAAGACGAACTTCAACCCCACCGCATAGGCGCAGGCCACGCCGGCGAGGACGCCGATGGCGAGGGCGCCCAGCGGGTCGACCGAGCCTGCCGCGGGCGTGATCGCCACGAGGCCGGCGACGACTCCGGACGCCGCGCCCAGGCTCGTCGGGTGGCCGTCGCGGACGCGCTCGACCCCGAGCCAGGCGACCATCGCGGCGCTGGGGGCGGCGAGGGTGTCGATCCACGCGAGGGCGGCCGTCGGTCCGGCACCCAGGGCCGAGCCGGCGTTGAAGCCGAACCAGCCGAACCAGAGCAGCCCGGCGCCCAGCATGACGAGGGTCATGTTGTGGGGCCGCATGGGCACGCGCCCGAAGCCGTGCCGTCGGCCGAGCACCAGGGCGGCCGCGAGCCCGGCGATGCCGGCGTTGATGTGGATCGCGGTGCCGCCGGCGAAGTCGATGGCCTTGAGCGAGTTGGCGATCCAGCCGCCGCGCTCGGACGCCAGTCCGTCCACCGCGAACACCCAGTGGGCGGCGGGGAAGTAGACGAACACCGCCCACAGGGCGGCGAACACCGACCAGCCCGCGAACGTGGCGCGCTCGGCCAACGCGCCGGAGATGAGGGCGACGGCGATGATCGCGAAGGCGCCCTGGAATCCCGCGAAGACGAGGCTCGGGACGGTCCCGACCACGGCGTCCGCAGTCACCAGCGACATCAGGCCGGCGTACTGGAAGGGATTCCCGACGACCCCGCCGATCGAGTCGCCGAACGTGAGGGAGTAGCCGACCAGCACCCACAACACCCCGACGATGCCCATCGACACGAACGACATCATCAGCATGTTCAGGACGCCTTTGGCTCGGACCATCCCTCCGTAGAAGAAGGCGAGGGCGGGGGTCATCATCAGCACGAGGGCGGCGCTCATCAGGACCCAGGCAGTGTCACCGGTGTTGATCTCAAGCATGGGCGCCATCTTCTGCGGTTCACGTTTCAACCGATCGCCGCGGATGTTGCGGGCGCTTTACGCCGTGTTACGGGTTCGTTGCGGGCGGGCGGGTTTCCCATCCCAAGGGCGGAGACGTCTGGTGGGACGGGGTTCGAGGTGCGAGTATTCGGCCAGTCTCAACTCGGGTGAAGGAGTCTTGCCTTGATCAATCGTCGTACCGCGCTGGCTGCCGTTTCCGCGCTGGCCGCCCTCGCGCTCGCATCCTGCGCCAACTACTCGGCGCCGTCGACCAGTGCCGGTCCGGCGTCGTCCGGCGCGGCCGCTCCCTCCGTGTCGCTGGTCAACCCCGGCAAGCTGACGGTCTGCACGCACCTGGCGTACAAGCCGTTCCAGTTCAAGGACGACGCCGGCAAGATCATCGGCTTCGACGTCGACGTCATGGACGCCGTGGCCAAGAAGCTGGGC
Source organism: uncultured Nigerium sp. (assembly GCA_964482465.1). Classification (GTDB taxonomy): domain Bacteria; phylum Actinomycetota; class Actinomycetes; order Propionibacteriales; family Propionibacteriaceae; genus Propioniciclava. The sequence continues at coordinate 5,878 of CAYZXQ010000062.1, read as the reverse complement.
GTCACCCAGGACATCGTCGACATCGACTTCGGCCAGATCACCTCCGGTGCGGTCTTCACCGCCAAGAAGTGCGATGTCGGCGCTGCCGCGATCACCATCACCGACGCCCGCAAGGCCGCCTCCAACTTCGCGACCCCGTACTTCAAGGCCACGCAGGCCCTGCTGGTCAAGGCGGATTCCGGCATCACCAGCCTGGCCGACCTCAAGGGCAAGGTCGTGTCGGTCCAGACCGACACCACCGGCAAGGACTACGCCGACAAGAACGCGCCGCAGTACGGCTTCACCTCCAAGGTGTTCGACGACATGCCCACCGCGTCCAACGCCGTCCTGGCGGGGTCCGTGGCGGCCACCATCAACGACAACGGCGTCCTCTACGACTTCGCCAAGGACAACCCGACCACCAAGGTCGTGGCCGAGTTCCAGACCGGCGAGGAGTACGGCTTCAACATGAGCAAGGACAACGCCGCGCTCCTGAAGGCCGTCAACGACGCGCTGGCGGCCTCCAAGGCCGACGGCACCTACAACACCATCTACAAGAAGTGGTTCGGGGTCGACGCCCCCAAGTGATCCGCTCCCGCGTGCGCGCCCGGTACCCCGCGGGGGCCGGGCGCGCACGCGCCAAACCCGAGGCAGGTATCGAATGACACCCATCACCGCGGCGCCTGTGGGCCGCAAGAAGCTCTCCCCGCGCCGCCGGGCGCAGCGGATCCGCATCGTCCAGTATGTCCTGCTCGCCCTGCTGGTGGTGCTCGTCGTCCTGTTCGCCGACGGGCGGCAGCTCCAGTCGGTGTTCTTCCGCCCCGACATGGTGGCGAAGACGCTCGGCGTGGGCCTCCTGCGCGCGCTGCTCAACACGGTGCTCTACACCCTCGGCGCCTTCCTCTTCGGCCTCGTGCTGGGCACCTTGCTGGCCCTCATGAAGCTCTCCCAGGTAGGCCCCTACCGCTGGCTGGCCACCATCTACACCGAGTTCTTCCGCGGCGTTCCGGCGATCATCGTCTTCCTCGCGTTCAACCTGCTGCCCGTCGCCTTCCCGGGCCTGCACCTGCCGTTCGAGCCCTACGGAACCGTCTGGACGGCGCTGGGCATGGTCTCGGCGGCGTACATGTCCGAGACGATCCGCGCCGGCATCCAGGCCGTTCCCAAGGGACAGATGGAGGCGGCGCGTTCCCTGGGCATGCCCTCGGGCATGGCCATGCAGCGGATCATCCTGCCGCAGGCGTTCCGGATCATCACCCCGCCCCTGACGAACGAGTTGGTCCTGCTCACCAAGGACTCCTCGCTGGTCTACGTGCTGGGCCTGACCGTCGCCGACTTCGAGCTCACCAAGTATGGACGCGACCTGGCCAACGCCAACGGCAACCTGTCCCCGCTGATCGTGGCGGGCCTGTGCTACCTGATCATCACCCTCCCGCTCACCTATCTCGTGCGGCGCATGGAGGCCAAGCAGAGGAAGGCCCGATGACCGACACGAGCGCGGCGCGGATCCCGACCGGGAACCGCGAGGACGAGATCCAGATCTACGACCTCCACAAGTCCTTCGGAGACCTGGAGGTCCTCAAGGGCATCACGACGACGATCCACCGCGGCGAGGTCGTCTGCATCATCGGACCGTCCGGCTCGGGCAAGTCGACGCTCCTGAGGTGCGTGAACCTGCTCGAGCAGCCCACGCAGGGCCGGATCTTCATCCTCAACGAGGAGATCACCGACCCGGACGCCGACATCGACCGCCTGCGCACGATGATGGGCATGGTCTTCCAGCAGTTCAACCTGTTCCCGCACCTCACGGCGCTGGAGAACTGCACCATCGCGCTCATCCGGGTGCTGGGCAAGCCGAAGGCCGAAGCCGAGCGCATCGCGCAGGAGAACCTCGCCAAGGTCGGGCTGGGGGAGCGCGGCGGGTCCTACCCGGCGCAGCTCTCCGGCGGCCAGCAGCAGCGGGTCGCCATCGCGCGCGCCCTGTCCATGGACCCCGAGATGATGCTCTTCGACGAGCCCACCTCGGCACTCGACCCCGAGCTCGTCGGCGACGTGCTCTCGGTCATGCGCGACCTGGCCGACACCGGCATGACGATGATGGTGGTCACCCACGAGATGGCGTTCGCCCGCGAGGTGGCCGATCGGGTCATCTTCATGGACGGCGGCGTCATCGTCGAGGAGGGCCACCCCGACGATGTCATCGGCAAGCCGCAGCAGGAACGCACCCGGACCTTCCTGCGTCGCGTCCTCGACCCGACCCACGTCCACGCAGGCGAGGAGGACGAGGCCTATGCCCAGCGCCACGAGGCGGCGGACGCCGGGGCCGTCCTGAGCGCCACCGTGAACGACCACGGCTCGCGGATGTTCTGACCGGCCGCACCCGCGGCGTCCGCACCCGCCTCGGACGCCGCGGGCGGACCCCGCACAGGGGATGCACAGGCCGACCCCCTAGGATGGCTCCTCGTGGGAGTCATGGACAAGCTGTTGCACATGGGCGAGGGCCGCCAGATCAAGCGTCTGGAGAACATCGCTCGGCAGGTCAATCTCGTCGAACCCGACTTCGAAGCGATGAGCGACGAGGAACTGCGCGGGATGACCGACGAGTTCCGGCGCCGCCTCGACGAGGGCGAGACGTTGGATGCGTTGCTGCCGGAGGCCTTCGCCACGGTGCGCGAGGCGTCCCGGCGGGTGCTGGCCAAGCGACACTTCGATGTGCAGATCATGGGCGGCGCGGCGCTGCACCAGGGCAACATCGCCGAGATGAAGACCGGTGAGGGCAAGACGCTCGTCGCGACGCTGCCCAGCTACCTCAATGCGCTTACCGGCAAGGGCGTCCACGTCGTCACCGTCAACGACTACCTCGCCAAGTACCAGTCCGAGCAGATGGGCCGCATCCATCACTTCCTCGGGCTGACGACGGGGGTCATCCTCGCCCACATGAGTCCGGCCGAGCGGCGCGTCGCCTACGCGGCGGACGTGACCTACGGCACCAACAACGAATTCGGCTTCGACTACCTGCGTGACAACATGGCGCTCTCGCTGGAGGACTGCGTCCAGCGCGGCCACCACTACGCCATCGTGGACGAGGTCGACTCGATCCTCGTGGACGAGGCCCGGACGCCTCTCATCATCTCCGGTCCCGCGGAGGACAACCACAAGTGGTACCCGGTGTTCGCGCGGATCGCCGAGCGCATGCGCCGCGACACCCACTACGAGGTGGACGAGAAGAAGAAGACGGTGTCGGTCCTGGAGTCGGGCATCGCGATGGTCGAGGACCGCCTCGGCATCGGCAACCTCTACGAGTCGGCCAACACCCCGCTCATCAGCTACCTCAACAACGCGATCCGCGCCAAGGAGCTGTTCAAGCGCGACAAGGACTACATGGTCAACCCGGACGGCGAGGTCCTCATCGTCGACGAGTTCACCGGCCGCACGCTGATCGGACGCCGCTACTCCGAGGGCCTGCACCAGGCGCTGGAGGCGAAGGAGGGCGTCCAGATCAAGGACGAGTACCAGACGCTCGCCACGATCACGCTGCAGAACTACTTCCGCATGTACGACAAGCTCGCGGGCATGACGGGCACGGCCAAGACCGAGGAATCCGAGTTCCAGAAGATCTACGGCCTCGGCGTCCTGCCCATCGCCACGAACAAGCCGATGATCCGCGTGGACCAGCGCGACCTCATCTACCGCACCGAGGAGGCCAAGTTCGACGCCATCGTCGCCGACGTGGTCGAGCGGCACGAGGCCGGACAGCCGGTGCTGCTGGGCACGGCGTCGGTGGCCAAGTCGGAGGTGCTGTCGGCGCTGCTCAAGCGCGCGGGCGTCCCGCACGAGGTGCTGAATGCGAAGAACCACGCGCGCGAGGCGGCGATCGTCGCGCTCGCCGGACGCAAGGGAGCGGTGACGGTCGCGACCAACATGGCCGGCCGTGGCACCGACATCATCTTGGGCGGTAACGCCGAGTTCCTCGCGGACGCCGTCCTTCGTAACCAGGGCCTCGATCCGGTCGAGACCCCGGACGAGTACGAGGCCGCCTGGCCCGAGGCGCTGGCCGACATCGAGGAGCAGGTCTCCGCCGAGCACGACGAGGTCGTGGCGCTGGGCGGGCTGTACGTGGTGGGCTCCGAGCGCCACGAGAGCCGCCGGATCGACAACCAGCTACGCGGCCGGTCCGGGCGTCAGGGCGATCCGGGGGAGTCGCGGTTCTACCTGTCGCTCACCGACGACCTCATGCGGTTGTTCAAGGGCGACATGATCGACCGCGTGCTGCAGGTGCTCAAGGTGCCCGACGATGTCCCGATCGAGAACAAGCAGGTCACGAACGCCGTGGCCTCCGCCCAGGAGCAGGTGGAGAGCCAGAACTTCGAGATGCGCAAGAACGTCTTGAAGTACGACGACGTGATGAACCGGCAGCGGCACGCCGTGTACGGCGACCGGCGCAAGGTGCTGGAGGGCGCGGACGTGTCCGAGCAGCTCCGGACGACCGCCTCCCGCGTCGTCGAACAGGTCGTGCGGGCGCACACCGAGGGGTTCGTGGAGGATTGGGATCTCGACACGCTGTGGAGCGAGCTCAAGACGCTCTACCCCGTCGGGCTGGACCGCGCCGACTACGAGGACACGAACCTGACCCTGACCGACCTGGTGGCGGCTTTCGACGCCGATGTGCAGGCCGCCTACGACCGGCGCGAGGAGCAGCTCACGCCCGAGGTCATGCGGGAGTTCGAACGCCGCGTGCTCATGACGGTCCTGGACCGCAAGTGGCGCGAGCACCTCTACGAGATGGACTACCTGCGCGAGGGCATCGGCCTGCGCGCCATGGCGCAGCGCGACCCGCTGGTCGAGTACCAGCGCGAGGGCGGCCAGATGTTCGCCACCATGATGGAGGCCTTCATGGAGGAGGTGGTCGGCTACCTGTTCAACCTGGAGGTGCAGGTGGCGGCCCCGGCTCCGCAGGTCGGTGTGGTGGCGGACGCCGACGGCGCGCCCGTCGACATCGCGGGCAAGCTGCAGGCCAAGGGGTTGGAACGCTCCGCGCCGCGTCGGGCGATGACCTACTCGGCTCCCGACGAGGACGGCCACGCCGTCAACCTGCGCAAGGAAGCGCTCGAGGACGCGATCGAGGACGCCGCCGAGGCGGCCGCGACGACCGAGAAGCGGCGTCCGGTGCCCCCGCCGCGGGCGAAGGCGCGCCCGCAGTCGCCGAAGAAGCGCAAGCGGCGCTGAGCCAGGGGCGACGCCCGTCCGGGGAGACTCGGGCGGGCGTCGTCGCTTGTCAGCGGGAGGTCCGGGTCGCGGGGCGTCCGCAGCGGGTGATGCCCGCGTCGGTGAGGGCCGCCTCCAGGGATGTGCACCGCCAGCGGCCGCGCCACCGCTCGAGCCGGAGGGCCATCGCGCGGACGCGGGCGGGTTCGGTGAGGCAGAGGGCGACCTCGACGGCGTCCGCGACCGGAGCCTGCATGCGGATCGACGAGAGCCGCAGACCGCGCGCGGCTCGCGAGCGGGCGAGGTGGAGGATGGTCTCCAGGACGTCGCCGTCCGCGAACTGCTCGGCGTGGGCGAGCGGACGCCGCCCGCGGAGGACCTCGACGAGCACCACCGTGAGGGCCCGGGCGACCCGTTCGAGGTCGGCCGGGATACCCGGATCGACGCGGTCCGGCGTGGGGTCGGGCTCGAAGGGGAGCGGCGGCTGGTCGGCGGGCGGCACGACGTACAGGCGCGGGACGAGCGGGCGGGCCGGCGGCCGCGTGGGCGGCGGGACGGCGACCAGGGGGAGGGACGGCATGCGCCGAGCCTGCCCGGTGGCGGGGCCGGCGCGGAAGGTGCGCGGCGCGATATGTGGACAACGCCGACGGGGCGGCCCCCTGAGGGGCCGCCCCGTTCAGGGAGCTGCGGTCAC
>CAYZXQ010000061.1:4194-15913 GCA_964482465.1 uncultured Nigerium sp. | reverse complement strand
GCGGAGGCGGCGGGATTTGAACCCGCGATGGGAGTTAAGTCCCAAACCCGCTTAGCAGGCGGGCGCCATAGACCGAACTAGGCGACGCCTCCAGCGCGGACACTCTACCGTCGCGACAGCGACGGGGGCAAAGCCGAGGGCGCCAGTCCCGGGATCGTTGGAGGCGGGCGGGTATGCTCGCTGGGACGTCAACGAAGGAACTCCATGTCCGAACATGCCCCCGGGGAGCGCACCGTCCCGCTGCGCGCCCTGCTGACGCCGGAGCAGACCACCGGGCACGCGCCCGCCCGCGCTCTCACCGAGCCGCCGGTGCGCGGCAGCCATCGCGCGCGCCGCGTCAGCGATACGGCCACGTTCTCGTCCTCGATCGGCTGGACGTTCCTGGCGGCGTTGATTCCCGGGCTCGGGCTGTTGAAGACGCGGCTGCGTCCGCTCGGGGTGGTGCTCGTCACCCTCACGCTGGGCCTCGCCGTGGCGCTGGCGGGCATGGCCGTGTTCGCTCGGAACCTCCTGCTGTCGCTGGTGGTGCGCCCGGTCGTGCTCAACGCGGTGTGGATCGGGCTGCTCGTGCTCGGCGTCCTGTGGATCCTCGGCATCGTCATCACGCAGGTGGAGACCCGCCCGCGCTTCCCGTCCGGGTGGCAGCGGCTCTTCGGTGCGGCGTTCGTGGGGGTCCTGGCGCTCGCGGTGGCGGTCCCCACGTTTGCCGGCGCGCGCAGCGTGTACGACACGTCGAACCTCATCACGGGCGTGTTCACGGACGACTCGACCGGCGCCGAATCCGGGGGCGAGGACGCCAGCCAGTTCGGCAACGCCGTCGACCCGTGGGCCAACAAGCCACGCCTCAACATCCTGATCCTGGGCGGGGACGCCGGCGCCGACCGGGTAGGCACCCGGACGGACACCGTCATCCTCGCCTCCATCAACACCCGGACCGGCGACACCGTGCTGTACAGCCTTCCCCGGCAGACCGAGAAGATCCCCTTCCCCGCCGGCAGCCCCCTCGCGAAGGTGTTCCCCCGCGGCTACTACCTCCCGGGACAGCCCCAGGGCGAGCAGATGCTCAACGCGATCTACGACAACGTGCCCAGCTACGGGCCCGCCAAGTCGGCGCTGCCCGTGGCCAAGGACGTCGGCGCCAAGATCCTCGAACTGGGGGTCGGCGAGGCCCTCGGCCTCAAGGTGGACTATTACGCCATGGTCAACCTCGACGGCTTCATCGAGCTCGTCAACGCCCTCGGCGGGGTGACCCTCAACGTCAACGTCCCGATCCCGGTGGGAGGCAAGAACCCGACGACGCCCGGCGGCTCGGATGGTTTCCCGCCCGACCGCTGGCTCCACCCCGGCCCGAACCAGCACTTCGACGGCGTCGACGCCCTCTGGTTCGCCCGCGGGCGCTACCAGACCGACGATTATTCCCGGATGTCCCGGCAGCGCTGCGTGATCCAGGCCATCACCGCGCAGGTCAACCCCCCCAACGTTCTCGCCAACTACGAGGCGCTCACCAAGGCTGGCCAGAACATCGTCCACACCGACGTCCCGAACTCGCTCCTGCCGGCCCTCGTGGAGCTGGCCACGAAGGTCAAGGGCCAGCCGCTCCGCAGCATCAGCTTCGAGAACGACAAGGACGGATTCTCGACGACCACCCCCAACTGGACCCTCGTCCGTCAGCGCGTCCAGGAGGGCCTCGACCCGGCGCCCGCGGCGCCGGAACCCACGGCGTCCGCGACCGGCACCGAGCCGAGCGTCGAGCCCAGCTCCACCCCGTCGAAGTCGAGCAAGGCGACCGCCAAGGCGAAGCCGTCGGCGACCTCGCAGGCGACCACCGCCCCCGACGGGACGCACAGCATCGTCGACGAGTGCGCGTACAACCCCAACAAGTGGAAGCCGACCGGCTAGGGAACCGCTGACTCATGCTGTTCTTAGCGAGGTCGGGCGAGATGAGCCGGAACCACTCGCTCATGGGCTCGTCGTGACCATACGGGCCCAGATCGAGGGGGTTCGGATCGCTCGATCCGGGCCGCCGCAGCCAGAACCTGATCGATCAGCGTTTCCCTATGCCCCTGCTCCGTGGGTCTGATCGGGTCCCGTCCGAAGGAAAACGCCGGTGTTGGTGGCCCGAGGAGGCCATAGCCCGCTTCTCGTTGGTCGAAACTGGCCTCAGCGACGCGATTTCGCCAACGAAAAGCGGCTTGTGGCCTTCTGAGTCGCGACACCGGGTGTCTGGTCTCGCCAGGCGAGACACGACACGGGTGGAGCTCGCGGTCGCCGGTGTCGCCGCCCCGTGTGGGCCCTTCGCGGCTCCCATGAGCGGGAATCCCGCTGGCAACGCAGCGTTGTCCGGCCACGTGGGCGCAGACCTCAGCCCGCCGTCGGCCCCAACGGGTGGGGCCGTCGTTCCGCGCGACCTCGTTACGCCAGCGGCGCGCCGTACCCGCGGTTCGCGTCGAGCAGTTGGGCGGCTTCGCGTGCCATGGCCTCCAGATCGTCCTGGGCGTAGGGCGCGATCAGGTGGAAGCGCTCCTCGTCGCCCACATAGAACGTGAGACGGCCGGGCGCCTGGGTCACCTTGGTGACCTCCGCCCACGTGCCCTCGTGCGTCCCGGACGGCTGGACGACGCGATAGCCCTTGGCGTCGAGTTCGACCTGCACCCGATTGACCCGCAGCGACCGCATGAGCAGCGCCAGCAGCACCGCGTCGATCACCAGCACCGCCGCACCCAGCGACGTCACCAGGCCGCGATGGATCTCGGCGCCGACGATGATCGTGGCCGCCCCCACCACCGCCAGGACGGCCATCAGCGCCGTGGCTCGAATCGGGGGCCGCGGGGTCAGGACGTACGTGGTGCGTGTCACGCGGCGAGAGTGGGATTCGAACCCACGGAGCGTCTCCGCTCGGCCGCTTTCAAGGCGGCTGCACTAGTCCACTATGCGATCTCGCCCAGCGCCCACCATCCTAACGCCGGGCCGGACGCCGACGTCGGGCGTCGTGGACTCGACAACGGACGCCGCGGGCGACAGGCTGGCGCCATGCGAGCCGTCACCGTCACCGAGCCCGGCGGGCCCGAGGTCCTCACCCTCTCCGATGTCCCGACGCCGACCCTGCTGCCCGGCCAGCTCCTGATCCGGACCGTCGCCGCGGGCGTCAACCGCGCCGACCTGTTGCAGCGGCAGGGCCACTACCCGCCCCCCAAGGGCGAGAGCGAGATCATCGGGCTGGAGGTGTCGGGGCATGTCGCCGAGATCGGCGAGGGCGTCGAGGGATGGACGGTCGGCGACCCCTGCGTCGCGCTGCTCGCGGGCGGCGGCTACGCCGAATACGTGGCGGTCGCGGCCGGACAGGTGATCCCGCCGCCGCAGGGCGTCGACCTCATCACCGCCGGCGCGCTGCTGGAGGTGGCGGCGACGGTCGTCTCGAACCTGGATCACGTGCGGCTCGTGCCGGGCGAGACGTTCCTCGTACACGGCGGCGCGGGCGGCATCGGGTCGTTCGCGATCCAGTATGCGCACGGGCTCGGCTGCACGGTGGCCACCACCGCCGGGACCCCCGAGAAGCTCGCCCTGTGTCGCGAACTCGGGGCGCAGATCGCGCTGGACTACCACGACGACTGGGTCGCGGCGCTGAAAGAGGCCACCGGCGGACGCGGCGTGGACGTCATCCTCGACATCATGGGCGCCAAGTACCTCGACGCGAACCTCCGCTCGCTCGCCGTCGGCGGCCGTCAGGTCACCATCGGCCTCCAAGGTGGTGTGAAGGGCGAGCTCAACCTCGGCCTGCTGCTCAACAAGCGCGGGACCGTCACCGCCACGTCGCTGCGGTTCCGGCCGACGTCCGAGAAGGCGGCCATCTGCGCCCGCGTCGCGGAGACGGTGTGGCCGCTGGTCGAATCCGGGGCGATCCGGATGGCCGGGGAGACCCGGTTCCCCGTCGAGCAGGTCCGCGCCGCGCACGAGCACCTGGCGGGCGGCGACAATGTAGGCAAGGTCGTCCTGACGTTCTGAGGCGGGCTCAGCGCAGGAACAACCGACGCAGCCGCAGGGTCACGACGACCACCCCGACCGTGCTCATGCCCACGAAGTAGGCCACGTGGCCGAGCGTGCCCGCGTCGAACCAGCCCACGGAGAGCTGGCGCATCAACTCGACCCCGTGCCACAACGGCATGACCTTGATGAACCACTGGATCCACTCCGGGTACACCGTGATCGGGTACAGCGTCGCCGAGAACAGGAACATCGGCAGCAGCACCAGCGGGACGAGGTCGAGCTGCTGGAACCCCTTCATGTAGCTCGTGACGGCCATGCCCAGCGCCGCGAACCCCAGCGCGATCAGCACGGCGACCGGCAGCATCGCCAGCGCCCACCACGACGTGACCAGGCCCATCGCGACGATCACGCCCAAGAACCCCACGGCGTACAGCAGCCCCCGGAACAGCGCCATGAAGATCTCGCCCATGGCGACGTCCGCGGGACCGAGGCAGGTGGCGAGCATCCCCTCGTACAGCTTGGCGTAGCGCAGCTTGAAGAACACGTTGTGTACCGAGTCGTAGACGGCCCCGTTCATCGACGAGGTGGCCAGCAGCGCGGGCGCGATGTACCTCGCGTAGCCGATCGGACGACCGTCCGGGCCGGGCACATCGCCCACCAGCCCGCCCATGCCGACGCCCATGGCGAGCAGGTAGAACACCGGCTCGAAGAACCCGGTCGCGATGACTCCCCAGTTGGCCTTGCGGATCACGCGGAAGCCGCGTCCGATCACCGCCCGCGCGTTGCCCGCGTACAGGGCGGCGAGCCACCCCGGACGCCGATGCAACCGCTCGCGCGTGGGGGCCATGATGTCGGCGCTCATCGGGTCAACCTCCGGGTGAACATGCGCGCCGCGACCCAGCCGCCGCCGAGCGCGAGCGCACCGAGAAACGCGAGGTGGGCCGCGACGAGCCATCCGGGCTCGACCAGGCCATAGGACGCCACCCGCGCGAGCTGGGTGCCGTGCCACATCGGCGAGATCCAGCCGATCCACTGGAGGAACACCGGTAGCGACTCCAGCGGGAAGAAGGTGCCCGCGAACAGGAACATCGGCATGAGGACCAGCCGGTTGATGAAGTTGAACTGGATCCCCTCGCCGTCGAGCGTGGCGGCGTAGGCCGCCAGCGGCGCGAAGAACGCCAGCCCCGCCAGGGCCCCCCACCCGACCGCGAGCAGGGACGCACCCCCAGGCCAGGCCCCGAACGGCAGCCCGATCAGCCAGAAGACCAGACCCTGAGCGAGCAGGCGGACCGCCAACGCGGCGAACTCCCCCCAGAACAGGTGGGCGGGACTCAGCGGGCTGGCGGACGCCGCCAGATACCCCTTCTCCCACTTGAACCCGCTCATGATCGGCCAGGTGCCCCAGCCGGCGCCGGTCGTGGCGACGGTCGAGACCAGCAGCGCGGGCGCCACGAACGTCAGGTAGGAGACGCCGTCGATGCGCTGGGACACCAGGGAACCCAGACCGATGCCCATCGCCGCGAGGTAGGCGAGAGGGTTGCCGAGCGCGGTGAGCAGGGTGCTGTGCAGGAACGGAACCTCCGTCCGGAACCGGCGCTCCGTCGCCAGCCACCACCCCCAGCGCCGCGTGCGGCGCGCGAGGACGGCGTGATCGACCCCGCGGGCGACCAGGACGGCGTCCGCGGTCGGCGCGACGGATGCGCTAGTCAATGAGGGTCCTTCCGGTCAGGCGCAGGAAGACGTCCTCCAGCGAGGAGCGACGGACCAGCGAGGTCAGCGGCGTGAGGCCCCGCCGCGAGATCTGCTCAAGCACGGCCTCGCCGTCGGTGGCGTACAACAAGATGCGGTCGGGCAGCACCTCGATGCGCTCGGCCAGGTCGGCGAGCCGACCCTGCATGGCCGCGTTGCGGTCGGACCCGAACCTCAGCTCGACCACCTCGCGGGAGGAGTAGGTGCGGATGAGCTGCTGCGGCGACCCTTCGGCGACGATCGTCCCGTGGTCGATGACGATGAGGCGGTCGCAGAGCTGCTCGGCCTCGTCCATGAAGTGCGTGGTCACCACGAGGGTGACGCCCTGCTCCTTGAGCCGGAACAGCCGATCCCACAGGATGTGCCGCGCCTGCGGATCGAGGCCCGTCGTCGGCTCGTCCAGCAGCAGCACCTTCGGCTCGTTGATGAGCCCGCGCGCGATGGTCAGCCGCCGCTTCATGCCCCCGGACAGCGCGTTGACCTTCTCGTTCGCCTTGTCGGTGAGCTGCGCGAACGCAAGCAGCTCGTCGGCCTTGGGACGCAGGTAGCTCATCGGCAGCCCGAAGTAGCGGCCGTAGACGATGAGGTTGTCGCGGGCGCGCAGCTCCTCGTCGAGGTTGTCCGCCTGCGGCACGACGCCGAGCGACGCCCGCACCTCGGGGCCGCGGACCTCCGGGTCGAGCCCGCCGACGGTGAGCCGCCCGGACGTCCGCAGCAACGTGCCGCCGATCATCCGCATCGTGGTGGACTTGCCCGCGCCGTTGGGGCCGAGCAGGCCGAACGACTCCCCGGGGGCGACCTCGAAGGAGATGCCGTCCACGGCGACGACATCGCCGTACTTCTTGGTCAGGCCCTCGGCCTCGATCACCGCCACGTCGGGCAACCTATCCTCGGCCTCCGACATTCCGCCAACGGGCCCGGCTCGTCGGCGTCCGGGAGTAGCGTGCCGGTATGAGTTGGTTGGACGCCGTCGCCCTCGTCTCCCGCCGCGCCTGGGAGGCAGGCGTCGAGTGGATGCTCGTCGGGAGCGCGGCGTCCGCCTTCCAGGGCGTAGATATCGAGCCCGCGGACGTCGAGGTGCTCGTCCGGACGCCGACCGGCGCGGCCATCCTCGCTGGGCATCTGCACGAGTTCGCCGCCCCCACACCCACCGGGCGCGACCCGCGGACGTTCCTCAGCAGCCACGCCGAGCCGCTGCTGGCCTACGTGGCCGACGGAGCCACGTGGACGGTGGGCCGCTGGCCGATCGAGGGCGTCCACGTCGAGATCGCCCACCTCGCGGTCCCGGACGCCGCCGCGCTGGTGGAGACCCACGGCACCCGCGTGTGGGACGTCCGCCGCGACGCGACCGTCGGGAGCCTCACGGTCCCGGTCGTCCCGCTGGAGGTGCAGTTGGCGACGGCCTTCGTGCGCGAGGACAAGGTCCGACGCGCCGCCCTCGCCCAGGCGCTCGCCGAGCGCGGCTCCCACGATGGGCTGCTCGCCGAGGCGCTGCGCGGACGCGGCTTCACGCCGGCGTCCGTCGCCAGCGATCCCGAACTGCTCGCCCTGCTCCCGGCCCGCCTGCGGCCCCCGGGCTACCGGACCGTGTGAGGGGCGGCGTCCGCTACCCGAAGCGCTTGCGCAGCAGCTTCAGCGACCCGATAGCGTCCAGGTCGCCGAGCCGGGCATAGTCGTGACCGTTCGTGACGGTGCACTCGACGAGGGCGTCGTCGAGTTCGGCGGTCTCGGACACCAACCGGCGAAGGACCCGCTCCAGCGTCGCCACCAGTTCGGGACGCGCGCTCGCCGCCGAGGTGACGTTGCAGATGATCTTGGGCTCCGACACCGGACCCGAGGCGATCATGCGGACGTCCCCGCCGGTCACGCCCGCGACCGAGAGGACCGCAGGCTGCAGCCGTTTCGTCCAGGCCTCGGTATCGACACTCGGCCGCTGGCCGCAGCCGAACAGGCCCAGGGCTAGCGCCAGAGCCGCCGCGGCGACCAGAACTCGCTGCATGTCAGCCTCCAAACTCGACGGTGGACACCCGCGGCTCCGCGGTGCCCGTCGCGTAGAACCGGGACAGGTGGGTGCGCAGCTCGAAGTCCGCCACGAGCCGAGCGTTCTCGGGCGACAGACTACCCATGTCGCTCACGTACCCACTCTGCCGGTGATTGGCGTCCAGGTTCGGGTCAGGGCCCACCTGGGGCAGCACCACGTTGGTGATGTTCGGGTGGACATCGGGCACGAGGGTGGGGATCGGCCCCACTCGCGGGCCGAAGAAGGAGCCGCCCAGGTCGAGCTTGGGGACGATGTCGCCGACCTCGAATCGGGGCACCGGAAGCCCCCCGGGCCCCGGCTGGGTGCTCCAGCCGCCGTGCTGGACGCTCAGGACCGGCACCGCGCCAGGACCGAACCGGGGGATGTCCGCGCAGTCCATCGGGGCGCCGAACCCCACGACGCCGGCCACCCGGTAGTCGCGGCCGAAGGCGGGGTCCGACGCTACGTTCGCCGCGATCAGCCCGCCCTGGGAGTGCCCGGTCAGGAGGATCTCGGCGCCGGGCGGCACGGAGTTGCGGATGGCCATCATGACCGCCCGCGAGGCGGTCGAGTCGGAACCCTGCGCCATCCCCCACAGGTTGGAGGGCCAGTTGCGCGCGTTGTCGTTGTGCGACCACCCGTCGATGCCGGTGAGGTTCGCCTGCGTGCCGGGGATCGACACGATGTAGCGGGTCACCCCATCCGCACCCGTCACCGCCTCGACCCGGAGCTTGCCGGATTCCTGGGTGTCACCGTAGGCGGACATCGTGTTGGCCGCGAGGCTGGTCATGCCGGTCGTCTTGTCCGCTTGGGCGTTGGGCACCGGCATCCCCGCCCACGGCTCGCCGGGGGCGAAGAGGCCGTGGTCGCGCCCCGTCGCAACGTTGAGGGCCAGCCCCGTCACGGCTCCGGCGACCAGGACGCCGGAGGCCAGCAGTTCCGACACCTGCGGGATGCGTCCCTCGCTGAAGATCCGTGTCACCTGGCTCCCCGCGACCCCCAGCGCGCGCCCGAGCGTGGCCAGGGCGGGGATAGCCGCCTGGACGCGCGGGGCGACGAAATCGATGACGTCCTGGGCCCGGTCTCCGAGCCACGCCATTCCCTCCGCCGCGCGATCTCCGAGCCACCCGACCCCCTCGCCGACCCGGTCGGTGACCCAGTCGACGCCGTCGGACAGCCACGCCATCCCGTCCTCGATGCGGTCGTTCACCCAGCCGGCACCGGCGGCCACCACAGACCCCACGTCTTCCGCGCGCCGCCGGAACCAGTCCCCGATGGCCGCCCGCAGCGACGGCCCGGCGATCCCGGAGGCACGCTCCTGCTCGTCGGCCTGCTCCAGGAGCCGCTGGCAGGCCTCGCGGAGCGCGCGCGAAGCATGGTCGAGCGTCCCCTGGTGCCGCGCGTGCCACTCCTCGCGCACTCCGTGCGCGTCCGGGCCCGACCAGGGCGTCACGTGGAGCAGCACCGTGAGCTCTCGCCGCGCGTGCTCGAGCTGGGTGGCGCTGCGCGTAAACAGGTGGGCGAGCCTACGGACGCCGTCGACATCCATGCCCTGCATCTGGCTCATGACCGATCCCCCGCGGTCGCGACGTCGAGAGCGCCGAGAAGGTGCCAGTCGAACCCGTAGGCCAGATCGCCGGGCTCGACCTGCTCCCAGGCGGGGCCGCCCGCGAAGGAGGCCCGGTAGAGCCGCTCCGGCGAGCCGGCGTAGGCGCCGACGCCGACGGCCGTCCCGCCGGGGGTCGCCGCCGTCACGAGCCAGGTGGTGAGGGCGGTGGTGTCGAGGGCGGCCGCCACGGCGTCCGGAACCCCCGACGCGCGTCGCAGGGCATCGGACGTCGTCAGCTGCGGTTCGGCGGCCTTCGCGGCCCTCACCTTCGCCTGCAATTCCGGCTGGACGACCAGCGGCACCTCGGCCGAGCGGGGGGTCTGCTTGGCCTCTGCCCGGAGGACCTCCAGCGGGGGCAGGACCCGCCGCACCAACGTCCAGGGGTGGTCGCCGGAGATCGCGACCTCGACGGCGGGATCGTGGGCGACCGTGGACACGGTGCCGTCCGAGCCGGGCCGGGTCTTGAAGCGCTCGGTCACGCACACGTGCGGGCTTCCGACGGCCAGCACGGCCTCGAACCGCATGTCGCCGTAGGAGGAGGACAACCGGAAGGCAACGCGGGAGTCCAGATAGGCGGCGAGAAGAGAACGCCAGCGCGGGTCCAGCGCGCCGCGAGAGGTAGCCAGGCCGTGGGCGGCGAGGGCGTCCCAGTCGAGGTCGTCGGCGGGCGGCGGGGCGAGGAGGAGCCCCTGGGGGGCATCTGGACGCGCGGCGGCCCGGCAGGCATCGTTCCAGGTCGCCAAGGGCAGACGGACGACCATCAGATCGGCGCGGGATTCAGGCACGAGGGGGTCTCCTTCCGAGGGCGCTCGCTGTCAACCTAGGCGAGTTTCCCCTCCCCCGTCGAAGGGGAGCGCTCCCCCTACCGGCTCCCCTTCGCGTACCGCAGCGAGTTGGGGCGGCACGGCGCCTCAAAGGCGATCCGCAGATCGTGCGCGACGTGACCGGACGCGCGCAGCGCGAAGAGCCGGTTCACGACGCGATCCCGCACGGTGACGGGTGCGATGGTGTTGAGGTAGATCTTCGTGGCGCCTTCGAAGCCCGCCAGCGTGGACACCCGCCACTTGAGCATGACGCGCCACGGCTGGGCGAGGTCGACGTCCGCGGGACGGTAGTGCCACTCCTCGTTGCAGGGCACGTCCGGGCCGGTGGCGGCGTGCATCGCGTGGATCATGTTCGACATGGCGCGCACCTCGTCGGCGGACTGGTCCCACGGGTCGGGGTGCTCGCTCTTGGAGTAGATCTCGATCGTCGGGTAGCGGTGGCCGAAGCCCGCGAAGGCGATGGCGTGCTCGTTCTCGGCGATGACGAGGTTGCGGTACGAGGCGTAGTTGACGGCCACTTCGTTGAAGAGGTTCGGGTTCGTCCGTAGGCGGTGCAGGGTCGCCTGCTGCTGCGTGCCGTGTTCGTCGATGGCGACGAGTTGCTTGTGGAGGTGGTCGAAGGACGCCCCGGCCGGCTTGAGCCAGTTCTGGAAGATCGCCACGTAGCGCGCGTACCGGTTGTTGTCGAACAGCGCGCGGGCGGACTCGATGGTGAACGCGATGAATTGGGCGTGCTCGTCGGGGGTGAGGGTGCCCGAGGACGCCACGTCCGCGGTCGTGGTCGCGCCGTCGCGGAAGTGCCGGCGCGCCACGATGACGTCGTGGCCGCCGCCGAAGAATCCGGACGCCGCCTCCAGCCGCGCCGGGACCGTCATCTCGGCGATCTGGGCCTCGGTCTTGCCGGACGCCCGCAGCTTCATGTCGATCACCGTGAGCACATGGTCGAGCCCCACGGACGACTCCAGGTACGCCTCCTTCCGCGCCGCCACCCGAGCCGGCAGCGTGTAGCCGTAGTTGGCGTGCCAGTACTCGTAGCTGAGGATCTCGAACAGGTTGGGGATGCGGCGAAACTCGGCGACGGTGTCGAACAACTGCTCGGCCGAGAGCTTGTAGAGCGTCTCCCAGCCGGCGCCGGTCCGGATCACCCGGGACTTCTCCGGCGGCGTCTCCTTGTAGCGCTTCTCGCAGAACCCACAGTGGGCGCCGGCGTCCGCGGGATCGAGTGCCACCGGATCGGTCACCTGGATGCCCAGCGGCCGGTTGCCGCGTCCGGCGACGGTCCAGACCTCGGTGCCGGTGAACGGATTGAGCTGCTTCACCGTCCCGTCGGCCATCGTCGTGACGTATTCGGGCTCGCGTCCGAAGTTCTCCATGGCACCTCCCTGTAACCTCCCGCAATCTACCGCGGTCGCGGGGGCCCTCGTGGTCCCCTCGCGAAGGGACCGGGTGGTGATGAGGTCGCGGGCAGCTTGGGCCAAGCGGGGGCCCTCGTGGTCCCCTCGCGAAGGGACCGGGTGGTGATGAGGTCGCGGG
>CAYZXQ010000061.1:0-4094 GCA_964482465.1 uncultured Nigerium sp. | reverse complement strand
GCGGGGGCCCTCGTGGTCCCCTCGCGAAGGGACCGGGTGGTGATGAGGTCGCGGGCAGCTTGGGCCAAGCGGGGGCCCTCGTGGTCCCCTCGCGAAGGGACCGGGAACCGGCGTGCGCGGCGCCGCGTCAAATACGTGGCCGTTTTTCCGATGGCCAGCGAAGGAGACGGAGATGAGCTCCACCCCGGGTTGCGTCGCCCACGCCGGTCTGTTCCACAGCCTCGAAGACGTCACCCTCCCCGGCGACGATGCCGGACTGCGCCGACAGGCCGCGGCCGTGTGCGCCGCCTGCCCGATGGCGGCCCAGTGCCTGTACGAGGCGATCGTGCACCACGATGTGTCCGGCTTCGTCGCCGGCACCACCCCGCAGCAGCGGCGGCAGATCCGGGCGCGGGTGGGCGTCCGGATCGAATCCGAGAATCTCGACACGGCGGCCGGCGTGATCGCGGGCGGGCGTCCGGTCGACCGCGCCGAGGTGATGCGGCTGCGGCGCGTCAACCCCGACGACACCCTCGACCAGCTCGCGTTGCGGTTGGGCTGCTCGACATCGACCGTCAAACGCCACCTGCGACACCTGCGCACCGACGTCGCGGACGTGCGTCCGGCGCGGCGGGTTCCGTCCGTGGCCGAGGTGTTGGACGCCGCCCGTGCGGTCCTCGGGCGGCGGCTCGCCCCCGCGGCGTGACGCGCGGGCGTCCGCTCAACTGGCCGCGGACGCCGTCCGTTCCGGGAACCAGCGGCGCAACTCGGCGACGAGGCCGCCGTCGGCGAACCGGCCGGTGACGGCGTCCGCGGCCAGGCGCACTTCGGCGGGGGCATCGCCCATCGCGACGCCCCGCCCGGCCCACTGGAGCATCTCGATGTCGTTGCGTCCGTCGCCGACGGCGAGCACGTCGGACGCCGCCACTCCCAGCCGTTCGGCCACCAGGGCCAGGCCGCGGCTCTTGTCGATGCCCTCGGGAGCGATGTCGAGCCACGCGGTGTAGCCGATGGCGTAGCTGACGCCCTCGAGCCCCAGGCGGGCGGCGGCCGCGACGAACTCGGCGTCGCTGGCGGACGGATCCCGCACCACCAGGCGCGTCGCCGGGCGCGAGGCCAACTCCTCGCGGGAGACGACCTCGATCTCGCCGCTCAGCTCCCCGTCGGGGAACGGCGCCGTGACGCGGTAACCGCGTCCCACCACCTCGACCGCCAGCAGGGCGTCCGGGTGCTCGGCGGTCACCTGCTCGATGGCCGGGCGAGGGTCGAACAGCGCGATGTCGTGGATCGCCAGCGGCGGGTAGGTGACCAGGACCGCCCCGTTCGAACAGACGGCCGGTCCGGGCGGGAGCCCCAGGGCGTCCACCAGGGGACGGGTCGCGTGCCAGCTCCGACCCGTCGACAGCACCACCCGCGCACCGGCGGCAACGGCGTCCGCCACCGCTTCGCGCGTGCCGGGATGGAACGCGTAGTCGTGGCCGATCAGCGTCCCGTCGATGTCGAGGGCGACGAGTTGGGGCATCCACACGGGTCGCACCCTCTCACATGGGCGGACCCGCAGGCACCCCGGGCGCGTCAGGGCGTGGCCTTGAGCACCGCCGCCAGGTCGCTGAGTAGGCCGTCGATCTCGGCGGGTTCGCCGGAGACGGGCTGGGGACTTTGGGCGGACCCGCGGGCACCCCGGGCGCGTCAGGGCGTGGTCTTGAGCACCGCCGCCAGGTCGCTGAGTAGGCCGTCGATCTCGGCGGGTTCGCCGGAGACGGGCTGGGAGTACATGGTCCAGGTGGTGGCGGCCGCCACGGTCCGGCCGCGGCGGACGACCAGCGCGGTGGTGCCGTAGGCGTCCACGATCGGCTTGCCCTTGTCGAGGTACTCGATGGCGACCCCGAAGGCGTCCTGCCACGGTCCGGCGGACGGCACGGTGACCGGCTTGCCCATCCACTCCGCGGTCTTCGGTTGGCACGCCGCCGCAGCAGCACGGAGTTCGGCCATGAGCGCCTCGGCGTTGGCCTGCGAGGTGAGGATGACCACGCCCATCGAACCGCCGCTCTCGTAGGTCTCGCTCACGCGCGAACGGAAGCGGCTGGCCGTGCGCTGGGCGAGCGCGGGATACCAGGGATCCTTGCGGCAGAACCTGATGGCCTCGAAGCCGTTGAGGTCGTAGCCGGAGCCGGGGAGCTTGAAGCCGCTGGGCATCGTCCCGACGTCGGGGATGTGCTGGGCCGCCTTCGGGTCCGGCTGCAGCGCGGGCGCCGTCGGCTGGATCGTGGCGGGCGGTGTCGTCGTCGGCGGTGCGGACGCAACCGTGGGTGAAGGGGACGGGGAGGCGACGTCGCCCCCAGGGGACTGGGACACCGTCGGCTGCGAGGTAGGGAACGGCCAGGGGAACGGCACGAGGCACCCGGACAAGAGCGCGAACGAGGAAACGGCCACGAGTGCCGCGGCAACAGGGCGAATGCGCATGGCGACCTCCTGGGATCATGCTGGCACCGCGGCCGTCGGTCCGGGAGGGGTTCGTGGAGATCGCCTCGATTTCACGTGCGGACTCTCGGGCGTCCGTCGCCGGACGCGCCCCCCTCGCATCGGCGGCTAGGCTCCCAGCATGAGCGATGCCCCGCAGACCGACCGTCCCGCCGCCCCGTCCGCGCACACGCCGCCGGCGGGGGCGTCCGCCACCGCGACCTGGCCGAGCGCGAACGGCGATCTGGGGTACGAGGCGTCCGCGGGCTGGATCGTCCTGCGCGAGTCCGACGATCCCGTCGCCGAGATGTTCTCGGTGAGCTACGTGGCCGCCGACGGTGGCGCCGATCGCCCGGTGACGTTCGTGTTCAACGGCGGACCGGGGGCGTCCAGCGCGTACTTGCACCTGGGCGCGCTCGGCCCGCGCCGCGTCGGCTTCGCCGCGGACGGGACGCCGCTGCCGCCGCCGGCGCGCCTGGTGGACAACGCCGAGTCGTGGCTGGCGTTCACCGATCTGGTGTTCATCGACCCGATCGGGACGGGATTCTCGCGGCTGATCCCCGCCGCGAAGGCCGACAAGCCCGACCCGGACGCCGAGAAGAAGGCGAAGCGGTTCTTCGCGTTCGACCGCGACCTGGATTCGATCGGCGAGTTCGTCCGGCGATGGCTGACGGCGCGCGGACGCTGGGGTTCGCCGGTGTTCATCGCCGGCGAAAGCTACGGCGGCTACCGGGTCGCGCGGCTGGCGCGGCTGCTGCCGGAGAAGTTCGGCGTGGGCCTCAACGGGGTGGTCATCATCAGCCCGGCGCTCGAGTTCAACCTGCTGAACGCGGGCGACTACGACGTCCCGGCGTGGGTCGACGTGCTGCCGTCGATGGCGCTGGCCGCGCACGTCAACGGACGCGGCCGCGCCCTCCCGGCGACGGCGTCGCTGGCCGAGGTGCGGGACGCGGCCGAGCGGTTCGCGACCACCGACTACGTGACGTTCCTGGTGCAGGGGGCGGCGATGGCGCGGCCTCAGCGGGACGCCGTGCTCGCACGCCTGGCGGACTTCCTCGGCCTGCCGCTCGCCCTGGTGGCGCGGGCCGAGGGTCGCGTCGGCATCGCCACCTTCGCCCGCGAGCTGCGCGGGGCGGACGCCGAGGTCGTCGGGCTCTACGACGCCAGCATGGTGTCGGCCAATCCGTTCCCCGATCGGGACGGCATGACCTGGCCCGATCCCACCCTGTCGGGCATTGAGCGGGTGTTCGCCGCCGGCGCCAACCAGCAGATCCGGGGCGCCATCGGGGTCCAGACCGACCGCGAGTACCACCTGCTCAGCCTGGAGGTGAACGCCGCCTGGGCGCCCGACGCCGACGCCAAGCGCGACTGGGTCAGCGGTCCCGCCGGCGCGACCGACGACCTGCGCTACGCCATCGCGCTGTCGCCGCACACCCGCTACTTCCTGTGCCACGGGCTGTTCGACCTGGTCACGCCGTACTACGCGAGCAGCCGCCTGGTGAACCTGATGCGCCTGCGCGACGACGAGGGCGCACGCTTCACGCATGTGCAGTTCCCCGGCGGCCACATGTTCTACACCTGGGAGTCGTCGCGGAAGCAGTTCGCGGACGCCGTGGCCGCGTTCTACGCGGCGAGCGTCGGCACGGGCGTCTAGG
>CAYZXQ010000060.1:14674-16152 GCA_964482465.1 uncultured Nigerium sp. | reverse complement strand
GTCGGCGAGTTCCTCGCGGTGGGCGAGGGCCTGGAAATCCGGGGACTCGCTCACCGCCTGGACGAGGTACGCGGCTGTCGCGTTGAGGACGAGATCGAAGACGTGCTGGGCGGGCTCAGCCAGGAGCGCTGCCCGCTCGGACGCCGCCCGCTCGGCGAGCAGGTCGCGGAGCTCGGTCTGGGATCGCACCGCAGCCCGGGTGCGTTCGTCCAGGGGGACGGACGCCAGCACGCGCGCGACGGCGTCGTCGGCGGCTTGGACGTCCCACGGGCGGGCGTCCAGGTATTCGGCGCTGGCGAGCTGGTTTTCGAGGGCGCGGCGCATACGGGCGTGGGGGGTGGTCTTGAGAAGCGGCGCCATCCGCTGCCACACGGCGACGCCCCCGTGGACCACCTTCGGCAGCCCCTCCCCGCCCGCCAGTTGCACCAGGAAGTCGCCCACGGCCACTACCGTGGCCACGACGGTGATGACGGCCATGTCTCCCCTTCCGCGCGGTCCACACGCTAGTGGCTCGGGCGACCGCGTGGGGACGATCCAGCGAGCCGGCCGGCCTCAAGCCGAGCGGGCGGTCCTCGAGCGCGCCTCGGGGGAACGACCCCACGCCAGGGAGGCAGTCGGGGGTCGGGCGATTCCGCCCCTCAAGCCTCCGTCGCCCCGACGGGCGGAATGCCGCTCCGACGAGGGAGGATACGGTCCAGGTCGGGCGGCCGCTTCGTGCTCGGACGCCATCGGCGGACCGGATCCTCGGGACCGTCCAGGTGGGCGGTGGTAGGCAGCTCGGCCCGGTGGTGCGCGGGGCGCGATCCCCGACGGGCGGACGGATGGGGTCCGAGACCCTGGGAACAGGGGGTGCGATGTCGGTGGCTCACCGTACGATGGCGAGGTGATCCAGACGCCCGGCGAGCCCAGCGGACGGCGCTTCGTCGCCCCGGGATCGCGGTTCGTCCCGGAGAGCAACGCCGGCGACACCATTCCCCTTCCGCGCGTCCAGGCTCCGCCGCTTGATCCGGACGTCCCGGCCCGGCCGTGGGCCAGTCCCGCGCGGGATGCCGCCGGCGCGCGCGGCACCGACCCCACCGGACGCCGGGCCCTCCCCACCCGCGAACCCACCGGTGATCGCTACGCCCCGGTCCACGGCTACGGTCCCGACCCCGCCGGAGCGGCCGACGCGGGCGTGGGCGGACGCCGGAGCCTCCTGGACACCGAAGTCCCCGACGCCGACCGCGCATCCGAGACGCGTCCCAGCGGGCGTCACGCGGCGTCCGACACCACCCAGCAGGGACGCCGGACGGTTCTCCCCGCCGGCCCAGCCGCAGCCCACCCTCCCGGCCCGTCACCGGTCGGCCCCGGCGCAACCCCTGCGGGAGGACGCCGAACGCTCCCCACCAACCCCGCCACAACCCCCGCGGAAGAACGCCAAACACTCCCCACCAACCCCGCCACAACCCCCGCGGAAGAACGCCAAACACTCCCCACCA
>CAYZXQ010000060.1:13476-14574 GCA_964482465.1 uncultured Nigerium sp. | reverse complement strand
CTCCCCACCAACCCCGCCACAACCCCCGCGGAAGAACGCCAAACACTCCCCACCAACCCCGCCACAACCCCCGCGGGAGGACGTCGAACACTCCCGGCCGACGACCATGACCCGCCCGTGGCGCCCGGGGCAGCTCGATGGACGTCCGAGGCCGCCCCCGGCGGACGTCGGGCGGTCCCTACCGCGGAACCGCCGGTCCCCCCGGCCCCGCGGGCCACTCACTCCCCACCGCCACCGCCCACACCCGCCACCCAACCGGCCGGACGCCGCGCGCTCCCCGACGCCGGAGTGGGCAACGCTCCCGCGGCCTGGACACCTCCCCACACCCCGGACGCGCCGCCGTCCCTCGCCACCCCGGAACCACGCCGTACCCTCGCCACCCCGGAACCACGCCGGACCCACCCCGCACCCGAGGGACGCCGGACCCTCCCCGCCCCACCAGCGCCGGTCCCGGCACCCCCACAAGCCACCCCGTCCACACCGCCACCAACGACACCCGCACCCCAGGCACGCCGGACACTCCCGGCAGCCGATCCGTCCTCGGCGCACAGCCCGCGTCACCTCCTCGACGCGGGGCCCGGCGTGGTCGATCACTCCTCCACCCCGGACACCCCGCGGGGGACTGCTCACTCGCCGCATCCCCAGGGTTCCGATCCTGCCTCGGACGGACGCCGGACCCTCCGTACGCCGGACCCCGCCGCCCACTCGCCTGCCCCCCGCGCGCCGCAACCCGCAGGGCCCACGATCACCACGGCGGGGCAGCGCGTCACCCCGGCTGCGCCCGCGGCGAACCCTTCAGCAGCCGGCACTCCCACCCCCACCCCACCGGCCCCACCACGCGCACCCCAAACGGCACCACCCGCCGCCTCGACCACACCCCCAACCCCATGGCCCTCCACCCCGCCCGCCGCACCAGCAACCGGGACACCGGCCCCACCACGCGCACCCCAAACGGCACCACCCGCCGCCTCCACCACACCCCTGGCCCCGTGGGTACCCCCAGCGTCACGGGCACCTGCCGTGCCGCGCGGGACCCAGCCCGGCGCAGGCACTCCCGCACCCAACCTCCCCTCCACGCACCGCGCCTCCGAGCCGACC
>CAYZXQ010000060.1:8078-13376 GCA_964482465.1 uncultured Nigerium sp. | reverse complement strand
CCCGCACCCAACCTCCCCTCCACGCACCGCGCCTCCGAGCCGACCATCACCTCGCCCACTCCACAGCCGGGATCCCGCCCACCGGCACCCGCCGCTCCCGTCACGGGACCCCAGGGACGCCACACCCTCCGGGCCGCGGAACCCCCTGCCGCCCGCCCCGCTGCCCATGCACTGCAACCCGCGGCGTCCGGGACCGCTGCCGAGCGACCCCGGACCAACCCGTACGACACCAACCCCCCGGACCCGCGACCCGTCGCAGCCGAGCCGCCGGCCTCCGCCAGCAGGTTCCACCGGACGGCTCCGACCACCGGGCGCTCCGCCCCATCCGGCGCTCGCCCGGGCCCGGGGGCCACTGTCACCCCCCTGCGGCCCGGCTCTTCTGCCGCGCACCCGTCCGTCCCACCGCGTGCCCCTCTCGCGCCCCCAGCCGCGACCGAGGCACCCCACACCCTGCGCGCCGCGGAGCCCACCACCCCGGCACACGCCCCCCGCCCGGTGCCCCGCCCCACGCAAGCGGCGGCGTCCGCGACCACCGAACCACGCCCGCCGACCAGGCTCGGCGGCTCCGCCGACACCGCCCTCCCGGCTCGCGCCATGGACGCCCCCCTCCGCGGCGACCCTGCCGGGACCTCCGCGAGTCCGGCGCGCTGGGTCCCCGTGACACGCCCGCGCACGGCAGACTCCCCCGGCGAGGGCGGCGTCCCGCAGCCGAACGACCGGACCGCCACGGCGTCCGCAACCACCCCATCCGCGACCACCCGGTCCGCGAGCGCCGTGCCCGCGAGCGAGACGCGGGCGTCCGCAACCCGACGGCGCAGGCGCCCCGCACCCCGCCGAACGGCACCGGGTCGGGCGCTCGCGCCCCGGCGACGGCGCTGGTGGATTCCGGTCGCGATCGCCGGGATCGTCCTGGTCGCCGTCGGCGGCGTCGGCGGCGCCTGGCTGTCCGGCATGTTCGCGCCGTCGATGTCACGGCTGCCCGACCGCGTCGGAACGTACGTCCTCGACAGCTCGACCCGCGGGGCGTCGCCGAGCGCGCACGACCTCGGCACCTACCGCACCGACGACGGCGACCTCTACCGGGCCACCATCGTCAAGGAAGCCACCGACCCCGCCGTCACCTTCGCCGCCGCGTCCGAGCAGACCCGCTTCCGCCAGGACGCCGTCTACTGCACCGGCGCCAACGCCGACGGCATGGGCGGGACGTGCATGGTCCGCCTCTCCACCGGCGCCGTCGCGGTGGTCGAGTCGAGCACGCGTCACGCCGTCCGGGACGTCGCGAGCTTCACCGCTCAGCTCGCCAGCGGCATCCGCTAGCGGCGAACTCGCTTGTCAGCGGGGGTTGCGGAGGCCGCGGGCTGCGGTCGGTGTTGCGTCGGCGGCGGACGCCGGCCCGCCGTATCCCAGGGGGTCCGGTCGGTAGCGGTCCGTGGGGGGGACCGGCGGCGTCCGGGCGCACGTGCGGTGCGTGAGTCATGAGAAGGGAACGTCACAGGTCGAAACCGGACGCCGCGGGCGGAGCCAGCGCGGACGGCCAGAGGGTCGGGAACCAGACACGGCGCAACTCGACCCGGACGCGATGTCGCAGGGCGGTCCGAGGGTCACGAGAAGGGAACGCCACAGGTCGAACCGGTTCCGCGAGCAGTGGCTCGCGGGTCGTTCTGGGGTCCGGCGTTGCCAGCGCCCTGAATTGTCAGCGCCCGGTTCTACGATGACGCCGTGAGCATGCCCCCCACGTACGGTCCCCCGCCCGGCTCCTCAGACGTCCCGGAGTCGCTGCCCGCTGCTGCGGACGCCGCCGGTCCAGCCGCGTCGGCGGCCAGCGGCAACGCGTCCGGCCCTGCATCGTCCGCGGGAGCGTCGAGTTCCGCGATCCCTGGCTCCGTGCCCCCACGAGCCACCCCGGGCCAGCCGAGCCCCGCTCTCGCAGCCGCGGGGTACGCGCCGCCGGGGGCGGTGCCGAACGCCACCCCGGCCACCCCACCCGCTGCGGAGACGACCGGCTACACGCCTCCTGGGGCGGGTCCCGCCTCGGCATTGACCGGCCACTCCGCCCCCGGCACGACCCCGGGCGCACCTCCCGCCACCGGGTACGCCCCTCCGGGGGGAGGGCCGACCCCAGCATCACCGGGCTACACGCCGCCGGGTGCCGTCCCGGGTGCCGCCGCCGGGTACACCCCACCCGGAGGAGGGCCCGGTGGGGCACCGGCTACCCCGGGCTACCGGCCGCCTGGCGCGTCGGGCGCCGCCGCCGGATACACCCCACCCGGAGGAGGGCCCACCCCAGCATCGCCGGGCTACACGCCGCCGGGTGCCGTCCCGGGCGCCGCCGCCGGATACACCCCACCCGGCGCAGTTCCCGGTGGGGCACCGGCCACCCCGGGCTACCGGGCGCCTGGTGCGCCGGGCGCTCCGGCCGGCGGTACGGCCGCTCCCGGCTACCACCCCCCTCAGACGTCACCGCGTCCGGCATCGACGGGGCACCCGGGGCCGGCGCCGGCGTCCCACCCGAGCACCGCTTCGGTTCCGGCGGCGGAACCAACGGCGTCCGCGACCCCCGCTACCGGCGCCCGTCCCGGGGCTCCCGCGGGCGGAAACCACCCGGCGGGACCCGCGGCGTCCAACACCGAGACGCTGCCGGAGCCGGAGGGCACCGCGGCCCCGTCTGGCCCCAACCGGCTCGTGCTGGTGATCGGCGGAGTCGTCGCCCTGATCCTGATCGCGCTGGTGGTCGCGTGGTTGATGGGCGCCTTCGCGCCCAAGATGGCCACCCTGCCGGCGCGTGTGGGGGCGTACGTGCTCGACACGTCCACGCAGAAGTCGTCGGGGAACACCCTCGACAGCGCGACCTACCGCGCCGGGGCTGGCGACATTCGGCAGGCCAGCATCATCAAGAACGCCCCCGATCCGACCCTCGCCTACAGCAAGGCCGCCGCGGACGCGCGGTACCAAGCGGGCGCGGTGTCGTGCGTGGACGTGAGCAAGACCGCCAAGGGCGGGACCTGCTCGGTGCTGCTCCCGAACGGGTCCGCGGTGGTCGTCAGCGGCAGCACGCGACACGCCGTCGCCGACCTCGCGCAGTTCACGGCGGACGTCGCCGCGGGGGTGAAGTAGCGCGGCGGTGCCCCACCAGGGTGAGCTGGCACCCCCTCACGCACACCGACGTTCCCGCGGGCAACACTCGGATCCGAGACGCAGGACCGACGCCCGCGGCGTCCGCAACCCCCACCGGCGGACGCTGAGGAGGACCACCGTCGAAAGGACCCCCCGTGCGCGACTTCACCCTTGGCGCCCGACCCGTGCGGGCCCCCCGCGGCCTCGACCTGACCTGCAAGGGCTGGCCTCAGGAGGCGGCGCTGCGGATGCTCATGAACAACCTCGACCCCGAGGTCGCCGAGCACCCGGACGGCCTCGTGGTCTACGGCGGCTCCGGACGCGCGGCGCGAAGCTGGGAGGCGTTCGACGCGATCGTCCGCGAGCTGCGCGACCTCGAGGGCGACGAGACGCTGCTGATCCAGTCCGGGAAGCCGGTCGGAGTCTTCCGGACCCACGCGTGGGCGCCGCGCGTCCTGCTCGCGAACTCCAACCTCGTCGGCGACTGGGCCACCTGGGATCACTTCCGCGCGCTCGAACAGGCTGGCCTCATGGTCTACGGCCAGATGACCGCCGGATCGTGGATCTACATCGGCACTCAGGGCATCCTGCAGGGCACGTTCGAGACGTTCGGGGCCGTCGCGCGCAAGCGGTTCGGCGGCACCCTCGCCGGAACCATCACCCTCACCGCCGGCCTCGGCGGCATGGGTGGCGCGCAGCCGCTGGCCGTCACCATGAACGACGGCGTGGCGCTCGTGGTCGAGTGCGACCCCACCCGCATCGCGCGGCGCATCGAGCACCGCTACCTGGACGTCCAGGCCGCCGACCTCGATGACGCCATCGCCCGCGCCAACGAGGCCCGGCGCGCGCGGCGTCCGCTGTCGATCGGGCTGCTCGGGAACGCCGCCGAGGTGGTCCCGGCGCTGCTGGCGCGGCACCGCGCGGGCGACATCGTCATCGACGTCGTCACCGACCAGACCTCCGCCCACGACCCGCTGGCCTACCTGCCCCTCGGCGTCCCGTTCGCCGAGATGAAGGCGCGGGCGGCGTCCGATCCCGCGGGCTTCACCGCCGCCTCACAAGCGGCGATGGCCGCTCACGTCGCCGCGATGGTCGGCTTCCAGGACGAGGGCGCCGAGGTCTTCGACTACGGCAACTCGATCCGCGACGAGGCGCGCAAGGGCGGGTTCGCGGACGCCTTCGCGTTCCCGGGGTTCGTCCCGGCGTACATCCGTCCGCTGTTCGAAGAGGGCAAGGGCCCCTTCCGCTGGGCGGCGTTGTCCGGCGACCCCGCGGACATCGCCAAGACGGACGCCGCCATCCTCGACCTCTTCCCCGACGACGCCCACCTGCGCCGGTGGATCACCCTGGCCGGCGAGCGCGTCCAGTTCCAGGGGTTGCCCGCGCGCATCTGCTGGCTCGGCTACGGCGAACGCCACCGCGCGGGGCTTCGGTTCAACGAGATGGTGGCGGCGGGCGAGATCGGACCGATCGCGATCGGACGCGACCACCTCGACGCCGGGTCCGTCGCCAGCCCCTACCGCGAGACCGAGGGCATGGCCGACGGCACGGACGCCGTGGCCGACTGGCCGCTGCTGAACGCGCTGCTCAACACGTCCTCGGGCGCGAGTTGGGTGAGCATCCACCACGGCGGGGGCGTGGGCATCGGCCGGTCCATCCACGCCGGCCAGGTCTGCGTCGCCGACGGCTCCGAGCTCGCGCGCGAAAAGCTCGAGCGCGTCCTCACCAACGATCCCGGCACGGGCGTGATGCGGCACGCCGACGCCGGGTACGACCATGCCCGCGACGTCGCGCGCACCCGCGGCGTCCGGATCCCGATGGCGGACGCCGCGGGCGCGCGTCCGTCGGAGGGTGACGGCGACCACCGTCCGGGGAGCGCGGTCGGTCCGGGCGGGTCCGCGGGGACGTTCGTCCCGCAGCCCACCCCCGAGTCCCGCGCCAGGTTCGAGCCGGATCACCAGCAGATCCCACACCCCACCGAGCCCCACGACCGGTCCGAGCCGGACCACCCACACCCCACCCAGCCCTGCGACAGCACAGCACCCGACCACCCACACCCCACCGAGCCCCCCAACAGCACCGCACCCGACCACCCACACACCACCCAGCCCCATAGCAGCACCGCACCCGACCACCCACACCCCACCCAGCCCTGCGACAGCACCGCACCCGACCACCCACACC
>CAYZXQ010000060.1:1237-7978 GCA_964482465.1 uncultured Nigerium sp. | reverse complement strand
GCGACAGCACCGCACCCGACCACCCACACCCCACCGAACCCCAGGGCTGAGCGATGGCGCTGCTCATCGACCGGATCGGCGAACTCGTCACCAACGACCCCACCCTCGGCGACGGACCGCTCGGGCTGCTGCGCGACGCGGCGGTCGTCGTCGTGGACGGACGGGTCGCGTGGGTGGGGCCGCGCACGCACGCGCAGCCGTGCGACGAGGTGGTCGACGTCGCGGGGGCGGCGGTGATCCCGGGGTTCGTGGAGTCGCACAGCCACCTGGTCTTCGCGGGCGACCGCGCGGCGGAGTTCGCGGCGCGGATGGAGGGACGTCCCTACGAGGCGGGAGGCATCCGGACCACCATCGCGGCGACCCGGGCGGCGTCCGATGCCGTGCTCGACGCCACCGTGACCCGGCTGGCGGCGGAGTACCGCGCCGGGGGCACCACGACGGTCGAGGTCAAGTCCGGCTACGGCCAATCCGTGCCTGACGAGGCGCGATCGGTGCGCATCGCCCGCACCCACACCCCCGAGACCACCCTGCTCGCCGCCCACGCCCTGCCACCGGAGTTCGCCGGGCGAGCCGACGACTACGTCCGCATGGTCGTGGACGAGATGATCCCCGCCTGCGCCCCGGACGCCGCCTGGATCGACGCGTTCTGCGAGGTGGGCGCCTTCGACCCCGATCAGACGCTGGCGGTGCTGGAGGCTGGGCGGGCCGCCGGGCTGGGCGTCCGCGTGCATGCCAACCAGCTCACCGCGGGGGCGGGCGTCAAGCTGGGCGTCGAGCTGGGCGCGGCGTCCGTGGATCACTGCGTACACCTCACCGACGCCGACGTGGCGGCGTTGGCGGCATCCGACACCGTGGCGACGCTGCTGCCCGCCGCCGACTTCTCGACGCGCGGCCCCTACCCGGACGCTCGCCGCCTGCTCGACGCGGGGGTGACGGTGGCGCTGGGCGCCGACTGCAACCCCGGGACGTCGTACACCACGTCCATGGCATTCGTCGTGGCACTCGCCGTGCGCGAACTGCGGCTGACGCCCGCCGAGGCGCTCTGGGCGGCGACGGCCGGGGGCGCTGCCGCGCTGCGGCGGGGCGATATCGGGCGCCTCGGCGTCGGGGCGCGGGCGGATCTGGCGGTCCTGGGGGCTCCGAGCCACGTCCACCTGGCGTACCGTCCGGGAGTTCCGCTCGTGCGCCGGGTGTTCGTCGGCGGCGAGCCCGCGTGAGCGTTCTTGGTGGGTGAGTGCCCGGCTAGCTCGGACCAACTCACACCTCCACGGAGCCGTCACGGCCCGACTTTCGGAGCCCACCAGGCCATTTGCCGCTTCTCGTTGCTCCACCAGGCCTGTTTCGCGCCCCTGGACGCATCGAGAAGCGGAAAAGGGCCTTCTCCCCGGCTCGCCGAGGGTTTCCGGACCGTCACACGACCCCCGGGACCCTCATTCCTCGACGTACGCCGCCAAATGCCGACCCGTCAACGTCTCGGGCGCGGCCACCAGCTCGGCGGGCGTCCCGGCGAACACGACACGGCCCCCGTCGTGCCCCGCGCCCGGACCCAGGTCGATGAGCCAGTCCGCGTGCGCCATGACCCCCAGGTGGTGTTCGACGACGATCACGGACGTCCCGGCATCGACGAGCTGGTCCAGCAGCCCCAGCAACTGCTGGACATCGGCCAGATGCAGCCCCGTGGTCGGCTCGTCCAGGACGTAGATCGCGCCCTTCTCGCCCATCCGGCTCGCGAGCTTGAGGCGCTGCCGTTCGCCCCCCGACAAGGTCGTGAGCGGCTGGCCGAGGGACACATACCCGAGCCCCACGTCCGCGAGCCGCCCCAGGATCGTCGACGCCGCCGGGATCCGCGCCTCGCCCTCGGCAAAGAACGCACGTGCCTCGTCCACGCTGAAGGCGAGCACCTCGGCGATGGTCCGCCCGCCGAAGCGGTACTCGAGCACCTCCGGACGGAACCTCTTGCCCTCGCACTCCTCGCACAGCGCAGCGATGGACTCCATGAACGACAGGTCGGTGTAGGTCACCCCCGCGCCGTTGCACGTCGGGCAGGCACCCTCGGAGTTGGCGCTGAACAGCGCCGGCTTCACCCCGTTGGCTTTCGCGAACGCCTTGCGAATCGGCTCCAACAAGCCCGTATACGTCGCGGGGTTGCTGCGCCGCGAACCCTTGATCGGCGTCTGATCGATCGCGACGACCCCCGCGGCGGCCGGAATCGACGCATGCACCAGCGAGCTCTTCCCCGACCCCGCCACGCCCGTCACGACGACGAGCACCCCCAGCGGGATGTCCACGTCGACATCGCGCAGGTTGTTCGCGGACGCCCCTCGGATCGCCAACGTCCCCGTCGGCGTCCGGAGCCGCCCCTTCAGGACCGCGCGGTCGTCCAGGTGGCGTCCGGTGAGGGTGCCGGACGCCCGCAGCCCGGCCAGGTCGCCCGCATAGACCACCTCGCCCCCGGCGGCGCCGGCGCGCGGACCGAGGTCGACAAGGTGGTCGGCGATCGCCATCGTCTCGGGTTCGTGCTCCACGACCAGGACCGTGTTGCCCTTGTCGCGCAGTTGCAGCAGCAGGCTGTTCATGCGCGCGACGTCGTGGGGGTGCAGGCCCGCGGTCGGCTCGTCGAAGACGTAGGTGACGTCGGTGAGCGCGGACCCCAGGTGCCGGATCATCTTGGTCCGCTGCGCCTCGCCGCCCGACAGGGTGCCCGCCGGACGCTCCAGGCTCAGATACCCCAGCCCGATCTCCACGAACTTGTCGAGCAGATGCTGCAGGTTCGCGATCAGCGGCGCGGCGGACGGTTCGTCCAGTGCGCGCACCCACTCCGCGAGGTCGGATACTTGCATCCGGCAGGCGTCCGCGATGCTGATCCCGGCGATCTTGGACGCACGCGCGCCGGCCGCCAGCCGCGTCCCGTCGCACGCGGGGCAGGTCTGGAACGTGATCGCCCGCTCCACGAACGCCCGGATGTGCGGCTGCATCGCCTCCGGATCCTTGCTCAGCATCGACTTGCCGATCTTCGGGATGAGCCCTTCGTAGGTCAGGTTGATCCCCTCGACCTTGATCTTGGTCGGCTCCCGGTAGAGCAGGTCGTGGATCTCGCGCTTGGTGTACTGCCCCAGCCGCTTGTCCGGATCGAAGAACCCCGAGCCGAGGTACACGCGGCCGTACCAGCCGTCCATGGAATACCCCGGGACCGTCAGCGCCCCCTCGCGCAGCGACTTCGACGCGTCGAACAGGGCTGTCAGGTCGAAGTCGGACACGTTTCCGCGGCCCTCGCAGCGCTCGCACATGCCACCGAGACGTTCGAACGTCGCCTTCGTGGCCTTCGTCGCCGCGCCGCGTTCGACCGTAATCGCGCCCGCGCCGCGGGCGGTGGCGACGTTGAACGAGAACGCCGACGGCGGCCCGACGTGCGGCTCGCCGAGCCGGCTGAACAGGATGCGGAGCATCGCGTGGGCGTCCGTGGCCGTCCCCACAGTCGACCGGACGTCCCCGCCCATCCGCTCCTGGCTGATGATGATGGCGGTGGTGAGCCCTTCGAGGACGTCCACGTCCGGACGCGGCAGGCTCGGCATGAACCCCTGCACGAACGCCGGGAACGTCTCGTTGATCATCCGCTGGCTCTCCGCGGCGATGGTGTCGAACACCAGCGAGCTCTTGCCCGACCCCGACACCCCCGTGAACACCGTGAGGCGACGCTTCGGCAGGTCGAGCGACACGTCCTTCAGGTTGTTCTCCCGCGCCCCCCGTACCCGGATCGCGTCGTGGCTGTCGGCGACGTGCATCGTCGGTCCCCCTGTCGGTCGGTGCCTCAGCATAGGACCGCCCGTCAAGGGGCCGGACGCCGCGGGTGCGGCCCTACCGCAGGGCCGCCTGGACGAACTCCGCGTTGGACGCCACCAGCTCGGACGCCTCGCGCACGAGGTCATCGCCCTCGGCCCGGACCGCCGCGACATAGGACGCATCGGTGATGTCGCGCAGGTTGACCAGCGCGTTCCACACCGCCCCCCGGACGCCCGCGAACCCCACCTGGACGCCCACGGCCCCGTCGGTCACCGACGCCGGGATGCCGTGCCGCGTCACCTCGTCGGCCAGGCGCATCGCCGCCAGCGACGCGCGGGCGGTGGCCAGCGGCACCTCGATGGCGACCTTCAACCCGTCCTGCATCGCCGCCTCCCGGACGGCGCGCTCTTCAGGCGTCCCGGACGGCAGTCGCCGGGCCTCCAGGTAGCCGGTGAACGCGTCGGTGTCGGCGTCCACGGCCGCCACGAGAATGTCCTTGAGCCGCTGCGCCTCGATCGTCACCTCCACCATCGCCGCGTCGACATCGGACGCCGCCCCGCGCCCCTGCGTCAGCCCCGCCACCATGGACGCCAGGGAGGCCGCCAGCGCGCCGACCAGCGCCGCGATGGAGCCGCCGCCGGGGGCGGGGGTGTCGCGAGAGACCTCGTCGGCGAACCGGGCGACCGGCAGCGACGCCAGCGGCCCCGGACCCACGGGCAGGCCGAGCACCTTGGCGTCCGCGTCGAACGGCGCCACGTCGGACAGACCCAGCGACTGGACCGCCGTCGCGATCAGGTCGCCGACCGGCACCCCCGGCGTCCGGCCCTGCCGCCGCAGGTAGAACTCGCCCGCCGCCCGCAGCGCCTCGAACGGGACCAGCCCCACGATCTCGCTGCCGGTCACGACCAGGCCGCGCTCGGCGGCGAGGCGGCGGGCCTCCTCGAGCACAGCGTGCGGCGGCGTGACGTGGAAGTCGGTGAGGTTGATCGAGATCTGCGCCCGGTCGTACTCGTCGACTTTCCAGCCGATGGCCTTGCAGTGGACGAAGCGTCCGGGCTTGTAGACCTTGTGTCCGGGCAGGTCGGCGTCCAGGTCGTCGCCGACCGCGACGTCGTTGAGCGCCAGCACGTGATGCAGGTCATAGCCGTGGGCGTCCGCGCAGTGGGCGACGAGCGTGGCGGCGTCCGGAGCCACCAGCCCGCACGTCCCGCACGGCAGCGCGCCGACGGCGTAGCGCAGGATCGTCCCGCGGGAGTAGACCGGCGACGGGTTCGGCGTCCGCGCGACCCGGCCCTTCTCGCGCAGCTCGAACGCGATATCCGTAGCCAGCGCCTTGTCGCGGGTGTTGAGCGACACGTTGTAGGCGATGAGGAACTCCCGCGCCCCCGTGATGAGCGCGCCCGCCCGCGGGTGCGGCGTCGCCGGACCGAAGTCGGGCGCCCACCGCGGATCCGCGAGCTTCTCGGCCAGCCCCTCGTACTCGCCGCGCCGCACGACGGCCAGATTGCGCCGCTCGGGGGTCGACGCGGCCGCCTCGTACAGGTACACCGGGATGCCCAACTCCTCGCCGACCCGCCGCCCCAGCCGCCGGGCCAGCTCGGCGCACTCGGCAAGCGTGATCCCCTGGACCGGCACGAACGGGCACACGTCGGTCGCGCCCATCCGCGGGTGCGCGCCGCGGTGCGTGGCCATGTCGATCACCTCGGACGCCGTGGCCACCGCCCGGAACGCCGCCTCGACCACCGCGTCCGGATCGCCGACGAAGGTCACGACCGTCCGGTGGGTGTCCGCGCCGGGATCGACGTCGAGCAGCGTCACCCCGGGGACCGCCGCGACGGCGTCCGTGATCCGTACGATCTTCGCGGGGTCGCGCCCCTCGGAGAAGTTGGGAACGCACTCCACGATGGGCCTGGTCATGGCCGCAACCTAGCCGGGACCGCGACGTCCGGACGCCCGCGCCCACCCTTTTGGTCTTGGATCCGAGACGGACGCCGACCTACAGTTCCTGCCATGGCACCCGATTCGAGCACCTCCCCAGCCGTGGGACGGGCGCTCGACATCCTCACCTACCTCGCCCAGCGGACCGGCACCGTCGAAGCGTCCGCCATCGCCCGCGACCTGGGGCTGCCGCGGTCGTCGACGTACCACATCCTCGCCGTCCTGACCGAGCGCGGGTTCGTCGTGAGCGTCCCCGAGGCGCGCGGGTATGCCCTCGGCGCGGCCGCATATCACCTTGCCAGCGCGTACACCGCCCACGAGTCGCTGCAGCGGCTGGCGCGTCCGGTGATGGTCGGGATGGCTGCGCGGCTGGGGCTGGTCGTGCACCTGGGGATCCTCCGCGGCGCCAACACCCACTACCTCCTCAAGGAGCACCCACCGCCCGGCGGGGAGCCCGAACCGACGCTGGTGACGGCCGTGGGCGTCCTGCTGCCCGCACACCTGACCGCCAGCGGCCGCGCGATCCTGGCCCACCTCGGCGAGGCGAACGTCCGCGCGCTGTTCAGCCGTCCAGGCGACTTCGTGTCGCGCACCGGACGCGGCCCTCGCTCCACCGCCGAGTTGCTGACCGAACTCGCCGCCGACCGCGAACGCGGCTGGTCCGAAGAGGTCGAACTCGTCTCCCCCGGCCTCCGCTCCGCCGGCGCCGCCGTGTTCGACCTGCACGGCCAGGCCATCGCCGCCCTGAGCTGCACCTGGCGTTCGCGCGTGCCGGTCCGCGACGTCGAGCCCATCGTCGCCGCCCTACGCACCGGCGCCGCCGAGGTCACCCGGCGCCTCCAGGGCCGGACGCCGTAAGTCGCCCTGGGTGGTCCCGGACGCCGCAACTCATCCCTATCTTGGCGGCGAAGCCCTCGCGGAACGGCCCTGCCGAGTGTGGTCTGGGCCCCGTCCGGACACTGCAACTCAATCCCGTCCCGCCCCCAACGCCCTCCCGGAACGGCCCTGCCGGGTGCCGTCGGG
>CAYZXQ010000060.1:0-1137 GCA_964482465.1 uncultured Nigerium sp. | reverse complement strand
TCCCGTCCCGCCCCCAACGCCCTCCCGGAACGGCCCTGCCGGGTGCCGTCGGGCCCCCGTCCGGACACCGCAGCCCACGCCCCGCATGCCGACTCTCACACCGGGGCGTAGAACTCCGCGTTGCTCAGCAGGAGGCGCGTGGCCATGGTGCCGTCCCAGACGACCGTGATGCCGTTCGACTCCAAGATCGGGATGACCTTCTCCCTCACCACAGCGAGGGTCTCCCTCTCGTAGAGCTCGTCGAGGGCGGCGGGCGACATCGCCCGCCGCTCGGCCGCGGAGGCGACGTGCGGAAGGAACACCCCGTAGTTGAGATAGGTCTCGCCGCTGTGGACGAGCCCCTCGGTGTCCTGGGCATGGAAGAACACGTAGCCGGCCCAGTCGGCGACGTTGATGTCGGCGTCGATCTCGGCCACGCCGCAGTTACCGCAGCACGCGAAGTTCTGCTTGGCGACCACCCGGGCGGCCTCCAGCTCGGCGAAAGCCCGGTCGAGGTTCGTCGGAGCCACCCGCCCGAAACCCGCCTGCTGCGCGCGCCGTGCGGCGAGAAGGAACCTCGCGATGGCGGTCGCGGCCTCCTCGGACAGCCCCTCGTCGCCGCCAGCGATGGCGTCGGCAAGTTCGACGGGGTGGCTGACGCCCGCCACGATCAGGTCCCACACAAGGTCGCGCAGAACCTCCTCCCGCGCGGGGTCGGCGACGAGGGATTCGGGGATGCGCAGGCCGGGGGGCTGCTGGTTCAACGCTCGCATGCGATCAGCCTAGGGATCCCCGCCGACAAAAGGCGCTCGTTGGGACCCGTCGTCCCAGAAGCGACGTGGAGTGTCGATTCAGCAAGCCAGCGGCATGTTGGCCGTCTGCGGCGACGATCCTGGCGCGGATCGTCTCGCGCGACTGACGGCCGCAACCGACGCGACATCGCCGCGCGACCACCGAGCCCGGGCGTCACAGGCAGGCGGCCGCCACGCCGCAGTCATCGGGCAGCGCCCGGACAACCCTTCTGCAGTCGACGTCGGCAGTCCTGCGCGTCGCGCTTCACGCCTGGTGCGCACCTTGTCCAGCACGGTCGCGGCGCTCGTCATCCCGTTCGGCGACTGGCGGCTGACTCGGCCCTACGCGGAGTCGATGCGTACGACG
>CAYZXQ010000059.1:7770-16266 GCA_964482465.1 uncultured Nigerium sp. | reverse complement strand
AGATCGTGGGCTCGTATTGAACATACGGGCCCAGATCGAGGGGGTTCGGATCGCTGGATCCGGGCCGCCGCAGCCAGAACATGATTGATCGGCGTTTCCCTGGGATAGCGTCGCGGCATGGAGCGGGTGCGGGAGCTGGTGTTGCCGGGCGGTGGGGTGGTCCGGGGGCGGAGCCTGCGGGGCGCGGCGTCCGACCCCCCGGACTGGGCGCTCTACGCCGTGGATCGCCTGCCCGGGCCGTTCCCGTGGCCGTGGCGCTGGGTGCCCTGGGCCGACTTCGGACTGCCCGACGACGATGCGGACGCCCGCGCGGCGATCACCGAGGCGTTCGTCCGGGTGGGACGGGGCGAGCGGGTCGAGGTGGCCTGCGCGGGTGGGATCGGGCGCACCGGGACGGTCTTGGCCGCCCTCGCGATCCTGGACGGCCTGTCCGCCGACGAGGCGGTGGCATGGGTGCGCACCGGGTACCGACCGGACGCCGTGGAGACCCGCGGGCAGCGCGACTGGCTCCGGCGTTTCGAGGGTGAGGCCCTCCCGACGCGAGTCGACGGCTGAGCACCGTGCCGTCCCTGGCGTGCGGTCGACGCGGCGCACGCGGCGGCGCAGGAGGTGACCCGCTGCGCCGCCGGACGCCGTCAGAAGGGCACGCCGCAGCGCAGGACGACGTTGGCGTAGGGCGTGGCCTCGCCCGTCCGGACGACGAAGGCGGCGTCCCGGACGAGCCGCTTGAGCTCCTCGTGGGCCACCCACGTCGGGGCGATCGGCAGAGCCTCCCGCAGGAGGTCCGCCACCGGTCCCGGATCGGCCTCCTCCGCGGCCGTTGCGCCCTCGACGACGACCTCGTCCAGCAGGGCGGCGAGGACGTCGGCGAACCTCGGGACGCCGAACCTCAGGCTGAGATCGACGACGGGGACCGCCGCGGGGATGGGCAGGCCGCAGTCGGCCACCACGAAGGTGTCGGTGTGGCCCAACCGCGCGACGGCGGCGACCAGGGCGGGGTTGAGCAAGCCCGTGCGTTTCATGAGACCTCCGGAAGGGGGGTGCCCGGCCTCGGATAGGAGGACTGGGCTTCGGGGAATTGGACGGTGTAGGCCGCGAACCGCGCGGCGTAGGTGGCGGCGTCCGCGAGCGACGCGCCGTCGGCCAACCGGGCGGCCAAGGCGCCACAGAAGGCGTCGCCCGCGCCGACCGTGTCGACCGCCCGGACGCGCGGGCTGGGCACCTGCGTGACTGCGTGCCCGTCACCCACGATGGCGCCCGCGGCCCCCAGCGTGAGGACGGCGGACGCCACCCCTTCGGCCAGGAGCGCCTGCACCAGCGCCACAGGTGCCGTGGGCGGCGTGACCCCGAACTGTCGCAGGACCAGCGCCGCCTCGTGCTCGTTCACCACCAGCGGATCGGCGCGCCGGATGACGCGGGGATCCAGGTCGATGACGGGCGCCAGGTTGAGCAGCCAGGGCCCGGTGACGGCGTCCGCCACCGCCGCGGTGGCGTGAGCCGACAGCTCGCCCTGGGAGACGACCAGCTCGGCTGCGCCGATGAGGTCGGCCCAGCCGTGCACGTGGTCGGCGGTGACCCCCGCATTCGCCCCCGGCACCACGACGACGGTGTTCTCGCCCTCGCTGTCGACCGTGACGACCGCCAGCCCCGTGGGGCCGGGCAGTTGGACGACGTGGCTGAGATCGACCCCGGCCTCCCGCAGGAGCTTCACGGCCGTGTGCCGCGCGTCGTCGGAGCCCACGGCCCCCAGCATGGTCGTCCGGGCGCCCGCCAGGGCCGAGGCGCAGGCCTGGTTGGCCCCCTTGCCGCCGGGGGAGAGGTCCCCCCCGGCGGCAAGCAGGGTCTCGCCTGGCTGGGGATGCCGGGCGACCAAGAGGTGCAGGTCGACGTTGATCGACCCGACGACGACCACGCTCACTTCAGGAACTGATCCACGTTGGCCGAGGTGATGGTCGTGACCGGGACCGGCGAGGTCGCCGCGACGGTCTGGCCCTTGATGAGCTGCGCGGCCAGTTCGACGGCCTTCTTGCCGAGTTCCTTCGGCTGCTGGGCGATGCTCCCGGCGAGCGTCCCGGCCTTGATCGCCTTGAGCGCGTCGGTGGTGCCGTCGAAGCCGAAGACCTTGACCTCCTTGCCGGCGCGGGCGCCGAGGGCCTGGATCGCGCCCAGCGCCATCTCGTCGTTCTCGGCGAAGATGCCGGTCACGCCGGGGTTGGCCTGCAGCAGGTTGGTGGTCACGTCGAGCGCCTGCGCACGGTCGAAGTTCGCCGTCTGCTTCGCGACGACCTTGATGTTCGGGTACGTGGCGATCTTCTCGCCGAAGCCCTTGCCGCGGTCGTTGGACGCCGAGGTGCCGGGCACGCCCTGCAGCATGATGACCTGGCCCTGCTCACCGAGCGCCTTGGCCAGCGCCTCCGCGGCCTGCGCGCCGCCGGCCACGTTGTCCGAGGCGACGAACGAGCTGACCTGGGCCCCGTCGATGCCACGGTCCACCGCGACGACCGGGATCTTGGCCGTCAGCAGCGGCGCCACGGCCGGGCCGGCCGCCTTCGAGTCGACCGCGTTGACGAGGACGGCCTTGGCGCCCGAGGACAGCGCGTTGGCGGCCTGGTTGGCCTGGGTGGCGGCGTCGTTTTGGGCGTCGGAGACCTCGAGGGTCACGCCGGCCTCCTTGGCGGCGGCCTGCGCGCCGTCGCGGAGATCGACGAAGAACGGGTTGTTCAACGTCGACAGCAACAGGGCCACCTTGGGCTGGGCGCCGCCGCCTCCTGCCGCGGGGGGAGCGGCGGGGGAGCAGGCGGCGAGGCCGAGCGCGACCACCGCGGCCAGGCCGGCGGCCATCACCGAGCGTCGAGTGCGGGTACGGGACATGGGTTCCTCCTTGATTGGGTCCGGATGTGAGTTAGTGAGCTGAGTCCTTGCGGCGCAGCACGTCGAGGCCGACCGCCACCGCGATGACGAGGCCGATCACGACCTGCTGCCAGAAGGACGAGACGTTGAGGATGTTGAGGCCATTGCGGATGACCGCCAGCAGCAGCGCGCCGACCAGGGTGCCGCTGACGCGTCCGACGCCGCCGGCGAGCGAGGCGCCACCGATCACGACGGCGGCGATGGCGTCCAGCTCGTAGCCGAGCGCCGCCTGCGGCTGAGCGGAGTGGAGGCGTCCGGCCAACACCAGGCCGGCGAGGGCGGCGAACGTCCCGGACAGGACGAAGACGAGCACCTGCACCTTGCGGACTGGGATGCCCGACAGCCGAGCGGCCTCCAGGTTGCCGCCCACGGCGTACATGGCGCGGCCCCAGGTGGTGCGCGTGAGGACGAACGCCGCGAACAGCCCCGCCAGCGCGAAGACCAGGATCGGCACCGGGATCGGACCGAGGCTGGCGCCCAGGGCGTTGACCTCCGGCGGGGTGGCGATGGGGCGTCCGTCGCTGATGACCAGCGTCAGGCCGCGCGCCACCGACAGCATCGCCAGGGTGGCGATGAACGAGGGGAGCTTGAGATAGGCATTCGCGACCCCGTTGACGGCCCCGAACACCGCCCCGACCGCCAGCCCCGCGAGGAGCGCCAGCGGGCCGGGGAGCCCCACGACCGTGAAGAGGTAGGCCGCCGCCATGGACGACACGGCCGCCACCGAGCCCACGGACAGATCGATGCCCGCGGCCACGATCACGAACGTCATGCCGAAGCCGAGGATGGCGACGACCGCCGCCTGGATCCCCACGTTGAGCAGGTTGACCGGGGACAGGAAGACGGGGGTGGCCACCGCGAGTCCGAGGCACAGCACCAGCAGGCCGACCAGGGCCCCGTTGTTGGACAGGAACTTCTTCACGGCGACGGCCGGGTTCTTCTCGCTCGTCAAGGTCGTCATCATGCGATTCCTTCGATCTCGTGGTTCTTGACCGCCAGCGTCATGACGGCATCTTGGG
Organism: uncultured Nigerium sp.; assembly: GCA_964482465.1. Taxonomy (GTDB): domain Bacteria; phylum Actinomycetota; class Actinomycetes; order Propionibacteriales; family Propionibacteriaceae; genus Propioniciclava. The sequence continues at coordinate 12,337 of CAYZXQ010000059.1, read as the reverse complement.
TGGCGTCCGCGCGGGCCAGTTCGCCGGAGACCCGGCCGCCGCTCATGACGATGATTCGGTCGGACATGCCGAGCACCTCGGGGAGCTCGGAGGAGACCATCAGAACCCCGCCGCCGGCGGCGACGATCTGGTTCATCAGTTGGTAGATTTCGACCTTGGCGCCGACGTCGACGCCGCGGGTGGGTTCGTCCAGCAGCAGGACCGACGATCCGGCCAGGAGCCATCGTCCGAAGACGACCTTCTGCTGGTTGCCGCCGGAGAGGTTCCGGACCGGCTGGTCGAGCGAGGCCATCTTCACGTTCAACGAGCCGGTGACTTCCTGGGCGCGGCGCCGCTGGCCCCGGCGGTCGGCGAGGACGCCGCGCGCCGTGGTGAACAGCGTGGCCAGCCCCGCGTTGTCGGCCACGCTCGCCCCGAGGACGAGGCCCTGGCCCTTGCGGTCCTCCGGGACGTGCCCGACGCCGCTGCGCATCGCCGCCGCCACGCTGCCGCGCCGGGGCGTCGCGCCGCGCACGATCACCTCGCCGCTGCGGTAGCGGTCGGCTCCGGCGATGGCCCGGATGACCTCGGTGCGTCCGGAGCCGACGAGGCCCGCGATGCCGACGATCTCGCCGGCCCGCACGGTCAGGCTGACGTCGTTGAATCCTGCGCCGGTGAGGCCACGGACCTCCAGCACGGGGTCGCCGAGGTTGGTCTGTGTCTTCGGGAACTGCTCGGCGATGTCGCGTCCCACCATGAGGCGGACCAACTCGGCCTCGGGGGTGCTCGCCGGGACCTTGTCCACGAACGTGCCGTCGCGCAGCACCGTGACGACGTCGCCGATCCGGGCGATCTCGTCGAGGTGGTGGCTGATGAAGACCATCGCCACGCCCTTGGCCTTGAGGTCGGTCATCACCTCGAAGAGCTGCTCGGTCTCGTGCCCGGTGAGGGCGGCGGTCGGCTCGTCCAGGATCAGGACGCGGGAATCCATCGACAGCGCCCGTGCGATCTCGATGAGCTGCTGGTAGGCGATCCCCAGCTCGCCGACGCGGCGGTCCACGTCGATGTCGAGGCCGATGCGTTCCAGCGCGGCCGTGGCCAGACGCCGCATCCGGGGACGGTCCACGATGCCGGACCGGTTGGGGAGGCGTCCGAGCAGGACGTTCTCGGCCACCGTGAGCGAGCCGACGAGGTTCAGCTCCTGGTGGATGGTGGTGATGCCCCGGGCCTCGGCGGCCTTCGGGTGGGGGAACTGGACGGGCTCGCCGTCCAGGAGGATGCGGCCACCGTCGGGCTGGTAGATGCCCGCCATCATCTTGATGAGCGTGGACTTACCCGCACCGTTCTCGCCGAGCAGGACGTGCACCTGCCCCGGTTCGAGGTCGACGCTCACTTGGTCGACGACGGTGACGGGTCCGAACCGCTTGGTGACCGAGTCCAGACTGAGAATGCTCATCGTGACCTCTTTGTCGGGGCTACGGGCCCATTGGTGGAACGAAGGACGAAGCTCGTCGGCAGCCGTCGGGTCGCGGGCGCCTCGCCGCCCATGACGCCGGTCAGCATGTCCACGGCTTGGCGGCCCATGGTGGTGATCCCCTGGGCGATGACGCTGACCGCGGGCGACACCATCTCGAAGAAGGGAATCTCGTCGAACGACACCAGGCTGAGGTCGTCCGGGACGCGCAGCCCGCGCTCGGTGAGCACGCGCAACGCGGTGATGGCATTGGGGGAGTATCCGAACAGCAACGCGGTGGCGCCCTCCTCGACGAGCTGCGCGACGCTACGCGCGCAGACGTCCTGGTCGTAGCCGCCTTCGCCGACCAGGCTCGTCTCGAAACGGGACGCCGCCAGCCGCCGGAACACCGCAAGCCGCTCGACGCCCGTCGAGCTGTTCTGGGGGCCCGCGACGAAGCCGACGCGGCGATGGCCGTCGCGCGCGAAGCGGTCCAGGGCCGCCTCGATGCCCGGCGCCGGATCGGAGTCGACGCACGGGACGCCCTCCACCGGCAGGGTCCGGTCCACGAACACCATCGGCAGACCCTCGCGCGCTAGGCGGCCCAGCAGCGTGGTGCCGTCGCCCTGCGGCGCACAAATGAGGCCCGCGACGCGCTGGCGCTGGAGTGCCTTGAGGTATTGGTCCTGCAGGTCGTCCCGCTCCGACGAGTTGCCCAGCATGGTGCAGTAGCCCCGCTCGAACAGGGCGGTCTGGATCACGTAGTACAGCTCGGAGAAGAACGGGTTGCGGATATCGGAGACCAGCACGCCCACCGACTGCGTGCGCGCCGAGCGCAGCGAACTGGCCAGCCCGTTGGGGCTGTAGGACAGCTCTTCGGCCGCTTTCCGCACCGCGGACCGCGACTCGGGGGAGGTTGCCTTGTGGTCGTTGAGGACGCGGGAGGCCGTCGCCACCGAGACGCCGGCCCTGAGGGCCACGTCCCTGATCGTGATATCCGAGCTCACCTGCTCCTCCTGCGTGGAAACGTTTCCATGGGAACGTTCTCATGATGCATCGCCCCTGGTCGGGTGTCAATGGCTCCCGAAAGACCGTTATCGTTCGGCTATCTTGCGCAGCGCCGTGAGGGGCTCGTCCGGCGGCTCCCGCGGCGCGGGGGTGGGGCCGAGCCAGGTCGGTCCGGACGCCCGTTGTCCCGGCCGCCGTGATAGGGGAGAGTGGGGGCATGGCTCAGAAGATGTCCGAGATCGCCGATTCCTCCGCTGCGCTGGGGCTGCTCGATGCGCTGCCCGTCCAGCCCGAGGCGACGACATCGCGCGTCGTGGTCAACAACCCGCTCCTGCGCGTGGTCTACTTCGCCTTCGACGCCGGCGAGCTTCTCACCGAGCACTCCTCTCCCCGGGCGGTCGTCGTGCAGTTGCTCACCGGCGCCATCCGCTTCACCTACGGCGGCGTCGAGCAGGCCATGGCCCCCGGCGACGCGCTGTACCTCGCGCCGGGGGTGCCCCATGCGCTGGTGGCGGACGCCCCCAGTCACCTCAGCCTCGTCATGGTGGACGCCGGCGCCTGAGCCGGTCGCGTCCGGAAGGGAGGGTGCCATGGCGATCGTGGACGCCGTCCGCGTCGGTTCGCTGCGCCCGCTGCCGCGCGAGGGTCACCTCACCGGGATGTACAAGGAGCCGGTGAGCGGCCCCGTGCGGGTCGGTCCGCTGGGGCTGGCCGGCGACCACCAGGCCGACAAGACGGTCCACGGCGGCCCGGACAAGGCGGTTCACCTGTTCCCCGCCGATCACTACCCCGTGCTGGCCGCCGCGCGCCCCGACCTGGCGCCCCTGCTGGTGCCGGGCGTGCTGGGCGAGAATCTGTCCGTCCGCGGGCTCGACGAGACCGGGGTCTGCCTCGGCGACCTGTGGGAGGCGGGCGGCGTCCGGCTCCAGGTGAGCCAGCCGCGGCGGCCCTGCTGGAAGATCGACCACCGGCTCGGCACCGACGGGATGGTCCCGCTGCTCAACGAGCTGCGGCGGCCGGGCTGGTACTTCCGCGTCCTCGTGCCGGGGGAACTACAGGCGGGCGACGAGTTGCGCCTCGTGGAGCGACTCGCGGACGGGCTGACGCTGCGCGGCCTGCTGGAGGCCTTCGCCGAACACCGTCCGGATCCCGCGCTGCTGCGCCGGTATGCGGACGCCCCCGGCCTCACTCCCGCTTGGGTCGACCGCCTGCGGCGCCGCGCGGACTGGCTGGACGCCAACGCCTGAGCGTCACCCGCCCCGGACGCACCGCACCTGCGCGGCCTTGACCGCGGCCACCACCGGGGTCCCCGGCGTGACGCCGACCTCCGCGGCCGCGCGCGGCGTGACGTCGGCGGCGAGTTCCTGGCCGTCCGGCAGCGCCATCCGTACCCGGACCAACGGCCCCCGCGGCTCGACCGCCAGGACGATCGTCGCCCACGCGTTCCGCGGGCTGCCGCCCGGGGCGTCCGCGTGCAGCGCCACCGCAGCGGGCTCGAACAGCGCCAGCGCCGGACCGTCCGGGCGGGGCGGCGCGTCGGCGTCCGGAACCCCCGCGACCCGGGTGCCGTCCGGCAATCGGACGCCGTCGGCGTCCGCGACCCCGACCAGCCGGTTGGTCCCGGCGAGGTCGGCGACGAAGGGGGTGGGTGGGCGGCCGAGCACCGCGTCCCGCGGACCGGCCGCGACCACCCGGCCGTCGGCGAGCACGACCAGGTCGTGGGCGAGGGTCCACAGGTCGAGGGCATCGTGCGTCACCAGAACGGCGGTCCGGCCCCGCAGCCGCTCCGCCAGCAGCGCGCGCAGCTCGGCCGCGGCGTGGAGGTCGAGGGCGGCCAGCGGCTCGTCCAGGAGCAGGACGGCGGGGTCGGTGGCGAGCGCCCGGGCCAGCGCCACGCGCTGCGCCTGTCCGCCGGACAGTTCGCCCGGACGCCGCCGGCCCAGCGCGGCCGCCCCCACCGCGTCCAGCTCGGCGCGCGCCCGGGCGACGGATGCCGCCCGGGTGGCCCCGCGCGCGGCGACGCCGAAGGCGACGTTGGCGGTGACGTCCAGGTGCGGGAACAGCAGCGGACGCTGCGTCAGCAGGGCGACGTCGCGGCGGTGCGGCGGGGTCCATGCCCCCAGACCC
>CAYZXQ010000059.1:2709-7670 GCA_964482465.1 uncultured Nigerium sp. | reverse complement strand
GCCGGACCAGCCCCGACAGCAGCCCGAGCAGCGTCGACTTGCCGGCGCCGTTCGCGCCCACGACCGCCGTGGTGACCCCCTCGCGCAGCTCCAACTCCAGCGACACCCCGCGCGCGGCCACCGCCGCGGCCACGAGGTGCGTCCGCCCGGCCGCACCCGCGGCGTCCGGCCCCGTCACGGCCGTCCCCGGACGGCCCGGACTGCCGCGGGCGCCGCCATCAGCACCGCCGCCAGGCCGATCAGGACCAACGACAGCGCCAGCGCGACATCGGTGTCCGCCTCGCGCTGCAGGTAGATCTCCAGCGGCAGCGTGCGGGTCGTGCCCTGCAGCGAACCGGCAAAGGTGAGGGTCGCGCCGAACTCGCCGAGCGCCCGCGCGAACGCCATCGTCACCCCGGCCGCCAGCCCCGGACCGACCAGCGGCAGCGTCACCCGTCGCAGGACCGTCGTCGGGGACGCGCCCAGTGTCGCCGCCACCTCGGCGTAGCCGGGGTCGGACGCCCGCAGCGCCCCCTCCACGGCCACCACCAGGAACGGCATCGACACGAACGCCTGCGCCATGACCACCGCGACGGTCGTGAAGCCGATCTCGACGCCGAAGGCGGCCAGCGGCGCTCCCAGGACGCCGCGGCGTCCGAACGTCACCAGCAGCACCAAGCCGCCGACGACCGGCGGCAGGACCATCGGCAGGACCGTCAGGGTCCGCGCCAGTGCCGCCCACCGCCCCTGCAGCCGCGCCAGGACCAACGCCAACGGCACCCCCAACCCCGTCGCGACGAGGGTGGATGCGGTGGCGGTCCGCAGGCTGACGCCGAGGGCGTCCAGGGCCGCGGGCTGCGCCAGCAGCGCGGGCAGCCGCCCCCACGGCACCCGGACGGCCAGCCCCGCCAGCGGCACGGCGACGAACGCCAGGCCCAGTGCCGCCGGCACCGCGACCCACCCGGGCAGCGGCGTCGAGGTCACGGCGCGCCGAACCCGTAGCGCGCCAGGATGTCGCGTCCGGACGCCGAGGTCACGAACGCCACGAAGGCCCGCGCCGCCTCCGGCTGGCGGGCGTGCGCCGTGACGCCGATCGGGTAGCGGTTGACGACGCGTTCGGTCCCCGGGAGTGCGATCGTGACGACCTTCGCCCCGGCCTGCTGGGCGTCGGTGGTGTAGACGATCCCGGCGTCGGCCTCGCCGGACTCGACCTTGCCGCGCACATCGGTGACCTTCTGCTCCTCCGACACCGGTCTCAGGGTGACGCCGAGGTGGCGCGCGAGCGTCCGGGTGGCGGCGCCGCAGGGCACCTGGGGCGCGCACACGACGAGCTTGCGTCCGGCCAGCGAGCCGTCCAGGCCGGTGACATGGGCGGGGTTTCCGGCGGGCGCGATCAGGACGAGCGTGTTGGTGGCGAACACCGTCGCCGGACCGGCCAGGAGCCCGGCGTCCGCCGCCTTCGCCATCGTGGCCTCGTCGGCGGACGCGAAGACGTCCGCGGGCGCGCCGCCCCTGAGTTGGTCGACCAACTCGGCGCTACCCAGGTAGCTGAACGTGACGTCGACGCCGGGGTGTTGCGCGCGGAACTGCGTCCCGACCTCGTCGAACGCCCGGTTGAGTGAGGCGGCGGCGAACACCGTGACGGTGGTGCGGGTGCCGGACGCCGCGGGCGCCGGTCCGGCGCAGCCCGCGAGCACGAGGGCCGCCGCGGCCGCCGCGGCCAGGCGCCTCATCGCGCGGCCTCGACGATCACCGAGGTCGCCTTGACCCGCGCCGTGGCCAGCACCCCGGGCTCGAGCCCGAGTTCCCGGACCGCCTCGGTGCTGATGAGCGCCAGCACCCGGAAGGGCCCGCACTGGAGTTCCACCGACGACATCACGGTGTCGGAGACGACGCGGGTCACCAACCCGGTGAACGCGTTGCGCGCCGAGATGCCGGTGGGGTGGCCGCACGCCGCCCGCTCCTGGGCGAACGCTGCCAGGTCGGTGCCCGCGACGCTCAGGCGGCCCGCGGCGTCCGGGGCCGCGGCGAGGCGTCCGGAGTCGATCCACCGGCGGACGGTGTCGTCGCTGACGCCCATGAGCTCGGCGACCTTGCTGATCCGAAAGTGCGGCATGTCCGGCAGCCTAAAGGCGCAGGTGCGCCGCTACCAGCCCAAATCACTCCGCCAAATCGGGACGCGCCAGGCGGATCATCTCGACGTCGCCCCAGTCGGCACCGGTGCCCGCGGCGAGTCCGTCCGGGACGAAGCCGTTGCGGGCGTAGAACGCCAGCGCGCGCGGGTTGTCGGCGAACACCCAGCAGAAGGCGGCCCGTCGGCCGGGGAGGGCGGCGTCGAGCAGCGCTTGGCCGAGACCGGTGCCGTGCGTCCCGGGGGCGGTGTAGAGGTGGTCGAGGCAGAAGGTGGTGGCCGGCGGCGTCCAGGCCTGGCCCAGGTGCGGACGTTCCCATGCGCCGATGCCCTCGCCCGACGCGGCGACCCCGACGACCGCCCCCCGCGCGGTGTGCGCGATGAGGTGCCGACGAAACGGCGGGCGACCCGCGGCGTCCGCGGCCTCGGTCTCGGCGAGATCCTCCAGCAGCTCGGCCACCCGCTGGTCGATCTCGGCGCGGCGTGCGGCGGCGAACCGGCCGTCGACCAGGTGGGCGTAGGTCGTCACGAGCAGCGCGACGTGCGCGTGGACATACTCTCGCGCGTGCTCGGGCCGAACCGGGGAGATGACATAGCGCACGGTGGCCATTGTGCCGGTCCGAGCGCGCGCTGTCGCCGGGGGACCGCGGGTCAGGCCAGCGGGCGGGTGAGGCGGCAGCGGGCCATCACGTCGGGGTCGTGCGTGATCGCCAGGATCGGACGGTCGCCCGCGGACGCCCAGATGTCGTCCAGCAGGGCGGTCGCGGTCTCGGGGTCGAGGTGCTCGCTGGGTTCGTCCAGGATCAGCACCTGGGCGTCCCCGACGATGAGCCGCGCGAGCGCGAGCCGCCGGGCCTCGCCGCCGGACAAGGCGGTGCCGAGTTCGCCGACGAGCCGGCCGGGATCGACGTCCAGCCGGACGCGCGCCAGGGCGTCCGCGACGTCGGCGTCCGTGGCGTCGCGGTTGCCGATCTTCACGTTCTCGGCCACGGTCGTGGCGAAGATGTGGGCGTCCTGGGCGAGGTAGCCGACGCGGCCGCGGGTGGTGACGGTGCCGGACGCGGGCGGGATCAGTCCGAGGATCGTCGCCGCGAGCGTGGTCTTGCCGATGCCGGAGGGGCCGGTGATGGCGACGCTGTCGCCGCTGCTCACCGCCAGGTCGAGGTGCTCGCGCAGGGGGGCGGCGCCGGGCCAGCCGAGCGCGACGTCGTCGAGGCGGACGCCGGGGTCGTCGGCGGGTTCGCCCGCGGCGCGGTCGCCAGCCCCGACGGGTGGGGCGTCCAGGACCGCCTGCACCCGGTCGAGGGCGACGGTGGCGCGCGTCCAGGTCTGGGCGGCCTTGGCGAAATCCCCGAGCACCTCGTGCAGGGCGAGAGGGGTGAGGCAGAGCACGGCGAGCATGGTCCGGTCGAGGTCGCCGGCAACGACGGCGGGGCCGCCGATGAGCAGCGCGGCGAGGACGGCGACGGCCGCGGCGACGATTTGCAGGGTGGTGGCCAGACCCCGCGACCAGGCGGCGCGCTGCTCGGCGGCGCGCAGGCGGGCGTCCGCGGCTTCGAGGCGGGCGAGGTGGGCGGTGTCCGCGCCGTAGGCGACCAGGTCGGGGGCGGTCCGGGCGATCTCGTGGACGAGGTTGGCGAGTTCGCCGCGCGCGGGCAAGGCGTCGGCGTCCGCGCGCCGCGACAGCCGGGCCGCCAGCCAGGGCGCGACCGCGCCGGCCAGGAGCGCGCTGCCGAGCAGGACGGCGGCCGAGCCGGGGGAGAAGATCGCGAGGATCGCCGAGGCGCCGAGCACCACGACCCCCCCGGACGCAAACGGGATGAATACCCGCACGACCAGGTCGAGGATCGCGTCGACGTCGGCGACGACGCGGGTGAGCAGGTCGCCGCGGCGGCGTCCCAGCAGGGTGGTCCGGGAGAGGCGGGCGTAGGTTTCCAGCCGCAGCGCGGATTGCAGGCGCAGGCCGAGGTCGTGTCCGACGAGTCGTTCGGCGTAGCGGAAGACGCCGCGGCTGATGCCGAAGAACCGGACGCCGACGGCGGCGGCGGTCAGGTACATGACGGGCGGCAGTTCGGCGGCGCGGGACAGCAGCCACGCGGAGACGCCCATCAGGGCGACGGAGGCTCCGGACGCCGCGGCCGCCAGCAGCACGGACGCCATCAGGCGCAGGGTCGGGTGGTCGATGCCGCCGAGCAGGCGGCGCAGCAGCGGGGTCATACGGCGCCTCCGATCTGGACGACGCGGTCGGCCTCGGCGATGACGGCCGGGCGGTGGGACACGACGACGGCCGCGACCCCGAGAGCGCGGAGCCCGCGCAGCAGGGTGGCTTCGGCGTCGGCGTCGAGTCCGGCGGTGGGTTCGTCCAGGAGGAGGAGGTCGGCGCCGCCCGGGTCGATGCGCAGCAGGGCGCGGGCGGTAGCGACCCGGCGGCGTTCGCCGGCCGACAGGCCCTCGCCATCGTCGCCGACGGACCGCCCGGGGTCGAGGTCGGCGCCTCCGGCGCGGGCGAGGGCGTCGGCGACGAGAGCGTCGCTGGCGGCCGGGTACCCGAGCCGGACATTGTCGGCGATGGTCCCGGTGATCATGCCGGGGTGCTGGCCCACGTAGGCGATGCGGGTGCGTTCGGGGGCGAGGACGCGTCCGGAGGTCGGCCGCACAAACCCGATCAGGGCGTTGAGCACGGTGGTCTTGCCGCCCCCGGAGGGTCCGGTGAGCACCACGAATTCCCCGGGCGCCACCGCGAAGGACACCCCGGAGACCGCCGGAGCGTGCGTCCCGGGATACCTGTGGGATACCCCGGACACCGCCACGAGCAGGTCCGCGGAACCGGTGTGTCCTGAGTCCGAGGGTG
>CAYZXQ010000059.1:0-2609 GCA_964482465.1 uncultured Nigerium sp. | reverse complement strand
CCGACGGCGCGGACGGGCAGGTACACCTCGGGGGCGAGGATGAGGATGAACAGGGAGGTACCCAGGTCGAGGTCGCCGAAGGCGACGCGGAAACCGATGGTCACCGCGACGACGGCGACGCTCAGGGTCGACAGCAACTCCAGCACGAGCGCGGACAGGAACGAGATGCGCAGGGTGCCCATGGTTTCGCGGCGATGGGATGCCTCGGTTTTGCGGAGCCCCTCGGCCTGGGCGCGGGCGCGTCCGAAGACCTGGAGGGTGGGCAGGCCGGCGACGAGGTCGGCGAAGTGGCGGGCGAGGCGGGTCTGCAAGGCCCAGCGGCGCTTGGTGCGGGCTTCGGTGGTCCAGCCGACGAGGGCCATGAAGACGGGGATCAGCGGCAGGGTGAGGGCGACGATCAGGGCGCTGGTGAGGTCGCGGGTGAGGATGGCGAGGCCGACGATCAGCGGGACGGTCACGGCGAGGACGAGCTGCGGCAGGTACTTGGAGTAGAACCCGTCGAGGGCATCGAGTCCTTGGGTGACGAGGGTGACGAGGCCGCCGGTGGAGGTGCGAGCGTCGAGCGGACGGTCGAGGCGGGCGCGCATGAGGTCAAGGCGCAGTTGCGATTTGACGGACGCGGCGGCGCGCTGGGCGAGGACGTTGTTGGCCCCGGCCAGGACGGCTTTGGCGGCGAAGATCGCGATCAGGGCCGGGACGGCGAGGGTGATGGAGTCGAGGGTCCGGTCGTAGAAGACGCCGGCGATGGCGCGGCTCAGATACCAGGCCTGCCCGAGGGTGAGGACGGCGGTGAGGCAGCCGACGACGACCATCGCGGCGAGGAACCACCGGGTGGCGCTGGCGCGCTGGACGAGCCGCGGGTCGATGGGGCCGCGGGCGATCCGGGCGGGACCGTCGCCGCCCTGGGAGCCGCGGGCGAGGCGGGGTCCGGACGCCGGGGCTGCGGCTGAGGCGGTGGCTGGCATGGGTCCAGTGTCGCTCACGGCGTCGCGACCCCCTGCGGCACCCACACGCCGAACGGCGCCCCGGTCTCCCGGGGCGCCGTCGGTGGTGAGACGAGACGACATCAGGCCTTGGCGAGGGCCGGGGCGTCGTCGGGGATGTTCTTCGTGCTGATCCGCTTGCGGAAGACCCAGATGCTCCAGGCCTGGTAGGCGAGCACGATCGGGACGAAGATCAAGGCGGCGACGGACATGATCTGCAGGGTCATCGGCGTCGAGGACGCGGTGACGATGTTGATCGGCGAGTTCGGCACGAGGGTGTTGTCGAAGCCGAGGTTCGGGTACATCCGGAGGAAGATCCCGACGGCGACGAACAGGATGCCCACGGTGGTGCCGATGAAGGCCCAGCCGTCGCGTCCGGCCTTGTTGGCCACCCACGCGGCGACGAAGCCGAGGGCGGCGAGCACCAGCGCGACCCACCCGAACAGCGGGAAGATCGACGGGTAGGCCAGGTTCTGCCACAGCAGGAAGATGGCACCACCGACGATGGTGACGAGGCCGACCTTGGCCGCGAAGGCCTGTGCGCGGTCGTGGATGACACCCTTGGTCTTGAGCGCCAGGAACAGCGCGCCATGGAACAGGCAGATCGCGACGAGCGCGATGCCGCCGAGCAGACCGAAGGGGCTGAAGAGCTGCCAGAAGTACGGCGAGCCGTTCAGGACGTGCAGGTGCTGGCTACCGGGGGCCATCACCACGGGCAGGCCGATGATGAAGTTGGCGAACCCGACGCCGAACACGAGCGGCACGATGAACGAGCCGATGGCGGCCATCCAGTCGAAGGCGTTGCGCCACTTGGTGTCCGGGTGCTTGGCGCGGTACTCGAACGCGACGCCCCGGATGATGAGGCCGGCGAGGACGAGGAACAGCGGCAGGTAGAGGCCGGAGAAGAGGGTGGCATACCACGCGGGGAAGGCGGCGAAGGTGGCGCCACCGGCGGTGAGCAGCCAGACCTCGTTGCCGTCCCAGAGCGGGCCGACGGTGTTGACGATGACGCGGCGTTCCTTCTCGGTCTTGCCGAGGAACGGAATGAGCATGGCGACGCCGTAGTCGAAGCCTTCGAGGACGAGGTAGCCGATCCAGAGGACGGCGATCAGCAGGAACCAGAGGACCTGGAGCCAGTTGGGATCAACAGCGAGAGGCAACATGATGTCTCACTCCTTCTCAGTACGCGAAGGAGAGGACTTCGTCCTCGCCCTTGATCGTGGGCTCTTCGACCTGGGGCAGGCCCGCCTTGGCGTACTTGGCCATGAGGCCGAGTTCGACCACGGCCAGCGCGCCGTAGATCACGGTGTAGAGGACCATCGTGAGCATGACTTCGACCGACGTGACGCCGGGCGAGACCGCGGACGCCGTGGGCAGGATGCCGGCGACGATCCAGGGCTGACGGCCCATCTCGGTGAAGATCCAGCCGACGGAGTTGCCGAACAGCGGGGCCAGCGGGGCGACCCACAGCAGGGTGCGCCACAGGGCCGTGTTCTTCGGCAGGCCGCCCTTGCGGAGCAGGAACAGCGCGTAGATGCCGATGAGCATCGCCAGGCCGCCCAGGCCGATCATGATGCGGAACGTCCAGTAGGACACCGGGATGTTCGGCACGTAGTCGAGCGGAGC
>CAYZXQ010000058.1:0-16360 GCA_964482465.1 uncultured Nigerium sp. | reverse complement strand
ATGCACCCGATCACGGAGCAGATATGCACCACGCCCAGCCCTTGCCCGCGCGACGCTTCCACCGCAGCAACGCCCGACCACGAGACAGTCAGGCACCACGCCGGACACCTGCCCCGGCAACGCCTTCAGCCGAGCAACCCGATCCCGGGCACGCACAGGCACCACACCAAGCACCCACCCCCCAAAGCATCCTCAGCAGAAACACCCGACCGCGAGACAAGTCAGGCCCCACACAAGGCACCTGTCCCAACAACGCCTTCAGCCCAGCAACCCGATCCAGGAATGACCGAGAGACCACGCCCAGCCCGCACACGCCGATCCCCCGGCCACGCCCCCGCGAAACCTCAGCTGGACTCCACCACGAGCAGGTACGTCGGGTCGGCGTCCGGAACCACCTGGACCTGCTCCACCCGACCGCGCAGGTTCGCTCGCCGAAGCTCCGAGGCGGCGTCCGCGACCTCACGAACGGCAGACTCGCCCTTCAACGCCACCAGCGAGCCATCGGGCCCGAAAAGGTGACGGGTCCAGCCCACCAAGCGGGGGAGCGGCGCGACGGCCCGACACGTGACGACGTCATAGCGCCCCCGATGGTCCTCCGCACGGGCCCGGACGACCGTTACGCGGTCCTCTAGCCCTAGCTCCTCGACCGCCAACGTCAGAAAGTTGGCCCTCCGCAGCAGCGGCTCCAGCAGCGTCACCTTCAGGTCGGGACGCGCCAGCGCCAAAGGAATCCCCGGCAGCCCGGCCCCGCTCCCGACGTCGATCACGCGGGCGTCCGGACCGATCTCCGCCGCGACCGCGACGCTGTTGAGGATGTGCCGATCCCACACGCGCGCCGACTCCCGGGGACCGATCAGTCCCCACTCCACCGCGCGCCCAGCCAGGATGGCCGCGTACGACTCCGCAAGGGAGAGTCGCTCGCCGAAGACGGACGCCGCGGCGTCCGGGGTCGACACCTCAGGCCTTGGGCATCACGACGACGCGCCGGCGGGGCTCCTCGCCCTCCGACTCGCTCACCAGGCCCGCGGCCGCGATGGCGTCGTGGACGATCTTCCGCTCGAACGGGTTCATCGGCGCCAGGCGCACGGCCTCGCCGGACCCCCGCACCTCGCTGATGGCGTCCGCGGCCAGGTCTTGCAGCTCGACGCGACGCTTGTCGCGGTGGCCGGCGATGTCCAGCATGAGCCGGCTCCGATGCCCGGTCTCGGTCATGACCGCCAGCCGCGCGAGCTCCTGCAGCGCCTCCAGCACCTCCCCGCCCTTGCCGACCAGCACGTCGGAGTCGGTGATGATGGACACGTGCGCGCGGCCGCCCTCGTTGAACGTATCGATGTCGCCGTCGAGGTCGGCGATGTCGAGCAGCTCCTCCAGGTAGTCGGCGGCGATCTCGCCCTCGTTCGTCAGAGCCTCTTCGCGCTTGCTGCGCCGCGGCCCCGCGTCCTCGGACGCCTGGGCATCGCCGGCCTCCTCCGCGACGACGGCCTCGTCCTCGACAACAACCGTTTCGACCGGCGCCTCGGCGTCCGGCTCGACCTCGGTCATCAACTCATCGCTCATGGTTCACTCCTTCGGCTGGGTGCCGGTTGTGCCGTCGCCGTCCTGGCGCGGCCGGGCCTGCTTACGTTGCGAGCGCGTCTGCTGTCGGGGCTGCTGCCGCTGGACCTGACGCTTGCCGCCCGGTGTCGCGTCGGTGTCGGACGCCGGCGCCGCCGTCTCGCGGGTGGTCCCTTGCCGCGTGACGGTCGTGCCGTCGCCCGCGGGGGTCGGGCGCTTCCGGTTCTGGCCGGTGCGCTTCCGGATGATCTCGTCGGGATCCTTGCCCTTCGCCCACATCCGCTCCTGCCAGTCGATGAACGCCGGCGTGTTGGGGGTCGGGTTGTTGTGGATCAGGATGTACTGCTGGACCAACGTCCAGATGTTCGAGGCGAGCCAGTAGATCATGACGCCGATCGGGATGCTGACGCCCGTGATCAGGTAGATCAGCGGGAAGAGGTACAGCATCATCTTCTGCTGCTGCGCCATCGGCCCGGTCAACGACTCCGGCGGCATGTTCTTGCGCATCAGTTGCAGTTGCGTGATGAACAGCGTCACCGTCATCGCGATGATGAGGAACGCCGCCACCCACTGCGTCCCGCCGAAGGTCGTGAACGGCATGAACGTGCCGGAGATCTGCGCCCCGCCGAGCAGGACCGCGTTGCGCAGCGAGTCGACAAGTTCGGGGTTCTGCTGGAAGAAGAAGCCCGTCGCGATGCCTCGTGCCGCGTTGTTCAACACCGTGAACAGGCCGATGAAGATCGGCATCTGCACCAGGATAGGCAAGCACGAGGACGCCGGGTTGACGCCTTCCTCCTTGTACAGCTCCATCGTCTTCTGACCGAGCAGCTCACGGTTGGCGCCGTACTTGTCCTGCAGCGCCTTGACCTTCGGGCCGAGCACCTGCATCTTGCGCGAGCTGTTGATCTGCTTGACGAACAGCGGGATCATCAGCGTCCGCACCACGATGGTGAGGCTGATGATCGACAACGCCCAGGTCCAGCCGGACGTCGGATCCATCACGTGGCTGAACAGCCAGTGGAACCCGACGATGATGCCAGACATCGCCCAGTAGATCGGCTGCATCAGCCAGTCGAGCACCTGCATGAAGTCCATGGCCTACATCGCTTTCATGTTCTGTTCGGTGCCCGGAACGGGGTCATACCCGCCCAGGGACCAAGGGTGGCAGCGGGCCAGTCGCCGCGCCGCCAGCACGGTGCCCTTGATGGCCCCGTGCCGTTCGACGGCACCCAGCGCGTACGCCGAGCACGTCGGGTGGAACTTGCACACATCGCCGTACAGCGGGCTGATGACCGCCCGGTAGACCTTCAACAGGCCGATGAGCAGGTACTTCATGCCGCCTCGAGCCGTCCGAGCGTGCCCGCCCACGCCGACGCGAAGTCGCCGACGAGGTCTCCGGACGCCGCAGGCGCGAGTGCGCGCACGACGACGTCGACGGACAGCGGACTGTGGGCGAGGGCGTCCGCGGTCAAGTGTCGCAGGCGGCGCTTGACGCGGTTGCGGGTGACGGCGTTGCCGACTGCCTTGGACACGACAAAGCCCGCCCGTGACGGCGGGCTCTGCGTGCGCAGCGCGTGCACGACGAGGGTCGGCCTCCCGACCCGGACTCCGGTCCGCACCACGGTGCGGAACTCGTCGGAGCGTCGCAACCGCGACTCGGCGGGCAACACCTCGGGGGTGTCAGCCGGCGAGGCGGGCGCGACCCTTGGCGCGGCGCGCCGAGAGAATGGAGCGACCCGCGCGGGTACGCATGCGAAGACGGAAACCGTGGGTGCGGCTGCGACGCCGGTTGCTCGGCTGGAAAGTGCGCTTCACGCCAACTCCTGGATGTTCGAGGCTCGGACCTGCTGCGCCCACGCGGACACAGGCGTCGCCATGACAGCGACCGTCTAACGATACGCGGACCGCAGTGATCCCGGCAAACCGAACTGTTTGGCGGGCGTCCGTCGAGCCGACACGCCGATACGTGGCACGAGAATTCCGAAACCGTTTGCGCGTGACCCCCGGGATCGCTAGCGTTGCGCCCTACGGCAGGTTATCCACAGACACCTAAGACACCCCGGGTTGTACCCATAGGCGTCCACACCCTGTGGAAAACCCATCGATCCAACTCTGACAAGGGGGGACCATGCCAGATCAGGTGGATCCGGCCCTCGCCCAGGCGTGGACCTACGTCACCGAATCGGCGGACGCCCCCACCCGCGGCTGGCTCGTCAGCACCCATCCGCAGGCGCTGCACGGCACGACCCTCGTTGCCGCGGTGCCCAACGAGTTCACGCGCGAACGGATCGAGAAGCACTTCCGCGAGTGGGTGAATGCGCGGCTGTCGGAGCACTACGGCCAGCCCACCCAGCTCGCGCTGACCGTCGACCGCACACTGGAGCCGGACGCCGACGACCGGCCGGAACCCGCGGCGTCCGATGCCCCCACGCTCCCGTTGGGGACGCCCTCGCTCGGGCTGGGCGCGTCCCGCCCGGTCAGTGGGGATCGACTGAACCCCAAGTACACGTTCGACAACTTCGTCATCGGCAGCTCCAACCGGTTCGCCCACGCGGCCGCCGTCGCCGTGGCCGAGGCGCCGGGCAAGTCGTACAACCCGCTGATGATCTACGGGGAGTCGGGGCTCGGGAAGACGCACCTGCTGCATGGCATCGGTCACTACGTGCGCGAGTACTTCCCGCACGTGCGCGTGAAGTACGTCTCGACCGAGGAGCTCACGAACGACTTCATCAACGCCATCTCGGAGAACCGGACCGTCGAGTTCCGCCGCACCTACCGCGACATCGACGTCCTGCTGATCGACGACATCCAGTTCCTGGAGAGCAAGATCCAGACGCAGGAGGAGTTCTTCCACACGTTCAACACGCTCCACAACGCCCAGAAGCAAATCGTGATGACGTCCGATCGGCCGCCGAAGGCGCTCGAGGCGCTGGAGCCGCGGCTGCGGAGCCGGTTCGAGTGGGGGCTGCTGACCGACATCCAGCCGCCGGACCTCGAGACGCGCATCGCGATCCTGCGGAAGAAGGCGCTGGCCGAGAATCTCACCGCCGGCCCGGACGTCCTGGAGTTCATCGGCAGCAAGATCGCCACCAACATCCGCGAGCTCGAGGGTGCGTTGATCCGCGTCACCGCGTTCGCCAGCCTCAACCATCAGCCGGTGGACCTGTCGCTGGCCGAGGTGGTGCTGAAGGACCTCATCCCCGAGGGCATCGAGACCCGCATCACGTCCGCGCTCATCATGAGCCAGACCGCCAACTACTTCAGCATCTCCGTGGACGACCTGTGCGGACAGTCGCGCACGCACGTCCTCGTCACGGCCCGGCAGATCGCCATGTACCTGTGTCGCGAGCTCACCGACCTGTCGCTGCCCAAGATCGGCCAGCTCTTCGGCGGCCGCGACCACACCACGGTCATGCACGCCGAACGCAAGATCAAGACGCTGCTCGCCGAGCGCCGTTCGGTTTACAACCAGGTCACCGAGCTGACCAACCGGATCAAGCAGGCCGCCCAGCAGCGCTGAGGCGACCCGCGGCGTCCGGACGCCGACGCGTCAGCCCAGCCGGCGCACGGCTTCCATCGCCTCCTGGGCGGGGATCGACCGCTGCCGCTGGACCAGCTTGACCAGGGCTACCCGGTGGCCGGACGCATAGAGCCGCCGCGCCTCCGGCAGCGCCTCGGGAGGCAGCCCGAGCGGGGCGAAGTAGTCGTCGTTCTGGAGCATGGTCACGATGCGCTCGACCCGGCGCAGACGACCGTCCAGGCGCATGCCCACGAAGATGACCAAGACGCACCCCAGCGAGACGAGCGCGAACGTCAAGACCACATCCATGGCCCCGAGTGTGGCCCACGTGTGGACGTCATGCACAGAAACCTGTGGACAACTGCGACTTTCTGTGGAGGGAGGACGCGTCCCCCTCCCGTCGCCCACATCTCCTCCCCGTGTAGTTTTGAGTTGCCCACACCGGTGTCCTCATGGCGACACGCCGGCCGACGGGCGGTGACACCGGTTGTCCACGCAATTCACAGCGGTTAAGACGAAGAAGAGAACAAAGAGATCCCCTTCTCTTAAACCCCACCTCGGCCCGGTCCTGTGGGTGGCGGCGCCCCGGTGGATATGATCGGCTGGCAACCAGTCACAACCCAGCTCAACCCAGGGGAGCCTTGCTGTGAAGATCCGTCTCGAGCGCGATGTCTTGGCCGATGCCGTCCAGTGGGCCGCGCGCAGCCTGCCGAACCGTCCGAGTGCCCCGATCCTTGCGGGTCTGCGCATGGAGGCGTCCGGGAACGAGTTGGTGCTGTCCGGGTTCGACTATGAGACATCGGCCAAGATCACCCTGCCCGCGCACGTGTCGGATGAGGGCGTCGCGCTGGTGTCCGGACGCCTGCTCGCCGACATCGCACGCTCCCTGCCGGCCAAGCCGGTCAACCTGACGTCCGACGGGACGAAGATGGAGATCGTCTGCGGAAGCGCGCGGTTCACCTTGCAGTTGCTGCCGCTGGCCGAATACCCGGCGCTGCCGCCGATGCCCCCGGCGACCGGAAGCATCGACGCGAGCGTGTTCGCGTCCGCCGTCGCGCAGGTGGTCGTCGCCGCCGGCCGTGACGAGCTGCTGCCGGTGTTCACGGGTGTCCGCGTCGAAATCGAGGGCGACACACTGTCGCTGCTCGCCACCGACCGCTACCGCATGGCGCTGAAGGAGGTCGCCTGGAATCCCGGGACCGCCCGCGCCGAGGGTGCGGCGCTTGTCCCCGCGCGGGTGCTGAACGAGACGGCCAAGTCGATGACGTCCGGACCGCAGGTGACGATCAGCCTGGCGTCGGACGCCGGCGACGGCCTGATCGGCTTCGAGGGCGACGGGGCGTCCGGGACGCGCCAGATCACGACGCGGCTGCTGGACGGCGAGTTCCCGAAGGTGCGGCACCTGATGTCCGTCCAGCCGTCGGTGACGGTCCGGGCCAACACGTCTGAGGTGATCGCGGCGGTCAAGCGCGTGGCGCTCGTCGCGGAGCGCAACACCAGCCTGCGCATGATGATCGCCGAGGACCACATCACGCTTGAGGCCGCCACGGGCGACCAGGCGCAGGCGGTGGAGGCGGTCGAGGCGACCGTCATCGACGAGACCGGCGCCGGGCTGTCGATGACCGCGGCCGGGTTCAACCCGCACTACCTCGAGGCCGCTCTCACCGCGCTGGACACCCCGTACGTGAACTTCGCGTTCACCGCCCCCGGCAAGCCGTGTCTGCTGACGCCGCTGGTCGCGATCGACGGCGAGCCGTCGTCCGACTACAAGCACGTCATCATGCTGATGCGTCTGCCCCAGTAGGGCGGACGCCGCGGGTCGAGTTCCGCGCCTCCCGTGTGCACGTCCCTAGGGCAATGCCGCGGGGACGCGCGGGTTCGCACATCCCGTGCCGTACGTGCGTCCGGGGCATGGGCTGTCCCCCGAGGGAGCGTCGATCCACCCGTCATGACGGCGTGCGCTCGTGGACGCGGAGGCTCGCCCCCAGCGCGTCGAGCGGGGACAATGGGGCGGCGGAAGGAGGTGCCTGGGTTGTTCGTGACGCACCTCAGCCTGGCCGACTTCCGCTCGTGGACGCTCGCCGAGCTGGAGTTCGAGCCGGGCGTCACCACGATCACCGGCCGCAACGGGCAGGGCAAGACCAACCTCGTGGAGGCGGTGGAATACCTCGCCACGCTGGGATCGCACCGGGTGGCGTCCGACGCCCCGTTGATCCGCTTCGGGACGGAGCGGGCCATCGTCCGCGCTCGGGTGCGGGCAGGCGTGGACGATCCGCGGGTGCTGCTGCTGGAGGTCGAACTCAACGCCCACAAGGCGAACAAGGCCTCGCTCAACCGGGGCCCGCTGAAGCGGCCGCGGGATCTGCTGGGCGCGCTGCGGGTCGTGGTGTTTGCGCCCGATGACCTCGCGCTGGTCAAAGGCGAGCCGTCGGACCGGCGGCGCTTCCTGGACGAGCTGGTCACCCAGCGCTGGCCGCGGCTGGCGGGCGTCCGGGCCGACTACGAGCGCGTCGTGCGGCAGCGGTCCACGCTGCTGAAGTCGTTGGGCGGACGCCGGGGTCCGTTGCCTGCCGACGCCGAGCTCACCCTCGACATCTGGGACGAGCGCCTCGCCGAACTCGGCGCCGAGCTGACGCACGCGCGCCTGACGACGCTGGCCGACATGCGTGCCGGGGTCGCGGATGCCTACCTGGCCATCGCGCCCACCAATAACGACGCGAGGGTCGCCTACCGCTCGTCGTCCATCACGGGCGTCACCAACGGGATCGTCACCGACGAGCCGGCGTGGGATCTCGGCGCGCTGCGGGAACGCTACCTGGAGCGGATGCGGGAGCGCCGGGGCGAGGAGGTCGCGCGCGGGGTGAGTCTCGTGGGTCCGCACCGGGACGATCTGGCCTTGTCGTTGGGCGAATTGCCGGCCAAAGGCTATGCCTCCCACGGGGAGTCGTGGTCGTTCGCGCTCGCCTTGAAGCTGGGGGCCTACGCCTTGCTGCGGGCCGACGGGGTGGAGCCGGTGTTGATCCTGGACGACGTCTTCGCCGAGCTCGACGAGGAACGCCGCGCGCGCCTGGCGGACCGCATCGTGGGCGCCGAACAGGTGCTGGTCACGGCGGCGGTGGCCTCGGACGTACCCTCGTCATTGTCCGGACGCCGCTGGCGCGTGGCGGACGGGGAGGTGACGCGCGATGACCCAGATCCCCGATGACGCGGACGCCGCCGCCTTCGACCCCACCGGACTCGAGTTGGCCCGGCAGGTCGCCGCGGCCGTCAGCCACACCACGCCGCTGCCGCCCCCGCCGAAGCGCCGGACGCCGCGGGTCCGCCCCGGGCGCCGGACGGCGTCCGACACCCGCGATCCGACGCTGCTGGGCGAGGCGCTGGAGGAGGTGATCGGCGAGCGCGGATGGTCCCGGGAGATCAACGTCCACCTGCTGTTGGGGCGCTGGGTCGAACTGGTGGGTCCCGCGGTCGCCGAGCACAGCACGCCGGAGGGTTACCGGGATCGAGTGGTGGTGGTCCGCACGACCTCGACCAACTGGGCTGCGCAACTGCGGCTGATGGCGCCCCAACTGGTGGCGAAACTCAACGGCTCGCTGGGGGAGGGCACCGTCACTGCGATCCGCGTCCTGGGTCCGCAGGCGCCGAGTTGGAGCCACGGCGTCCGGAGCGTCAAGGGCAGCAGGGGTCCCCGCGACACCTACGGCTGATCGACCGAAGCGGTACGGATTCCGCACAATGAGACTCGATTTCGTCGAGAATCTACGAATAGGGGGCTCTGTCTGCGAGGATGGGCCCAGGAGGCGTCCATGCTGATTCGTTTCGAAGTGGGGAACTTCCGCTCCATCCATCGCCCCGTTGAACTCTCCTTCACGGCGGTCGACGCAGACCGTCCAGGCGTTCGTGAAGCGATCCCGGGCACCCCGGTGGTCCCGGTGGTGGGCGTGTACGGCGCCAACGCTTCGGGCAAGTCGAACGTGCTCGGTGGCTTGGTGTGGCTGCAGGAAGCCGTGCGCTCATCGTTGGTGCACTGGGACGACGGCATCCCCGTGGAGCCCTTCGCGTTCGCTTCGGGGATGGGAGCCCCGATGACGTGTGCCGTCGATGTTGCGCGGAACGGGGTGCGATACGAGTACATCTGTCAGGTCGACGCGTCGCGAGTGCAGTACGAGGCCCTCTACGAGTATCCGCGGCGGAAGCGGCGTCTGGTGTTCGAGCGGGAGGACAACGGTCTCGCGATGAACCGCCGGCACAGTGAGTACGCGGCCGTCAAGACGCTCATGACACCTCGAAGCCTCGCCCTGTCGGTACTGCGACGATTCGATCCCCTCACCGCGGTGCAGGCCGTCGCGGACACCTTCAACACGATGCGGTTCGCCGACCAACACGCGATGCCATTGCGGTGGTGGAGTGCCCCGCCGGGGGCGATCCGGCTGTTCGAGGGGGAGCCATCCCAGGAATCCCTGTTCGAGGGAGAAGCCGGGGAAGTCCGGACGAAACGAATCCGTCATCGCGCGCTTGCCCTGCTCCGCAAGGCCGATCTGGGTATCGACGAGGTGCGCGTCACGCAGTCCGAGGAGGATCCGCACCGGGGACGGCAACTTGTCCTCAGCCACCGCGCCGGGTCCGGACGGTTCGACCTCCCCTTCTTCCAGGAGTCGATGGGGACCAAGCAGTGGCTGTCGTTGCTCGTGCCGCTTTTGTCCGTCCTCGATTCCGGAGGGCTACTCATCGTCGATGAGTTGGATGCCAGTCTGCACCCCACGCTGACTACCGAAGTGCTCAAGCTCTTCCGCTCGGCCGACACCAACCCGCAGGGAGCCCAGTTGCTCTTCAGCACGCACGACACGAATTTGATGGGTCACCTCAACCGAGACGAACTGTGGTTGACGGAGAAGCGTTCCGACGGTTCCACCCGCCTCGGGTCGGTGGCGGAGTTCGCCGGGGCCCGGGTGCGGGAGTCCATCAATCTAGAGCGCGGCTACCTCGCCGGGCGCTTCGGTGGTCTGCCCGACGTGCAGCCCGGGGAGTTCGTCCGCGCGCTCTCGGAGGGCCGTCAATCGTGACACGCCGCCGCACGGGATCCCCTCCACTCACGCGCCGTGTGGCCACCAGGCCGGAGCGGCGGATTGTCCGCATCTTCACCGAGGGAGAGGGGTCAGAACCCGACTACATACGTGGGTTCGTCCGGGAGTTCGTGAACTCCGACACCGCAGATGTACGCGTGGAGGATCGCCATGGAACTCCACGCACGCTCGTGAATTGGGCTCGTGAGTCCATCCGGGACGAGGATGTCGACGACGTGTGGTGCGTGTTCGACGTGGAATCGCCTCAGCCTCATCCATTCCTGCACGAGTCACGTCAGGCCGCGGACGCCGCTTGCGTCCGCCTCGCCATCTCCAACCCGTGCTTCGAGTACTGGCTGTTGCTGCACTTTCAGGGCCACACCAAAGCCGAGACCTCCCATGACATGGAGTCGCTGAGCCGTCATGCCGACGGTCGGGCCAAGAAGCGGATCGACTTCGCCAAATACACCGCGGGAGTTGAAGCCGCTTGTCGTCGTGCTCAGCATCAGGAGCGCTGCCACCACGGCGCGGGGACCGCCTTCCCCGACGACAACCCCTCGACGTCGATGCCCGCGTTGATCGAGTTTCTCCGCGCCTTGTGACGTCGGTGTGTCGCGACGTGGAGTGCTGACGCCAAGGCCGCGCCACGGCCTCCGAAATCGGCGTCAGGGGCGACCGAAACCCCCCGGGCGCGTACCCGGAGCCGTCCCAACCCCTACGGGAGCGCCCAATGGGCCACGGAACGCGGCGCAGGGGCCATCGAGCGGGGACGAAGCACCGGATTTTGAGGCGCGTGGGCTAGAATGGGCCAGGTTTATGTATGAGTGCCGCCCGCGACCCTGCAGGGCGGCGCTGTCGTGCAAGGAGACAGACACCAGTGACGGTTGAACCCCCCGAGATCCGCTACAGCGGCACCTCGTCCACGACGGTCGAGGCCGGCAACTACGACGCGAGCGCGATCCAGGTGCTGGAGGGGCTGGAGGCAGTCCGCAAGCGCCCGGGCATGTACATCGGCTCGACAGGTGAGCGGGGCCTGCACCACCTGGTCTACGAGATCGTGGACAACTCCGTCGACGAGGCGCTGGCCGGCTACTGCGACACGATCACGATCGAGCTGCTGGAGGGCGACGGCGTTCGCGTCACCGACAACGGACGTGGTTTCCCGGTCGACCTGCACCCCACCGAGAAGATCCCGGCGGTGACGCTAGCCCTGACCGTCCTGCACGCCGGCGGCAAGTTCGGCGCGGGCGGCTACAAGGTGTCCGGCGGCCTGCACGGCGTGGGGGCGTCCGTCGTGAACGCGTTGAGCGAGAAGTTCCAGGTCGACGTCCGCCGCGACGGCTACCACTGGCGCCAGGAGTTCTCCCTGGGCGATCCCGACTACGACCTGCAGCGGCTCGAACCGCTCGGCGCCGGAGACGAGATCGGCACCACCATCACGTTCTACGCCTCGCCGAAGATCTTCGAGACCACCCACTACAACTGGGACACCCTCGCCACCCGCTTCCGCGAGATGGCGTTCCTCAACAAGGGCCTGCGGATCAACCTGTTCGATCGCCGGCCGGCGCCCACGGCGTCCGAGGACGACGACTTCGTGGACGCCGTGGGTGCCGCCGAGGCGTCCTACCGCTACGACGACGGCCTGATCGACTACGTGAAATACCTGACCGGCACGAAGGAGCCGATCAACCCCACCGTGATCGCCATCGACGCTGAGAACGCCGATGCGGCGCTCGCCGTCGAGGTCGCGATGCAGTGGACGAGCGCGTACGCCGAGTCGGTGCACACGTTCGCCAACACCATCAACACCCACGAGGGCGGCACACACGAGGAGGGCTTCCGCGCGGCGCTGACCAACACGGTCAACCGCTGGGGTGCCCAGTGGGGCATGATCAGGAAGCCGGAGGACAGGCCGTCCGGCGAGGACATCCGCGAGGGCCTGACCGCGATCATCTCGGTCAAGATCGCCGAGCCGCAGTTCGAGGGCCAGACGAAGACCAAGCTGGGCAACACCGAGGTCAAGGGCTTCGTCCAGCGGGTCGTCAACGATCTGCTCGGCGACTGGTTCGAGAAGAACCCGGGCGAGGGCAAGGAGATCATTCGCAAGGCCCAGCAGGCTGCGACCGCCCGCGCCGCAGCCCGCAAGGCCCGCGACATGGCCCGCAACCGCAAGGGCCTGCTCGGTGGTGGCGGGCTGCCCGGCAAGCTGATCGACTGCTCGTCGCGGAACCCGGCCGAGTGCGAGGTGTTCATCGTCGAGGGCGACTCCGCCGGCGGCTCGGCTCGCGGCGGACGCGACCCGCGCACCCAGGCGATCCTGCCGATCCGCGGCAAGATCCTGAACGTCGAGAAGGCCCGGCTGGACAAGATCCTCGCCAACAAGGAGGTCGAGGCCATCGTCAGCGCGCTGGGCACCGGCGTCCAGGACGATTACGACGCCGACAAGCTGCGTTACCACAAGATCGTCCTGATGGCGGACGCCGACGTCGACGGCTCGCACATCCGGACGCTGCTGCTGACCCTGCTCTTTAGGTTCATGAAGCCGCTGATCGCCGGGGGGTACGTGTACCTGGCGCAGCCGCCGCTGTTCCGCCTGCGCTGGACCAACGCCCCCCACGAGCTGGCCTACACCGACGAGCAGCGCGACAGGATGCGCGACGCCGGCCTGGCGGCGGGCAAGAAGCTGCCGAACGTGAACCCGATCCAGCGGTACAAGGGCCTCGGCGAGATGAACGCGTCGGACCTGTGGGACACCACGATGGACCCCGCCCAGCGCACCCTGCTGCAGGTCACCCTGGAGGACGCCGCGGCGGCCGACGAGATGTTCTCGATCCTGATGGGCGAGGACGTCGAGCAGCGCCGGTCCTTCATCCAGCGCAACGCCAAGGACGTGCGCTTCCTCGACATCTGACGCCCCCGCGCGCCACCGACTCAGTGACGCCCACGGCGTCCGACCGCAAGACAAGGACGAACGCATGACCGAAACCCCGCAGGGCCCCGGCGACGAGCGCGAGCTGCCGGACGACGTCGCCGAGTCGGCGGCGGCCGCCGAACAGCCGGTCGCGACCGGCGGCCTCACCGGACGCGTCGAGGAGATCGACCTCAACGAGGAAGTGCAGCGCAGCTACCTCGACTACGCGATGAGCGTGATCGTGGGGCGGGCGCTGCCGGACGTCCGCGACGGGCTGAAGCCCGTGCACCGCCGGGTGATCTACACGATGTACGACGGCGGCTACCGTCCCGACCGCGGCTGGAACAAGTGCTCGCGCGTCGTCGGCGACGTGATGGGCAAGTACCACCCGCACGGCGACACGGCGATCTACGACACCCTCGTGCGGCTGGCGCAGCCGTGGGTGATGCGGCACAAGCTGGTGCAGGGGCAGGGCAACTTCGGCTCCCCGGGCAACGACGGCGCCGCGGCCATGCGGTACACCGAGTGCCGCATGGACCCGCTGGCGATGGAGATGGTCCGCGACATCGACGCCGACACCGTCGACTTCCAGCCCAACTACGACAACAAGGAGACCGAGCCGGTCGTCATGCCGGCGCGGTTCCCGAACCTGCTCGTCAACGGCTCCACCGGCATCGCGGTCGGCATGGCGACCAACATTCCGACGCACAACCTGCGCGAGGTCACCGAGGCCGTGCAGTGGGTGCTGGCGCATCCGCAGGCGTCCAAGGAGGAGATCCTCGAGGCGTGCCTCGAGCGCGTGAAGGGGCCCGACTTCCCGAACGGCGCGCTGATCGTCGGGCGCAAGGGCATCGAGGACGCCTACCGCACCGGCCGCGGGTCGGTCGTCATGCGCGCGGTCATCGACATCGAAGAGGACGCCCGGGGCCGGACCCAGCTCGTGGTCACCGAACTGCCGCACATGTGCAACCCGGACAACTTGGCGTCCAAGATCGCGGAGCTGGTCAACGCCGGCAAGCTGGCGGGCATCGCCGACATTCGCGACGACTCCTCGGCGCGGACCGGCCAGCGGCTCGTGATCGTGCTGAAGCGGGACGCCCAGCCGCGCGTCGTGATGAACAACCTCTACAAGCACACGCAGCTCCAGGACACCTTCGGCTGCAACATGCTGGCCCTGGTGGACGGCGTCCCACGGACGCTGCGGCTCGACCAGTTCATCACCTACTGGATCCGGCACCAGATTCAGGTCATTCAGCGCCGGACGGCCTACCGGCTGCGGAAGGCCGAGGAGCAGGCGCACATCTGGCGCGGGCTGGTGAAGGCCCTCGACGCCCTGGACGACGTGATTGCGCTGATCCGGCGGTCGCGGACGACCGAGGAGGCGTCCGTCGGACTGCAAGAACTGCTCGACATCGACGAGGCGCAGGCTCGGGCGATCCTCGACATGCAGCTACGCCGTCTGGCTGCCCTGGAGCGGCAGAAGATCATCGACCAACTGGCCGAGTTCGAGCGGCTCATCGCCGACTACGCCGACATCCTGGCGCGTCCGGAGCGGCAGCGGACGATCGTGTCGGAGGAGCTCGCCGAGATCACCGAGAAGTACGGCGAGGAGCGGCGGACGCGGATCATCGCGTCCGATGGCGACCTCTCCGACGAGGACCTCATTCCCGACGAGGACATGGTCGTTACGATCACGCATGGCGGCTACGCCAAGCGGACGCGCACCGACCAGTACCGGCTGCAGAAGCGCGGCGGCAAGGGCGTCAAAGGCGCCAACCTGCGTGCGGACGACGAGGTGGCGCACCTGTTCACGACGTCCAGCCACGAGTGGCTGCTGTTCTTCACCAACTTTGGGAGGGTCTACCGCGCCAAGGTGTGGCAGTTGCCGGAGGCCGGACGCGACGCCAAGGGCGGGCATGTCGCCGGGCTGCTTAGCTTCCTGCCGGACGAGAAGATCGCGCAGGTGTTGACGATCCGCAGCTACACCGACAAGGCCTACCTGCTGCTCGCCACCCGCAAGGGGCTGGTCAAGAAGACCGAACTGACGGCGTACGACTCGCCGCGGCAGGCAGGACTCATCGCGGTTAACTTCCGGGACGCCGACGACGAGCTGATCGGTGCCGACGTGTGCGCGGCGTCCGACGACGTCCTGCTGATCTCGAAGAAGGGCCAGGCCATCCGGTTCCCGGCCGACGACAGCGAGCTGCGGCCGATGGGGCGGGCGACGTCCGGGGTGACGGGCATGAAGTTCCGGCACGGCGACGAACTGCTGAGCATGGCGGTCATCGACGCCGACATGCCCGAGGACGACCGCTTCGTGTTCACCGTGACCGACGAGGGCTACGCCAAGCGGACCGCCGTCAGCGAGTACCGGCAACAGGGCCGCGGCGGCCTCGGCATCAAGGCCATGAAGCTCAACGAGGACCGTGGGGCGCTGGTCGGGGGGCTCGTCGTCCAGGCCGACGACGAGGTCATCGCCATCAAGACGAGCGGCCAGATCATCCGCTCGTCCGTCAGCGGCGTCCCGGCGAAGGGTCGCGACACGATGGGGGTGAAGTTCGTGGGGCTCACCGGGGACGACGCCGTGGCCGTGATCGCGCTATACCCCGATCCCTCGCGGGTCGAGGAGTCCACTACGCTGGAAGACGGCGCGGACGAGGCGTCCGCCGCCCAGACCGCCCCCGAGGAGGATCCCGGTGAGTGAGCAGGCCACGCAGGACGTGACCGTGACCCTGGACAAGGGCATCACGGCGGAAGCCATACGTCCCGGGGACGTCCGTCCGCGGACGTCGGTCCGGACGCGGCGGGCCCGACTCCGCATCTCGCGGGTCGATCCGTGGTCGGTGATGAAGACGTCATTCCTGTTCTCGATCGCGCTGGGGATCATGAGCTGGGTCGCCGTCTACGTCGTGTGGACGATCATCGGGGCGTCCGGCATGTTCGAGGCGATCAACCAGGCGCTGACGATGGTCCTGGCGTCCCCGCAGGATCAGACGCAGATCCGCATCGAGCAATTCATCAACACCAACAAGGTCATGGGCATCACCGCCCTGATCGGGGTGCTGAACGTCGTCATCCTGACCGCGCTCGGCACGATCTTCGCGTTCCTGTACAACCTGTCCGCCAACATCCTCGGCGGGCTGGAGCTGACGCTCGCGGAAGACTGACGTCCCGCGGATTTGAGCACCGCGCGCGGGGGGCGATAGAGTGTCGCCTCGGCGCACCTGGTGCGTCACGGGCCTATAGCTCAGACGGTTAGAGCGCCGCCCTGATAAGGCGGAGGTCACTGGTTCAAGTCCAGTTAGGCCCACC
>CAYZXQ010000057.1:2082-16445 GCA_964482465.1 uncultured Nigerium sp. | reverse complement strand
TGGGCTCATCCCCGCGCGGGCGGGGACGGCACTGGATGACTAGGCCCAATGCCGAGCTAGTGGACGAGTCTAATTCACTTTTGGCGTCGCCGGGTGCGGCTTGCCATGCTCCATCCGGGCCTCATTGAGGACGTGGTCGCAGTTTCGAGTGGACGCCGGATAAGGGTGACGCCGTCCAGATCGACGGGTTGCCAGTCGTGCTTGTGGACACGGAAATCCAATCCTTGGTCGCCTCGTCTGGCGAAGACCATGAGGGCGCGTCCGTCTTTGGCAAGTTCGACGATTTGCGACCACAACTGCTCTCGGACACGCGCCGAAACCTTCCCACAGAAGACCCCGGGGCTGATTTCGAGCAGCCACCTGGTGAGGTGTCCCCTCAGTCCGACTGGGCATGCTGTCAAGACCACGACTACCAAGGGAGGTCCGATCCGGAATAGTTTTGACCTCCTGCGACTCTCCCTCGCGTGTCCCACAGCTCCACGACCTCTACCGAGAAGTCGCCATCCTCCTCACCAGCCGAGCCGAGCAGGACGTGCAGGTCTTTTGCGCAGCGAGCCAGGAGGCTGGCTTCGTGCATCGAATCTCGCATCTTACGTCGGACCTCACCCGCGAGGTCGTCACATTGCTTGGCTGCCACTGCGAACGCGACGGGCACAGCGACGTCCATCTTGTAAAGATCCGCAATGTCGTAGACGAACGAGCGATCATGGCCGGTATGGACGAACCCAAGCGCGGGGCTACATCCCAGCGCGACGACCACAGCATGCACCACTCCATATAGGCACGAAGTTGCGGCGCTGAGAGCCTGGTTCAGGTCGTCACCGCTGTCGAAGTCGTCCGGACGGTACTGCCGGGACTTCCATTCCACCCCGTGCTCTGCCGCATGCTCTCGATACATCCGACGCACACGGGCTCCTTCCCGGCCTCGCAGTTGTTGCATCGTGAGCGATGCAACGTCCTCGCCCGGGAAGCGCATGGCGTACATCGCCCGCGCCACCTTCAACCGACTGGATTGGTTCGAGACCAACTCCGCCTGGGCTTCGAGGAGTCGACTGGTCCGCGCAAGAGGCCGGCCATGCGCGTAGTAGCGGACGCCCTGTTCTCCGATCCACACGCTGCAGGCCCCGCTGTCCGCCAGCAGCATCATGGCCTGGTGGCTGATCGTGGTACCGGGCCCAAGCATGACGGACGCGATGGTCGCCGCCGGGACATGGACGACCCCCCGGTCGTCCCGCACGGTAATCGCATTCCCATCCCTGTGAACGATGGCGTGTTCCAAGTACAGGAATGTGATCCGGTCGCTGATCCGTGAGAGCTGTCCCACAGTGGCGGGTGGGGCACCGGGTATCGGCTTCATCGGGAACGCGCCAAGGTCATCAGCCCACAGCCATACCCCTTCGCCGATCCGATCCCCTCAACCAGCGCCTTCCTCATTGCCTTGACGTCGTTGATCACCAAGACCCCCTCGTAGGCGGCCGTCCCCAGTGTCACGAGTCGACCTTGGGGGCCACCTCGCCGGAACTTCTCGGTTCGTTGTTCGGCGACGCGAAGGTTGGGGCCATGCTCGCCCATGACCACATCGAAGCCCAAGCGCTGCGAACGGCCGAGCAGCCAAGCGCGTTGATCCTCGTCCGTGACCAGTGCCACCCGGTCACCGCGCGCCCCGGGTTCGGGCCGAATACTCCTGGTGGGGTTGGCTCTCAACCGGAACACCCACCGCTGCCCTGCCTCAAGGGCATCCAACATCGGGAGGTAGCTGGCCGTGCGCCAGACCGGCTGGGCTGGCCAGCCTGCCTGCTCGACCATGGCCTCCAATGAAGGAGGAGCAGGGCTCATGATGTACAGGTCCAGACGGTGGCGCTCTGGCGCGTCGAGTCGCCACAGGATCCGGTTGTGATCTGCCGTGCCTGGGACGAAGGCCGCGAGAACGGCTGCGTGCAGACGCTGTGGCGACTCGGTCAACGCTCGCGTGGACCTGCGTTGGGGGTTGAGGGCCATGTGGGTGAGATACATCACGCCTTCCCTTCGCCGTACGACTCCACTGCTGCCAGCCAGTCTTCAGTGGCCGGTGAAGGCGGCGGGGTCGGCTCCTGTGTGCGGAGCGGGTTGGTGACCTTGGCTGGAGAGGAGTGGACGACCTCTCGCCAGCCATACTCGCGTCGCTCGGGGCTGAAGCTTTGAGGCACATCGCGCCGCGTCTCCGCGGGTCGCGCGTCGCCCGGCTTCGCGTCGATGTAGATCTCAACCTCCGTCTCAGCGGGTTGGGTCTTCTGATACCACTTCGCCGCTTCCCACGGGTGGTTCCGGAGTGCGATCTCCAGATCCTCGTTCACCAGGCCCAAGAACACCGGGTCAGTGACGGGGCAGGAGCGGCGTCCGAGGTACAGGGGGAACTTGGGCTCCTGTACCCGCTCGGCCAGCGCGGCCAGCAACCCAGGGTCACCTTCTACGCCCGCTATGAACACGGCGTCCGCGATGTAGTAGCGATACGACAGCGGCATGGACGTCCGAGTGTCCCAGTTGATCGCCGTCTGGAAGTCGCGTTGGAGGTGCCCGGGCTGATCTGCCCGGACGCCGAAGCGCAACTCCGCCAGGTCCTCGATCGGGTCGGTGCGCCGGCGTCCATCAGCAGCGGCCAATAGACCCAGCACGCCGCTCTTGGACGGCACCATGCGCGTGTCGCGCCGTGTGAACCGACTCGAATCACCCCAGGACTGCATGGGGCCCGCGAGCCTCAGCAGCAGGACGGTCATGACTGATCCGCGTCCGAGGGGTCGGGATCGGCTCCCACCAGGGCCACGACGCCCTCGACCAGCGCATCGAACGTGACCGCCTCGCCGAGGACGCCGAGGGCGTCCGTGCGCGCCCCGACGCGGGTGATCCACGTCGTCCGCGGGGCGTTGCCGAAGGAGGAGTCCATGTCGGTGGCGTACTTCGCCAGCGCCGCGCAGGATGCCGCCACGTAGCCTTCCTGCCCGCGGACCGCCTCCTCAAACGCCCCCACCAGGTTGACCGGACGCCCTTCGCGGGCCATCACCACGACGGCGTCCGGGGCGGTGCGATTGGCGAACGTGTTCTGTTTGCCCGTGGGCATGCTGGTCACGAACGACCGGACGAAGGCCGCCACCGCGCGGGCGGTCGCCTCATCGCTGCCGAGGTTCGCCCGCAACGCGTCCACGTTGACGGTCGCGTAGCGGTACAGGGTCGCCGAGTCGAACTCGATCGTGCCGATCATGCCAGCGCCGGTCTCCTCGGCGGGATTCTGGTCGTCGACGGCCGTGTAGTAGTCGAACTCGGTCGTCACCGGGTGGGTGCTGATCGCATGCGCGACCTGGCAGGCGGCGTCCACGTTGAGGGAGGCGTCGTCCGCGACCATCCGGCCGAACAGGGCCACATCCACGCTGTGAGCCTGGTTGAGGGCGGCCTTGGCTGCGCGAGCATCGACGCCGCCCCCCGATCCCGCCGCCACCTCAGCCAACCGGTCGAGCTGGAGATTGCTGAAGAAAACCAGGTACTCGGTGAGCGGCTGGTCCCCGTCCTTGGCCTTGCGGCCCGCCTTCACCTTCAGCCCCGCTGCCTCCAGCGCACGCACCGCCAACGCGGACGCCTCGGCGCCGTCCATCCCCGGACGCAGCCCGGTGATCCGCTCGGTGAGTAGCTCCACGGCCCGCTTGGTTCGGACACCGACCTCGGTCATGTCCAGGTACTCGGTGAAGTCGCGGCGGGTGGCCCGCTTCCAGGCCTGGCTGCTGACGCGGGCGCGCCGGACGCCGCCGTACATGGCCGTCTTTGGGCTGCCCGTGTCGTCGCGGTTCAGGTTGCTCGGCGGCACGGACTGGATGACATGGATGTCGATGTGCAGGGTCATTTCGTCTCCTCGTTGGTGGCGGGCTTGGGTCGGGTGTGAAGGTCGCGTCCCCAGCGGAAGAGGACGGGATCGGGTTCGAGTCGCGGGTTCGCGAGGTGGCGCAGATCGAGAGCCAGGAGGCCGTAGTCCAGGCCGATGGGGGGCGATTCCGCTCGTAGGAGCTGAATGACGCCGCGCAAGAAGTGGAGACGGCCGCTCAGATCGGTAGCCAGCGACACCTGGTGGAACCGCTTGACGGTGGAGGAGTCCAGTTCCTCCTCGTGGGCTCGCGCCCTGGCGAGCTGCCCCACGGCCCGGCCCAGCGATACCCCGGGCCGGTGGACCGGCTGGTCGTGGCTTTGCTGATGCAGGGCGAACAGGACCATGCTCGCGTGGGCCGCCCGCTCGGCGGCCGTGGGCTCGTCGCCGTAGCGGGGCCCGATCGCGTCGTCTGGCCAGTCCAGGGTCTCTGACCACACCAGCGGATCGGCGCCCACGTCTCCGGGCTCGCAGCGCCGCAGACGCGCGAGGGTGGCGACCGCGTAGGCGACGTCCGCCAGATACTGGGACTGCAACAGCTGCACCCGATGCGAGACCGCGTTGTACAACGGGTCCCGTGGGCGATCTTGGGGTGTCATGCCACCACCTCTTCCTTCTGTGTCGGGAGCGGGAATGCCCTGGCCAGGGCCGAACGGAACCAGATCGAGGCCACGCCGGCGTCCAGCAGCATCAGGTCGTCGCTATTCGGTCGCCTGACCTGCCGGCCGATGATCGCGAGCGGCCCGGCCTTGGCCACCAACGCCTCACCTTCGCGACGAAGCAGGGCGGACGCCGTGGCGGCCCAGCGATTCTTCGCGGCCTGGGCGTCGGCCGGGTCAGTGAGATCGCGGATCCAAGCCCGGTACGCCGGTTCGAGTAGGGTATATCCGCGATCACGGACAGCCTCGTGGTCGCCCGTTCCTTCACCACCGCATGCCCGCTCCAGGTTTTTCACCAGGTTCGTCAAGGCGTAGACACCGTCTCGAGCCCAAGCGGCGGCATCTACCGCGACTTGACCGAGCAATGGGCTGGTGAGAGCAGCGATTGGAGATGCGAGTCGATCGTCAACTGCGTCGGCAATCGTTGCAGCCTTTGGGCCATATCCGATCCCCACGACCCAGAGGTTGACCATGTAGTCACGGCCAATCACGCCGTGCTCGCGCGCTAGCGCCAACCAATCGACCACACGCGGCCGAATGTCGTGACTGGTGGTGTGCTCTCGGATGAGGATGGGGCCAAGGCCCTGCCAGAGCCTCCTCGCCGGGTCGTGGGTCACCGGCATGAGTACGTCGTCTCCTGGTGAGGACTGAGCCTTGCTCCAGCGCCAAGCGCTCATGGGTTCCACATGGTGCTGGTTGCGCGCCATGAGCTTGTCACCATTGGATATCTGTACATCCGTCACGCGTTCCCCATTGAGGAAGACGCGGATGCGACGGGAGGGCCAGGTCAGAGCGTCTGCCGCTCCGCGCGGCGTGACATGGCTCCCTTGAACGCCCGGACCTAGCGGTGGCGCTTCCCACACGGGGAGATCGTCCGGACCCGATTGCATCAGGGGCAGGTTGAGGATGAGGGTCTCGAAGAGAGTTGTCCCTTCGGCGATGACCAGTCCTAGGGTTCCCGCCCAAGCAGGCGGTCCAAGTGGATATCCCCTGCCACCCTTGACCCGTTCGTCGCCTACTGCACCGGTCTTGATGCCCGAGGGGTCGAAGGCTTGGCAGTGCACCAACCACCGTGCAGCTTCGCCCAGCGCCAGAGAGTCCAGCTGCCGTCCGCCCCTCGTGGTGAAGTACTTCACACCATCAGGCATGTCCGCGATGAGTTTGGTGAGCCCTGAGTGGTTGCCCGACGCCGTGGTCAACCCCGCGACCTGGTAGAAGGGCGTCTCGGGATGCAGCAGGTCGAATCGACCGCGCAGGGGCTCGAGGTAGGCGTCCAGCTTGTCCATCGGAAGCCGCCCGGCGTCCCAGATCTCGGCCCACTCGGTGACGGCCTCGGTCTCGGTCCGGTCGAACTCGGGACGCAACGCGCCAAGCAAGACCGCCAGCAGCAGCCGGATCAGCGCAGCGTCCTGAGTGGGGATCTCGCCCGCCAGCCCCCGCAAGCGGTGGGCGTCCGACAAGACGAAACGCATCGAGCGTTCGCTGACGACGCCGTCGAGGTCACGGACGCGGATCCACGGTTGATCCAGGAGATCAAACGAGGGAGGTGTACTCATGCAAGCTCCTTTGTCACGGTCAAACCCTCTGCTAACGAATACTGCATCACGGCTCTGACATTTCTTGCTTGACTCTCGCGACCGAGGTCCAACACAGCCCGACCGTCGGCGTCCAATACCAGCACCAACTGCCCCTTGAGCCACGGGGACTCCTGCCACACCGTGCAGTCCAGCCCCTGTTCGAGCGCCAGAATCGTGCGCTCGATTGTTCCCGGGTTCGTGAGCTCCAACGGCAGGCCAAGGGTGCAAGCTGCCATCGCCCGTGCCAGTGAGGCGTCCTCGCCGCTCGTGCCCCACATGGCCCCCGTCGGCACGATCGCACCACCATGCCGGGGTGCCGAGTCGGGCAGCCGAAGCGCGTCGCCGTCGCGATACACGACGATCACCTCCAGCCCGTCCTCGCTGTCGCGGACGGCCGAACGCCCCTGCTCGGCCGCGTTGTCGGGGTCACCCGCCGTGACATCGATCCAGCCCGCAAGGGTCGTCCACTTGTTGGGCGGATCGAGCAGATACGCCTGTGCCCGGCCCGCCTGGTCGTTGCGGTGCGCCGCGTCCTCGACGAGGGCGGACGCCCACGCCTCCTCCCAGCCCAACGGCGGTGCCAGGTCGGGGTCGTAGCCCTGGCGCACCAGGGTCGGGATGTCGTCCGGCAGGACGAGCCGCTCGCGCCCGGCCAACACCGCAGCAGATCGCAGCAGCGGAGCCTGCCCGTAGATCGTCCGCGCACCCCGGACGGCCTGGGGCGGCGCCGCCGACCAGTCATCGACCCCACGCAGGTACATCTGGGGCGCGCCGAGGCGATGGGGCCGAGGGCGTCCGTGCCGATGCAGGCGACCCGCGCGCTGCAGCACCAGGTCGATCGGCGCGAGATCAGTCACGAGCACGTCGAAGTCGACATCCAGCGACTGTTCCAGCACCTGGGTGCCCACCACGATCAGCCGCTGCGGGCGCTCGTCACCGGACCGTCCCAACCGCCGCACCAAGGACGCCGCCCGCACCGCCCGCTCGGGGGCCAGGAACCGGCTGTGGTGCAGTTCGACTTCGCCGGGGAAGCGTTCGGCCAGCGCGCGGAACAGCGTCTGGGCGCGCGTCACGGTGTTGCAGATCACCCCTGCGCAGCCCCCCTCGCTGAGCAACTCCGCGAGCACATCCACCGTCACCGCAGGATCATCGGCGATCCGCCGCAGCGTCACCTCGGTCGAGTCGGACGCCTCTGCCACCTCGATCGTCTGGACGCCCGCGTCGTACGCGGTCAGGCGCGGGTAGGCGTCTGTGCGATCCGTCGGCGGCAGCCGTCGGACGCCGCGGCCCAGCGCGTAGGCAGCAAGGAACTCGTCGCGCTGATCGGGTGGCAGCGTGGCCGACATCAGGATCACGGGCGTCCGGTAGGCACCCAGCCACGACAACAGCCCCTTCAGGTACTGCCGCATGTAGTGATCGGCCGAGTGGACCTCGTCCAAGATGACGACCTTGCCGATCAGCCCCAGGTGCCGTAGGGCGAGGTGTTTCGCCTTGAGCGCCCCGAACAGGCCCTGGTCGATCGTCCCGACGACGAAGCTGGCCAGGCCGGCGCGTCGGCGTCCGCGCAACCAGCCGTGCGCCACTGCGCGGCCCTCGCGGGCACCCTCGGCGTCGTAGATCTCGCCGCGCCGGGACTCCCGCAGCACCTCGACGTAGCGGTCGTTGAGCCCGGCTTTGCTGTGAGCCAGGGAGATGCTGGCGTCCTCGGCGCCCAGGGAGGTGGTCAGCCAGTCGAGCGTCCGGTCGAACATGGGGTTCGCCGTCGCCATGGTCGGCAGTCCCACGAAGACCCCGCCCTGCCCGAAGCGGGCCGCCAGGATCTCCGCCGCGAGCAGCGCGGCCTCGGTCTTCCCCACCCCCATAGGGGCCTCGATGATGAGCAACGGGGGCTCGGTGCAGGTCCGCGCGGCCTCGACGGCGGCGTCCTGTATCGGCCGGGACGCCGTCGCGCCGATCCCCGGGAAGCGGACGCCGAGCAGCCCGCTGGCGTCCAGGACGGGCGGCGTGGGTGTCCACGGGGGCGGGAACTGCAGAACTGTCGTCGCTCGTCTCGCACGCGCGACCGCGGCGGTGGCGTCCAGGTAGCCGAAGAGGTCGGAGTCGGACGCGATCCAGTCGGCCATCACCACCAGGCCTGCGAGTGCCGCTTGGGCGGGGAGCGGCAGGAGTTTGGACGCCCACCGCCCGACGTAGGCGTCCGCGCCGGTGAGGTGCGCCATGCCGTCGAGCAGTTCACGCCGGACGGCCTCCCAGGGGCCGGTGCCGATGGCGGCCGGGGTGTTGCGGGCGGCTTCGAGGTCTGCTCGTGATGGGTTGTGGCCGTGGTGGCCGCCCACGATGCATGCCAGGGACCCCGCGATGAGGAGCGACGCCCCGGTTTTGGCGACGAGCCAGTCGGTCAGCGCGATCTGGCCGACCGCCCAATGGCCGAATGAGGTGTGCGTATCGAAGGCGTCGAGGCCCTGGTCGCGCATCCGATCGAGTAGGTAGTTGAACTGGAGACGGGCCTTCCAGGCGAACTCCGGCGAGGCCTTCCCGACGTCATGGACCCCCGCCAGCCAACTCACCAGGACGCCCGCCTCGTCGAGGGAGCCGTCGATGGCGTCAGCGATGAGTCGCTTGGTCGAAGCGGGCACGAACTCGTGCCACAGGATGGACGCCGTGGCAGCCGCGTCCTCCAGGTGGCGTACCAGCGGGAGCCAGTGCCCCGACGCCTGATCTGTCTTGCCCCACACGGAACGAGTGGGGGGTGACCATTCCATGTCCGCCTCCTTGCGGCCCCCTCAGGGGCGGGACGTTGATTCCAACGTAGCAAGGAGGCTAAGGGTGGGGTCGGACAAAACGGATCGGGAGCCCCGGGCCGGGCGTTGGGTGACTCTGAGCTGGTGCCCTGAGATGCGACGCGAGTGCCCGCCAGTGTGTCCGTTTGTTAGATAGATACCCGTCCAGGAGTTAGATAGAAAGGCGTCCATCTGTTAGATAGCCGCCTACGATGGGGTCATGCAGTACAGGCCTCGTGTCGTCGATCAGGTGCTTGACGAGCTCTTCCCCGCCTTGCCTGCCATCGCGCTGGAGGGTGCGAAGGGCGTGGGCAAGACGGCGACCGCAGCGCGTCGGGCGGCCAGCACGCTGTCGCTCAACGATCCCCACCAACGGACCGCGCTGGCTGCGGATCACGAGCTGGTCACCAGGCTCCCGCGGCCGGTGTTCGTCGATGAGTGGCAGCTGGAGCCGCCGGTCTGGGACCGGGTTCGGCGGTCGGTCGACGACGGCGTGGGCGGTGGGAGCTACCTGCTGGCAGGCTCGGCAGGGCTGGCGCCAGGTATCCGTGTCCACTCGGGGGCGGGCCGGATCGTGAGCCTGCCCATGCGGCCCATGGCCTTCAGTGAGCGGGGCGTGGCGACGCCAACCGTTTCACTGCGGGAGCTGATGTCCGGTGCGCATCCTCACATCGCCGGAACCTGCGATGTCGACGTCCCCCAGTACACCGACGAAATCCTGCGATCCGGCTTCCCGGGCATCCGCGACCTACCGGAGCGTGCCCGCAACGTCCAACTCGACAGCTACATCGCCCGCATCCTCGACCGCGAGCTGCTCGAGGCGGGCGTGGCGGTGCGGCGTCCGGCTGCCCTTCGATCCTGGCTGACCGCCTACGCTGCCGCGACAGCCACCGATGCGGCGTACAGCACGATCCTGGACGCCGCCACGCCCGGCGAGTCGGACAAGCCATCGCGCCAGACGGCGGCCCACTACCGCGACCAACTGCTCCGGCTCTTCGTCCTCGATCCCGTGGAGGCCTGGCTGCCCGCGTTCTCGCCGCTCAAACGCCTGACGCTTGGTCCCAAGCACCACCTCGTCGATCCCGCCTTGGCGGCGCGGCTCGTGGGCGTTGGGCGTGACGGACTGCTCCGCGGCCAGGGCGAGCGGGTCGTGGCCACGGGAACCTGGCTCGGTGCCCTGTTCGAGTCGCTGGTCACGCAGTCTCTGCGGGTCTATGCGTGGGCGGGCGAGGCGCGGGTGAGCCATGTGCGCACCAAGAACACCGACCACGAGATCGATCTGATCGTCGAGTGCCCCGACCGGCGGGTCATTGCGGTGGAGGTCAAGCTGGCTCGCGCGGTGTCGGACGCCGACGTCCGGCACCTCAACTGGCTGCAGTCCCAGATCGGCGACCAGGTGATCGAGCGGGTCGTCATCAACACGGGCTCCCACGCCTATCGCCGTCCGGACGGTGTTGCGGTGATCCCGCTCGGTCTCCTCGGCCCCTGAGGCAGGATCACTCCCGACGAGCGAGGTATGCCGCCGGGGTCACACCGGTGCTCTCGAGGTCAGGCAGCGGGTATTCGCCGAGGCGTCTCCGTCTGATCGGACGTGGGGGTCGGGCTCGTCCCGCGCCCAGACCCCGCAGCGCTGCCGCGGCCTCAACTTGCTCGGCTTCGCGCTCATGGAAGCGCGTATTGTCCGCGCGGACCGCACCCGCGGCGTCCGCGGACGCCGTCAGCCGCGCGCGGAGACCTCCCACTGCGGATCGCCGACGACGCCCTTGGCGACGAGGCCGGGATCGGCGGCGACGGGGGTGCGGAGCTTGGGGAAGCGGCGATCGGACGTGCCCCACCACGGCATGTGGCCGACGTACCCGTCGGCGGGCGGGGTGGGGGACTCGGGTGCGAACCCCAGTTCCTCGGGGGTTTCGGGGATCCTGTCGGTCACGAAGTACTTGTCGCGGTCGTCGAAATGCTCGGTCACGATGGTCCGGAATTCGCCCAGCTCGAAGTAGAGCGCGTTGGTCCAGGGATTGCGGCGGGTGCTCACGATCTTGTACAGCCAGTACCCGAACAGCGCGACGTTCGACAGCAGCGCCGCCCACGCGCACACGATGTTGGCGGTCGCGTTCATCGTCGAATAGTTGGTCATCGCGCTCGGCTGGACCAACAACTCCGGCAGCAGATTGTTCGCGGCGATCCAGAACATCAGGGTGAAGCACCTGAACCAGATCCACTGGCCCTTCGCCCACGTGAACGCCGGGATGGTGCACGCCAGCAGCAGCGCCAACGTGCAATACCACGTGTAATCGCCCAGAGAGTTGTACAGGAACGCGTGATTCCACAGGTCATAGGCGATAACCCACGGCCAGACCATGTCGACCCAAATCAGGCCGCGCACCTTCTGCTTGCCCGGCGAGGTGATCATGATCTTGCCCAAGCCCGTGATGGTGAGGATGTTGAGGACGCCGGCGGCTGCGGACAGCAGGTTCCAGTAGCCGCCGATGGTCCGGAATCCCGTCGTGGGATCGATGCCCACGTGGTTGGCCTCGAAGTTCGCCGCGACGGCCTGATACCACTCCGGCGAATGCAGCGCGACGGTGATCCCTCGGCTCTCCGGGAGGCCGTTGATCATGTCGATGCTGTGCGTCGCGTTGATCTGCTGCAGGCACTGCCAATCGGCGCCGCAGGCGTAGTAGACGTCCCGCTGCAGGAAGATCGTGATGTCGCGGATGTTGGCTTCCATGATGTTGGCCGCCAGCCCCACCCACAGGGCAACGCCGAGCCAGATGGCGTACCGGTGCGCCTTGACCGGATTCCGCTTGCCGAACACGAGCAGGAAACCCGTCATCGTCGCGGTGAGCACCATGATCACGTATTTGCCGAACGGGAACCAGCCCACCATCGGCGTCCCGTGCATCGCGGCGTAGGGCATGAAGAGAATGCCGCCGACGGTCCACAGGGCGAAGATCGTCCAGTTCCAGCGGCGGTTGATCTCGGCGATGGCGACCTGCGCCACGAAGACCACGAGCCACATGAGATAAACGAACGGGGTGCCGAATTCCCACAGGAAGAGCGATGACATGAGCAACCTTGTCGACGAGGACGATCCGGC
This sequence comes from uncultured Nigerium sp., assembly GCA_964482465.1. Lineage (GTDB taxonomy): Bacteria > Actinomycetota > Actinomycetes > Propionibacteriales > Propionibacteriaceae > Propioniciclava. The sequence goes on along the minus strand of CAYZXQ010000057.1, from coordinate 4,446 downwards.
AGGCGATGGTAGGACGCCGGCGTCCGGGTCGGCGCGGAGATGATCGTTCGTTCACCTCCGGACGCCCGCCTGAGAGCACGTGCAGCGCCACGCCGGGCGTCGGCGTCCGGTGATAGACCTGCTGGGGTTTTCGACAAGGAGCAGATGATGAGTGGTTCTTCCCTGACGGGTCTGATCGCGAAGGTCGGCGGCGCGGCTGCGCTGGGCGCGGCGGGCGGCATGGTCTGGTTCAGCCAGTTCAGCGGCAAAGCGACGCCGGAGGAGCAGGCGTGGCGCTATCCCGCCGACGATCTGGTGGACGCCAACTACTCCAACGCCTATTCCTCCACCTACGCCATCGACATCGACGCCCCCGCCTACGCGGTGTGGCGCATTCTCAAGCAGATCGGCGCGGAGAAGTCCGGCTCCTTCAGCTCCGAATTCCTCGAGCGGACGTTCGCCCGGCTGCCGTTCTTCAACAGCTACGAGATCCAAGAGGAATTCCAGCAGCCCGATTCGCTGATGCCCGGCGACATCGCGGCGTTCGACTTCCACGGCATGTCGATGGAGTGGGCCGACGTCGTCCCCGGCAAGTACCTGGTCCAGTGGGTCGACACCAAGAACCCGCCGGCCGCGCCGGGCAGCTTCGCCTTCCGGTACCCGAGCATGACGCACTTCGGCGTCGCCTGGTGCTTCTACATGGTGCCGCTCAAGGGCAATCGCACCCGCCTCATCAACCACTGGCGGATCGGCTACGAGCCCGACGCGCCGCTGCCGAAGGCGATCAACTGGATCAACATCGAGCTCATCGGCGGCTGCATGACCCACCTGCAGAACCTCTACATCAAGCGCGTCGCCGAGTTCCGCAAGAAGGAGCAGCACTCGGGCAAGTTCATGCGCGGCTTCCTCGGCGGACGCTACTTCGGCTCGGGGACGCCCGCCGGACGCTGGGACGGCACCCCGCTGTTCGAGGACACCTACACCCAGTGGTTCCGCTTCGGACGCCGCAAGCCGGCCGTCACCGAGCTGCGTCCGCCGGTCACCGAGAACCCCGCCTGGCCGCCGACCGGCCCGGGGACGCCGTGGGCGTCCGTGGTCGACGCCGAGTACTTCGACGGCTGGACCGAGCCGGAGTTCTCCTGGGACGAGCAGATCCGCCAGAAGATGGAGAAGACCTACCTGCCCAACTGGGGCAAGGAGGGCGCGACCGCCACGCCGAGCGCACGTCGCGCGGACGTCCGATGACCCCCGACTATCCCACCCTGTTCTTCTTCGAACGTGGCGAGTGGTGGGACTACGCCATGCTCGCCGTGGTCACGTTCGCGCTGGCGTTCGTGTCGTGGCTGATCCAGCGGCACAAGTGGGCCGTGGGCGTGTTCTTCGTCGCCGTCCCGGTGCTGCTGACGATCTTCTGGTGGCCGCACTCGACCGCCGGCACCGAATCGGCCGGCTGGTTCCCCATCGTCAAGCAGTACTCGGCGCTCGCCGGCTCGCTGTCGCTGGTCGCCTTGCAGTACGTGCCGAAGCTGCGCCACATCCGGTGGTACCTGGCGATCCCGCCGCTGATCTTGGCCATCAACATCGCCGAGGCGGTCGTCCGCGACTTCCAGTGCTACGGCCTGAACGGCGTCGACCCCAGCCAGGGCATGGTCACCATCGGCGGACCCTGGAACATCATGAACGGCATCGCCGGCATCTTGAACCTGCTGGCCATCTCCGGCTGGACCGCCATCTTCGTCGCCAAAGGCAAGGGACGTCCGATCGTCTGGGGCGACCTGACGCTTGGGTGGATCATCGCCTACGACCTGTGGAATTTCTCCTATGTCTACAACTGCCTCGCCGACCGCGCGTGGTACTCGGGACTGGCGCTGCTGGCGTCCTGCACGATCCCGGTGTTCTTCGCGTTCGCCGAGGGCTCGTGGATCCAGTACCGCGCGTACACCCTGACGCTGTGGTCGGCGGTCATCTTGACCTTCCCGCACTTCACGCAGGATTCGATGTTCGCCCACCGTTCCGCGCACAACCCGACGGCCATGTTCCTGGTCGCCGCCGTGTCGCTCGCGGTCAACCTGTGGGTCTTCGGACGTCACGTCCACCGCATCGTCACCCGCCGGATCAACCCGTTGACCCAGCCGGTCTACGCCGACACCCCCGCCTACCGGGAGCTCGTCGCCCGGCATGCCGAGGAGGAGCCGGTTCCGGTCGGGGTGTGAGAGTCCGGACGCCCCACGCGCGGACCTGCTCCAGGTAGCCCAGGAGTCATGCTCAAGGTAGCGTCACGCTGCTGCCGGGGCCGCGATGGCGGGGCCGTTGTTCGAGTCCCTCGCCACGCTCACCGTGCGGGTCGCGGCGCAGGCCGCCGGGGCGTCCGTCGGGCACCTGCGC
>CAYZXQ010000057.1:0-1982 GCA_964482465.1 uncultured Nigerium sp. | reverse complement strand
ACCTGCTGTGGCTGCGCCGCCAACTACCCGACGACGTCATCGCCCTGGTCGTCCTGACCACCGGGGTGCGCGCGTACCGGCGTCCGGATGGGGTTGCGGTCGTCCCGTTGGCGCTGCTCGGCCAGGAGCCGGGGGGTCAGCGCCAACGGCTCCCAGCCTGACTCGCAACGGACGCCGACGCGCACCTTCACCGCGCTCGGCGAGGTTGCGGGGCTGAGGACGCAGGCGACCGCTCGGCCCAGGGCGCGAGGGCGGCATCGTGGCCGATCGAGTGCGCGGCGGCACGACCGGGTGGGAGACTCGTCGGCGCATCCGCATCGCAGCGAGAGGAGCGCAGTCGTGGGCCTGGTCTTGGGTATCGACATCGGCACGGGAAGCACCAAGGGGGTGCTCGCCGATCTCACCGGGGCGGTCGTCGCGACCGCCCGCCGCGACCACGCGCCCACCTTCCCGCGGGCGGGGTGGGTCGAGATGGACGCCGAGCGCGACTGGTGGGGCGACGTCGTCGCCGTGGCTCGGGAACTCACGGGGCTGGCGTCCGGACCCATCGCCGGCGTGTGCGTCTCGGGGCTTGGTCCCTGCCTGGTCGTCACGGACGCCGACGGGCTGCCCGTCGGGCCGGGCATCCTCTACGGCATCGACACCCGGGCCGGCGCGGAGATCGAGAAACAGACGGCCCTGCTGGGCGAGGACGCCATCCTCGCCCGCTGCGGCAAGACGCTGAGCAGCCAGGCGCTGGGGCCGAAGCTGGCCTGGTGGCGCACACACCGTCCCTGGCCGGCAGGCGCGCACTGGCACTCGGCGCACTCGTTCGTCGTGGAGCGGCTGACCGGCGCGTGGGTGCTCGATCACCACACCGCGAGCCAGTGCGACCCCCTCTACGACATCCACGCGCAGGCGTGGGCGTCCGATTGGGCGGACATCGTGCTCTCGGGCGTGGCCCTCCCGCGGTTGGCCTGGCCCGCCGAGCAGGTAGGGACGATCACCCCGGAGGCGGCCGCGTCGACCGGTCTGGCCGTCGGGACACCCGTCATGGCCGGAACCGTGGACGCCTGGGCGGAGGCCTTCTCGGCCGGCGTCCGGCGTCCGGGCGACCTCATGCTGATGTACGGCTCCACCATGTTCCTGGTGCAGGTGCTGCCGGCCGCGACCGCGGCGTGCGGCCTGTGGACGACCTCGGGGGTGGAGCGCTCCTCGCACACGCTGGCTGCGGGAATGTCGACCTCGGGCTCGCTCACCGAGTGGATCCGGTCGCTCACCGGCGCCGACGACTTCGGCGCGCTGGTCGCCGAGGCGTCCGAGGTGCCGGCCGGCAGCGACGGCGTCCTCTGCCTGCCCTACTTCGCCGGCGAACGCTCGCCGATCTACGATCCGGACGCCCGCGGGCTCCTGATCGGGCTGTCGCTGCGGCACGGACGCGCGCACCTGTTCCGGGCGGCGTACGAGGGGATCGCGTTCGGCATCCGGCAGATTGTCGACAGCCTCGAGCATCTCGCCGGCCCACCCGCGCGCACCATCGCCGTCGGCGGCGGCACCCAAGGCGGCCTGTGGACGCGCATCGTCAGCGACGTCACCGGGCTGGAGCAGATCGTCCCGAAACAGACCATCGGCGCCAGCTACGGCGACGCGCTGATGGCCGCCATCGGGGCCGGCTTGGTCGATCCTGCGACCGACTGGGCCGAGGTGGATCGCACCGTGGTTCCCGACCCGGCCCACCGCGGCGTCTACGACGAGCTGTACGCCGCCTACACCGCCCTGTATCCGGCGACGGTCGAGCAGATGCACGTCCTCGCCCGGCTGCAGAGCCGGGTGGACGACTAAGCCGGACCCAGGGCGTCCGGGGGCTGCAACCCGCGCCGCACGCCGCGTCCCCCGAGAAGCACGCCGGGGCGTCCCCGGACCGGCGGACTGTCGTCGCGCTGGCCGGAGACGCCCCGGTGGGGGTGCGTCTACGTGCGGTAGTACCCCGCGATGTCGGCGAT
>CAYZXQ010000056.1:0-16739 GCA_964482465.1 uncultured Nigerium sp. | reverse complement strand
TCGAGGGGGTTCGGATCGCTCGATCCGGGCCGCCGCAGCCAGAACATGATTGATCGGCGTTTCCCTAGGACCGGCCGGCCCGCAACGCCCGGTGGAGGAGGCCCGCGGCGTCCGAGACCCGGTCGGGAAGCTCGTGGGCGCCCGCGACGAGCCCGCGCTTCGATCCCCCCACCCAGACGGCCACAGGCGGGACGATCCGGGCCAGCCGCGTGGCGACCTCCGCGGCGGCGACCGCCGCGGCCTCGGAGGTCACGCCCAGGACCGCGGCCCGAGGGTGGCGTTCGGCGGCGGCGCGCACCCAGCCGTCCGCGGGCAGGTCGGGACCGAGGTAGACCACGTCGTCGCCCAGACGCCGCAGACACACGGCGAAACTCAACAGGGCGATCTCGTGGTGGGCGCCGGCGGGCAGGCCGACGAGCACGGGCTCGCCGCGTCCGGGGCCGGCCGCCTCGAATTGGGCCGCGAGCGCGCGCATGATCCCCGCGCTCGCGAAGTGCTCCTGGGCGACGCTGAGGCGTCCGGACGCCCACGCCTGGCCGAGGCGCCCAAGCTGCGGCAGCAGCCAGTCGTCGGCGACGACCTCGAAGGCAGCGCTGGCGAACGCGCGCTCCACCACCTCGCGCAGGCGGCGCGGATCGAGCGAGGCGGCCGCGGCCACGAGGGCGTCGGGGTGGAGGGCGTCCGCGACCGGGGCGGCCGCAACGACGCGAGGGGCGTGCAACAGCGTGGCGGCGGCGCGCGAAGCCGGGACCCCGGCGTCCACGAGCGAGGCCATCTCGCGCAACAGCGCCACCTGGTCGTCGTCGTAGAGCCGGTACCCGCCCGGGGACCGCGCGGGGTCCACGACACCGTAGCGGCGCTCCCACATGCGCAAGGTGCCCTCGGCCACGCCGGTCAGCGCGGCGACTTGGCTCACCGTGAGCACGGCCCCTCCCTCGTTCGCGATGGCCACGCTAGCCGACGCGACGCGCCCGCGCGCCGGGGTTCAGCCAGGTGACCGCGCCGGACAGGACCGACGCAAAGGCGGTCCAGGCGGCGTAGGCGCCCAGTCCGGCGGCCTTGCCCGCGCCGGCGGAGGCCGCCCGTCGCGTCAGGTCGGCCGAGGACGCCGCCAGCAGCCCCGCCGCGACGGTGGCCGCCGGCAGGTGGCGGGCACGGAAGAACACCCCGCTCCAGGCGGCGTTGAGCGCAAGATTGGCCGCCAAGGCGCGTCCGAAGGCCTTGGCCTGGTCGCCGCGGCCTTTCTCCTCCAGGTCGGCGAAGGTGCTGGTCGCCGCGAGGCCGATGAGGCCGTAGAGCGTCGTCCAGACGAGGGGGAAGGCGGCCGCGGGCGGCTGCCAGGCGGGCTTACGGAGGGAGGAGTACCAGGAGCCGCGCGGGTCGGTGAGCAGCGAGCCGGCGACTGCGCAGGCGGCCACTCCCGCGCCCACGCGCGCCAGCGTGCGGCTCCAACGCTGGGGGTCGACGGTGACCGTAGCCGCCCGCACTGCGTCGTCGAAGCCCGTCAGGCCGCCCTCGGGCTCGCCGAGCAGTTCGGCGGCGTCCGGACGCCGCACGATCGCCTCGTGGATCAGGCTGTGCACGAGCGGACGGGCGATGCCGTGCTTGACCGGGGTGACGAACCCCACCCAGTGGGAGGCGAGCTTCGGCGTGAGCAGCGGGACGGTCCCGATGGCGCGCGGCAGGAGGCCGACCACCCGAGCGTAGCGGCGCATCATGTCGGCGTACGACATCACCTCGGGCATGCCGACATCGATGGTCCGGTTGACCGAGGGGTCGAGGTCGGCGGCGCGGACGAGGTAGAACACCACGTCGTGGATCGCGATGGGCTGGATGCGGTTGCGCAGCCACTTCGGTCCGATGGCGGCCGGCAGCCGCTCGGTCAGGTGCCGCAACATGTCGAAGGACGCCGACCCGTCGCCGAGCACGACGCCCGCCTGGAGGACGGCCGCCGGGACGGCCGAGTCGAGGAAGACCTCCCCCACCTCGACGCGCGAGGCGAGGTGGTCGGAGAGTTCGCCGTCGGGGTGCAGCCCGCTCAGGTAGACAATGCGGCGGACGCCGCCCGCCTCGGCCGCGGCGGCGAAGGTCCGAGCGAGCGCGAGGTCGCGGGCGCGGAAGTCGCCCTCTCCGTCCATGGAGTGCAGCAGGTAGTAGGCGACCTCGACGCCGTCCAGGGCTCGGGTCACGTCGTCGCGGCGGGTGGCGTCCCCCTCGACGATCTCCACGCGGTCGCGCCAGGCGGCGTCCAAACCGTCGGGACGGCGGGCCAGCACGCGGACGCGCCAGCCGGCGTCCAGCAGGGCGGGGACGAGGTGGGCCCCGACGTAGCCGGAGGCACCGGTGACGAGGGCGAGGCGTGGGGACATGTCAGGCTCCTAGGGCGAAGGCCGGCGGCAGCAGGAACAACATGCCGAGCGACCAGGTGAGATGAGAGGCGATGGGGCCGAGGACGCCGCCGGTGACGCGCCGCTGGGAGGCGGTCAGCAGGCCGAGGCAGGCGGCGGCGAACGTGAGCAACAGGACCCCGGAGAACAGGGTGGACGCGGCGTACAGCGCGGTGGTGGCGATCACAGTGACGCGGGGCGGGAAGGCGGCGTAGGCGGCGCCGCGGAAGAAGAGCTCCTCGGCGATCCCGTTGACGACGGTCACGAGGGCGACGAGCGCGAGCGATCCGTAGCGCGCGTGGTCGAGGAGTCCCTCGACGGGCGCCCGGAGCGGGGGGATCTGGGCGACCAGCAGCGCTCCGGCCAGGAAGACGGCGAGCAGGAGCAGGCCGAGGATGAGGCCCTGGAGGACGCCGCGGCTGATGCCGCCGGCGCGCGTCCGTCCGTGGCCGAGGTGGAGCGGTCCGGACGCCAGCGCCCCCACGACCCACACGGCAGCGACCCCCAGGGTGGCCACGGGGAAGAGCGGATCGCCGGGCGGCAGGGCCAGGGCGAGGCCCAGGGCCACCGCCCCCACCAGGAGCGTGGCGCCGACGACGATCTGTCGCCGGCGCCGGACCGCTGGCGCCTCCTCCGGCCCGGTCCGGACCGGCGTCACCAGGGACGCGGTCCCGAACGCGCGTAGCTCGCGGAGGACGGCGGTCAGCATGGCGTCAGAGCCGGACGGTGCCGTGGTCGCCGGCATCGGGGCGCTCGCCCGTGGCCAGCGCCTTGGCCAGACCCAGCACGCGCTCCATCGGGTTGCCGCCATCCCAGTACTCGCCGGAGTCGAGGGCGATCTCGATGATGACGTTGCGGGGATCGTCGGCGTCCCCGGCGTAGGCCTCGGTCAGGCGGTCCCACAGCGCGCGCTTCTTGGCGATGTCGGTCTCCACGCCCCCGGTTCCGGACAAGGAGACATACGAGCCGGAGCCCATGAGCGCGAGGTTGACCTGCTGGCCCTGGGACTGGAGCGTGACGTCGTTGTCGGCCTGGGCGATGAACCGGACGGTCCAGCCCTCGACCTCTTGGATCGTCATGGGACGGCTGACCAGCTTGCCCTCGGGCGTGCAGGTGGTGAGCATGGCGAACCGCTCGGCCTCGAGCAGCTTGCGGAGCTTGTCGGCGGAGTTCTTCTGATCGGTCATCGGTCTTTCCCTTCGTCGGCGTGCCACCAACGCTACAGCTTGCACAAACTTTATACAAGTGGTTGGGACGAGGGGTTTCGCGTCAGGAGGTGCCGGTCTCTCCGATTCCCCGAACCCGCAGGGTGGCCGGCGGACGTCGCGTTGCGCATCGGCTCGACGATCGTGTCACAATGATGAGGACATTCGGACACTGAAATGCCCCTGCCGTTCTCCGCGCCGGACTTGGGCCTGGACGACGCCTCGGTGATCGCCGAGATTCACGACATCCGGCGGTCGCTGGCGTCGGTGTTGCGTGCGCCGAAACGGTGGACCGGTGGTCTCCGGCGGACGTCGCAGGCGAGGGCGATCCAAGGCTCGAACAGCATCGAGGGTTACACCGTGTCCGACGAGGACGCCGCCGCGGCGGTGGACGACGGGCCGCCGCTGACCGCGGACGAGCAGACCTGGGCGGAGATCCTCGGCTACCGCCGCGTGCTCACGTACGTCATCACGATGGCGGCGGACGCCGACTTCCGCATCGATGAGTCGGTGCTCCGCTCGATGCACTTCATGCTGCTGGAGCATGACCTGGCGAAGAGCCCGGGCCGCTACCGGACAGGCGCCATCTACGTGCATGACGACGAGCGGGGGCGTGCCGTCTACGAGGGGCCGGAAGCCGACCTCGTTCCCGGTCTGATGAGCGAGTTGATGACGGACATCCGGAACGATTCGGGAGAGGCCATGGTTCGGGCGGCGATGGCTCACCTCAATCTCGTGAGGATCCACCCCTTCCGCGACGGCAACGGGAGGATGGCGCGCGCCCTGCAGACGATGGTGATGGCCCAAGACCGTGTCCTTGAGCCCACGTTCAGCAGCATCGAGGAGTGGCTCGGCAACAACACCCAGGACTACTACGCCGTCCTCGCGGCCACCGGAGCCGGCTCGTGGCACCCCGACCGTGACGCGCGACTGTGGCTGCAGTTCAACCTGCGGGCCCATCACATGCAGGCCCAGACGCTTCAGCGTCGCTTCACGGAGGCCGAACGGCTGTGGGCGTCGATCGACGACACCGTGCGCGAGAACCAGTTGCCGGACCGGGTGTCGGACGCCCTGTTCGACGTGCTCCTCGGGATGCGCGTGACGCGTCCGACGTACATGGGCCGCGTGGGCGTCGAGGATAGGACCGCCAGCCGTGACCTATCTCGTCTCGTCGAACTCGGGCTGCTCGATGCCCACGGCCAGACTCGTGGGCGCTACTACACGGCGGGGGAGCCGTTGCGCGAGCAGCGACGGCTCGCCCGCGAGCAGCGCCGACCACTCAATGACCCGTATCCGAACCTCGCCAGTGAGATCCGGCGTCGCGGAGCGACGCGAGCCTGAACCTGAGGTCAGACGCCCTGAATGCGAGCGGGAAGCCGGTCATCGAACAGCGCCAGTGGACGACGCTGCCACGGATCGCGATGACCACTGAGTTGGCCCCCTGGCCGGTGCTCTTGCTGCACAGGCGGGGAACAGGCAAGAACAGCGCGAGAACCGCCCGGCTCTCATGGCAGGGTCTGACCTGCCCCGTGGGCCCACTGGGAATCGAACCCAGAACCCGCGGATTAAAAGTCCGCTGCTCTGCCTGTTGAGCTATAGGCCCCGCGGACCGCCACTCTACCGCCGCCGACACCTCCCCTCGCACCCCGACCGCCCCTGCCAGTTCCCCGCCCGTACGCTGGGACTATGAACCCGCCAGCATGGGGCATCGCGGTGGTGCTCGTGGTCGGCATCGCGGTGATCGCCCTCGGCGTCGTGATCGACCGGCGCCGCCTGCGCCGCGCCCGCGCGGAGCTGTCCGAACCCCCCGACCGGGCCATCCCCGGGCTCGTCCCCACGGTCGATCCTGCCTACGTCACCGACGACGACCTCGACGCTCTGCCCCCCACCGGCCCGTCGGCCACCGCGGACGCCGAACTGGCCCTCCTGGAGCGTCGGGACGATGCCGCCACCCTCCCCGGCGGAACCCCGGACGGACGCTTCCTCAACCATCCGCGCAAGGCCTTGGCCATCCTGCTCGATCCGGCGGTCTTGGTGACGGACGCCGACGTCGCCTCCCAGCGCGACACCCTGACCGTCATCGCCGCCGCCCGCCGCCGGGGCCGTCCGCTGGTGTGGGTCGCCCGCTCGTTCGCCCCGGATGTCCTCGGGACGCTCCGCGCCAACGCCGTCACCGGCCGCTACGCCAGCCTGCCCATCGAACTGGTCGACCCCCTCCACCTCCGCCGCGCGGTCGCCTACACCGGCGGACGCCTTGTGGCGGCGTCCGATCTCGACTCCGACTGGCTCCCCGCCGAGGTGTGGGGCACATGCGCCGGCTGGGTCGCGGACACAGACGATTCATGGGTGGTGCCGCCCGCTCCGGACGCCGCAGCCCTCTGATCCGGCCGGACGCCGCGGCCGCGGGTCTCAACCCCCGCTCCAGACATCCTCAGAAATCTCTCAGGCTGGCGTCCGGATACCTCCCACCCCCTGCACCGCGCCCCCCAACATCGCATCGACAAGGTAAAACACCCCGAGACCCCCTCACGAACAACACGTGTGTGACTCGTTCCCCGCACCGGCGTGTCGCGGGTGTGCGACGCCCATCGGCGATTGTCGAGCATCGTCGCGGCTGGTTGCATGACCGCGACGGTGGCCCGAGCCCCGTCCGTCGACACGGAAGGGGATCCCCATGGCCCAGCGCAGCGCACGGTGGCGCCGCCTCGTCGCGGGAGTGGCGATCTCCTCGTTGGCGCTCGGTGCCGGGACGCTCGTCGTCACCCAAACCGCCCTGGCGACCCAGCCCATGACGGCCACCACGTACGTCAACATGCGGTCCGGCCCCGCCACGACCTACCCGGTTCTGCGCGTCCTCTCCCCCGGCCTCGCCGTCGAGGCCAGCGGCGCGGTCGCCAACGGCTGGGCCAAGGTCACCGTCGGCGGTCAGACCGGCTGGGTGTACCGGACCTACCTCAAGGCCTCGGCGTCCGCACCCGCGGCGTCCGCACCCGCGACCACGGGCGCCACCACCGGCGGGACGGCACCCAAGGCGTCCGGGTCCGCCACCACGACGGCGGGTGTGAACGTCCGGACCGGCCCGGACACCACCTACCCCGTCGTGGCCACCCTGGCCAGCGGGACCAAGGTCGACACGACCGGTGCGGTCTCCGGCAACTGGACCCAGGTCCTCTACAACGGCGCGGTCCGCTGGATGTACAGCAGCTACCTCGCCGTCGACGCCTCCACGCCCGCCACGCCGGCCCCGGCGCCCACCTCGACCGCGACGACGCCCGCCGCCGCCCCGTCGACCGCTCCCACGACCACGACGGCTCCCACACCCACGCCATCCACCCCGACTCGGCAGATCCGGACCGTCGCCAACCTCTACCTGCGCACGGGCGGGTCGCTCAACGACCCGTACACGGGCATCCTGCCGGGCAACTCGATCGTGGACATCACCGGACGAACGACCACCGACTACACCGAGATCGTCTACCAAGGACAGAACCGCTGGATCGCCACGCGCTACACCACGGCGGTCCCGACGACGTCGCCCGCCGTCCCGACCGCGACGTCGCTGTCGCTGACGATCCCCAAGAGCATCACGACCTCGGGCATCAGCCAACTCACCCCCAACGCGAAGTCGGTCGTCTCAGCGGTCTTGGCGCGCTACCCGCGCATCACCACCCTCTACGGCTGGCGTTCGTCGAGCGCGTACTCCTCCGATCACCCGAACGGCCGCGCGGTGGACATCATGATGCCCTCCCCCTGGTCGGCCAACGCCGACTATGGCTGGGAGATCGCCAAGTACTTCGCCGCGAACGCCAGCACCTACCACGTGAAGTACGTCATCTACCGGCAGTCGATCTTCACCATCGCCTACCCCGAGCGCGGCTGGCGTCCGATGGAGAATCGCGGGTCGGCGACCGCCAATCACTACGATCACGTCCACGTGAGCGTCTACTCCTAGGGACTGCCCGAATGGGACTGGCACACTGCGCGCCAGGCCCCCCACTCCGGCAGCCCCATCCGGGCAGTCACCTCGCTATTCCGGCCACTCCTCGGCCCAAGCTCAGCCGGACGCCAGCGTCCCGGCGAAGGCCTCCAGCTCTTCGAAGGGCAGGTCGCCGCTGACGATCGTCACGGCCTTCACGCCCCGGTTGACCAGGGCGTGGGTGCGTCCGTCGGCGGAGGTGTAACGGGTCCACGCGGCGCCGGCGACCGTGGACGTCCCGGACTCGCGGCCCTGCCGCGTCGTCTCCGTGACGAAAGGCTCAGGCAGCCGGTCGCGCTGGTCGAGGCCGATGTACATCTTGGCCGGGGTGAGGTAGCCGAGCTGCCAGGTGTCGCCGAGCGCCACGGTGTTGCGCAGTTGCAGCTCCCCCGCCGGCGTCCAGCGCGCCCGGGTGCATTGCCAGCCCTCGGGCAGGTGGGCCGGCGCCAGCACCGGGTAGGACGCCTGCGCGCGGGCCTGGGCGAGCGGGTGGCTGGGGTCCACGCGGTTGACCGCCGGATCCGGCATGTGGGTGAAGAACCACGTGATGAGCAGGATCGGGACCAACACCACGGACATCGCGATGAAGATCTGCGTCGCCCGTGCGGGCGTCCTCGGTCGAGCCATGCCGGCCATCCTCCCACGCCGGGACGGACCCTCACCTCACACGCCCACGTCCTCCAACATGTCGGTGACCAGCGCGGCGATGGGCGAACGCTCCGAGCGCGTCAGGGTGACGTGCGCGAACAGCGGGTTGCCCTTGAGCTTCTCGACCACCGCGGCGACGCCGTCGTGGCGTCCGACGCGCAGGTTGTCGCGCTGCGCCACGTCGTGGGTGAGGACCACTCGGCTGTTCTGGCCGATCCGCGACAGGACCGTCAACAGCACGTTGCGCTCCAACGACTGGGCCTCGTCCACGATCACGAACGCGTTGTGCAGCGACCGCCCCCGGATGTGCGTGAGCGGCAGCACCTCCAGCAGCTCACGGTTGACGATCTCGTCCACGACGTTCTTGTGGCACACCGACCCCAGCGTGTCGAACACAGCCTGCCCCCACGGCGACATCTTCTCGCCCTCGGTGCCGGGCAGGAACCCGAGCTCCTGTCCGCCCACCGCGTACAGCGGCCGGAACACGATCACCTTGTCGTGCAGCCGCCGCTCCAGGACGCTCTCCAGCCCGGACGCCAACGCGAGCGCCGACTTGCCGGTCCCGGCGCGTCCGCCCAGCGACACGATGCCGACCGAGGGATCCATGAGCAGATCGAGCGCGATCCGCTGCTCGGCCGAGCGGCCATGCAGTCCGAACACGTCACGGTCGGACTTGATGAGTCGCAGGGTCTTGTCCGGGTGCACGCGGCCCAACGCGGTCGACCCGCCGCCGCGCGCGACGACGCCGGTGTGGCACGGAAGGTCGCACACCTCCGCGGTCGTCACGCGGCCGCTGTCGTACAGTTCGTCCAGAGCCGCGGCGGACAGCTCCAGCGTCACCATGCCGGTCCACCCGGCGTCCCGCGCGAGTTCGTGGCGGTACTCCTCGGCGGCCAACCCGACGGAGGCCGCCTTCACCCGCAGCGGCAGGTCCTTGGTGACGAGCACCACCTCGCGCCCCTCGGCGGCGTAGTTGAGGGCCACAGCGAGGATCCGGGAGTCGTTGTCGCCGAGCCGGAAGCCGGCCGGCAGCACATCGTCGGCGGAGTGATTCAACTCGACCCGGATCGTCCCGCCAGCGTCGTTGACGCACATCGGCAGGTCGAGGCGTCCGTGCTCGACCCGCAGGTCGTCCAGGAACCGCAACGCCGCCCGGGCGAAGTAGCCGATCTCCGGGTCGTGCCGCTTCTTCTCGAGTTCGTTGATGACCACCAGCGGCAGGACGATCTCGTGCTCGGCGAAGAATCGCAGCGCGGACGGATCGCTCAGCAGCACGGACGTGTCGATCACGTAGACCTTCGTGTCGACGTGGGGCGCGCGGGTGCGGGAGGTGGGGGCGGCGGTGGCGGTATCGAGCACGTCGGTCCTTCGTGTCAGGGCCGAGCGGCTGTCCACTCGGCCTCACCGATGGTTCAGCCGAGGGGTCCTGATCGGGAGCGTGGTCCCATGGGGTTCCTCTCGCCGGGACGGTTCCTCGCGGTCCGTCCTTGCAGCGACCCTAACCCGGACGCCCGCGCCACCCCGGCCGACACGCGCGGGCGCGGGGGCCTGGCCGTCGAATTCACCTTCCCGTCACCGCCGGGCCGGCTTGGCGTCGACGCGGCCGAAGCGTCCGCCGCAGCACCCGTGGTGCGCGTGGGGTCGCCGACCCGCTAACGTCCCCGCGTGAACAGGACGCGGGCGGGAGCGATGGGGGCGCTGGTGTTCTCCATGCTGCTGTTCGCCGCGAGCTTCACCCTCACCAAGATCGCCTATGCCGATGTCGGCCCGTTCACGTTGGGCATGATGCGTTTCGGGGCCGCCGCGGTCATCTTGTGGGCGTGGCGGGCGGCGACCGGACGCCGGCGTCCGATCACCCGCGCGGACGCCCGCCTGCTCGCCATCGGCGGCCTGCTGGGCGTGACCGCCTACTTCGCGCTGGAGAACCTGGGCGTCGCCTGGACGACCGCCACGGACGCCTCGCTCCTGGGCGCCGCCTACCCCGCGATCATCGTGGCGATGGACGCCCTGCTCAACCACGCGCACGTCTCGCGTCGCGCGTGGCTCGGGATCGCGCTCGCCATGCTGGGCGCCATCGGCATCGTGGGCGGGGCGCCGGTGGACCTGACCGTCACCCCGCTGCGCCTGTGGGGCAACCTGCTCATCCTGCTCAGCGCGGTGGTGTGGGGGTTCTACACGTTCGTCACCCGCGATGTCGTGCGGCGCCACTCCCCCGTGACGGTCGTCGTGCGTCAGGACGCCGTCGGCGCGGTCGCCTTCCTCCCGCTGGTGCTGCTGGAGGTGCCGTCCTGGCGACCGTGGCAGTTCCCGGTGCAGACGACGCTCGCCATCGCGGCCCTGACCGTGCTCTGCTCGATCATCGCCATGGGACTGTACGCCCACGGCATGCGGCACCTGCCCACCCCGACCGTCGCGGCGTCCATCAACCTCATGCCGATCTTCGGGCTCGTCATCGCCGCGGCGGTCCTGCACGAGCGGGTGTCGCCGTTGCAGCTCGTCAGCGGCGCGGTCGTGATCGTCGGGGTGCTGCTGGCCGGGGAGTCCGAGCCGGACGCCGCCGAACACCCGGTCGGCTGACGGCCGCGGCGCCTAGGCTGCCGCCATGCCCGACCTCGCTGCCCGACCCGGACGGTTCGCGCTGGCCACGCAGCCGCACGCCCGCCCGGAACAGATCGTCACCGGACCGCACTGGCGGATCACCGTCCTGACCGAGCGCCTGTTGCGGCTGGAGCGGTCGGCGTCCGGCACCTTCACCGACGCCGCCACACAGGTGATCGTGCACCGCGACCTGGGGCCCGCCCCGTTCACGGCGACCCGGATGGGCGACAGCGTCCGGATCGAGACGTCCCGGCTCATCCTCGACTACGACGGCGGGCCGTTCTCCCCCGGCGGATTGAGCCTGAGGCGGCGCGACAGCGACGGCGCCCACGGGACCTGGCACTACGCGCCCGACCCGCCGGACGCGACCAACTTCGGCGGCACCGCGCGCACCCTGGACGAAGCAGACGGCCCCGTCGCGCTGGAACCGGGGGTGTGCAGCCCGGTCGGCGTGGCGGTCCTGGACGACTCGCGCTCGCTCGTCCTCACCGACGACTGGGTGGCCCCCCGGACGCGCGACGCCGGCGACCTCGACCTCTACGTCTTCGCCCACGGCCGCGACTTCGCAGGCGCCGTCGCCGACCTGCAGCGCCTCGCCGGACCGACCCCGCTGCTGCCCCGGTGGGCGCTCGGCAATTGGTGGAGTCGCTACCACGCCTACAGCGACGCCGAGTACCGGGGGCTGATCGAGCGGTTCGCGGCCGAGGGGCTGCCGTTCGCGGTCGCCGTGGTCGACATGGACTGGCACTGGGTGAACCTCCCGCCCGGACACGGCTCGGGCTGGACGGGCTTCTCGTTCAACACCGACCTCTTCCCCGACCCGCCCGGCTTCCTCGCGTGGCTGCACGAACGCGGCCTGAAGGTGGCGCTCAACCTGCACCCCGCCGACGGCGTCCGCTCGTTCGAGGACGCCTACCCCCGGCTCGCGCGTCGCCTGGGGCTGGATCCGGACGCCGGCGCCCCGATCCCGTTCGACGCGGCCGACCCGGACTTCCTCGCCGCCTACCTCGACGAGGTGCTGCACCCCCTCGAGGCCGACGGCGTCGATTTCTGGTGGCTGGACTGGCAGCAGGGCACCGACTCGCGCATGCCGGGGCTCGATCCGCTCTGGGCGCTCAACCACACCCACTTCGCCGACAGCGGGCGCGACGGGCGGCGTCCGCTCACCTTCAGCCGCTACGCCGGTCCGGGGTCGCACCGTTACCCCCTCGGGTTCTCCGGCGACACGATCACCAGTTGGGAGTCGCTGGCGTTCCAGCCGTTCTTCACCGCCACGGCCGCCAACATCGCCTACGGCTGGTGGAGCCACGACATCGGCGGGCACATGCACGGCGTCCGCGACGAGGAACTCGTGACGCGCTGGTTCCAGCTCGGGACGTTCTCGCCGATCAACCGGCTGCACTCCACGTCGAGCCCGTTCATGGGCAAGGAGCCCTGGACGTTCCGCACCGAGCACCGCGACGCGATGGCCGCCGCGCTGCGGCTGCGCCACCGCCTGCTGCCCTACCTGCACACCATGAACCACCGCGCGCACGCCGAGGGGATGCCCCTGGTGACGCCGCTGTACTGGGAGGATCCGCGTCCGGAGACGCTCACCGACGCCCTCACGTCGTTCCGGTTCGGGAGCGAGCTGCTGGTCGCCCCGATCACGTCGCCGATCGAGGCGGCCTCGCGGACGGCGTCCGTCGCCACCTGGCTGCCCGAGGGCCGCTGGGTCGACATCTTCACCGGCCTGCGCTATGCCGGCGGACGCCGCGTCGTGCTGCACCGGACGCTGCAGGACTATCCGGTCTTGGCGCGCGCGGGCGCGATCGTCCCGTTGCAGGGCGGCGACGAGCTGGGCCTCGGCAACCCCGAGGCCCTGGAGCTGCGCGTATTCGCCGGCGCGGACGGCACCTTCACCCTCGTGGAGGACGACGACGCCGGCGACCCGCGGGTGGCCCGCACCCGCTTCGACTGGGACGACGCTCGCGGCGTCCTGAGGATCCGTCCTGCCATCGGGGCCATCGACGTCGTGCCGGCGACGCGCCGCTACACCGTGCGCGTGAGCGGGCTGGCGCCGACCCGCGCCGACTGGTTCGCCTCGCGCTGGGACGCCGCGAGCGCCAGCCTCGTCATCGACGTCGGCGAGGTGGCGACGGCGTTCGGCTGCGTCGTCCGGCTGGCCGAGCCGCCGACCCCGGGCGACCAGGACGTCCTGGGCCGGCTGTTCGCCGCGCTGTACCGCGCCGAGGTGGCCTACGACGCCAAGCACCGCGCCTGGGACGCACTGCTGGGGGCTCCGGACGCCGCGGCTCGCCTCCGCGTCCTGCCGGGGTTGAATCTCGACCGGGGCCTGCTCGAGGTGTTGGCCGAAATCCTGCTGGCGGACGCCGGCGCGTAGGCTCGCCGGCGTGAAGTACCGCAACCACCACGCAGGCTGCTGCGGCCTGAACCCCACGCGCGGCGACGGCTCGGAGTGGGCGCACGTGATGCTGCTGCACGACGGCAGCACCGTCCACGCCGACACCGCGGCCGAGGTCCTCGGCGAGTTGCTGCCCGGCTACGAGCGCCTGGACGAGCCGCGGCGCGCGTCCGCCCGCCGGCGCCACGCGCTGCGGCTGGCGGCGACGGCCCAGGAGGCGCGGATCGCGGGGGCGGCGGCCCAGGGGACCCTCGACCCCGAGGATCCGGACGCCGCCGACCTGCTGGAACTCCTGCGGGCCGACAAGGCCACGCCGATCCTGCTGGAGGACGCCGACGCCCCCGGCGCGCCCGCGCCCTGGCTCGGCGAACCCGACCTCGTCCTGGTGAGCACCACCTACGCCCCGCACACCGACGCCCCGCCCGTGACGGGGAACGTCACCTGGCTGGACCCCAGCGGCGAGGACGCCTACCTGGCATCCCTGCACGCGGCGCGGCTGTTCAGCTACTGGCGCGCCGAGCCGTCCGCCGACTGACGGGGCGGGCGGCGTCCGGCACCCTCACCGTCCGTAGCGGCGCTCGCGGTTGGCGTAGCTGCGCAGGGCGCGCAGGAAGTCGACCCGGCGGAAGTCCGGCCACAGCGCCTCGCAGAAGTAGAACTCGCTGTGGGCCGACTGCCACATGAGGAAGCCGGACAGCCGCTGCTCCCCGGACGTCCGGATGATGAGGTCGGGGTCCGGCTGCCCGGCGGTGTAGAGGTGCTGGGCGATGTCGTCGATTTCGAGGGTCTCGGCGAGCTCCTCCAAGGTGGTGCCGCGGCGGCGCTCCTCGGCCAGCAGCGACCGGACCGCGTCCCGCAACTCGTAGCGACCGCCGTAGGCGATGGCGATGTTGACCTGCATCCCGTCCGCCCCGGCGGTGGACATCTCCGCCTTCATGAGGGCGTCGGCCATCGCATCCGGCAACAGCCCGGGATCGCCGACCAGCTTGAGCTTCCAGCGTCCGCTGGCGGCGAGGTCGCAGAACAGACGCTCGATGACGCCGAGCAGCGGGCGGACGTCCTCGGAGTTGCGCTCGAGGTTCTCGGTGGACAGCACCCACAGGGTCACGACGCCGATCCCGACCTCATCGCACCACTGGACGAAGTGCTCGAGCTTGTCGGCCCCCGCCTGGTAGCCGACCACGAGCGGACCGCCCGGTGCGTTGAGCCGCGCCCACCGGCGGTTGCCATCGGCCAGCACCGCGACATGCCGCGGCAGCCGGTCGTGGTCGATCTCCGATAAGAGCCGCTGCTCGTAGGTCGAGTACAGCAGGCCTTTGGGGTGCAGCCGATCGGCGATCTCGCGCGCCTTGTCGACCCAGACCATGCGGTCAGCGTAGTGCCCCCTCCGGCCAAGCGCAGGAGTCCGGCGGCACGACGTCGAGCGGGGCGCCCCCGTGGAGGGGCCCGAGGGGTGATGGCGCGGGTGAGCGTCCATGAATCCGTCGCCCGCCGGACAGAACCTCCGCGGGCGTGGTTGCGTTGAGGGAGATATGACGGCGGTCGCGATCGAAAGGAGGCCGACGGTGGCGGACCCGGACGACTTCGACGCGTTCGTGCGGTCCACCTCCGGTCGGATGCTGGCGTTCGCGCGGCTGCTCGTCCGGTCGCCCGAGCGCGCCGAGGAGATCGTCCAGGACGCCTACGCCGGGCTCTTCCGCCACTGGGACCGGGTGCGCGACGAGGATCCCCTCAACTACGTCCGGCGCAGCATCGCCAACGCGACCGTCTCGTGGTGGCGTCGGACGCCGTGGCGCGAGTCCCCAACGGCGACGCTTCCGGAGGCCCACGGCGTCCGCGACCCCTACGCCGACGTGCTGGAGCGCTCCCGGATCGGGACCGCGCTGGGTCGCCTCACGCGACGGGAGCGCGAGGTGATCGTCCTGCGCTACTTCGAGGACCTGTCCGAGGCCGACACCGCCGCGATCCTGGAGATCGCCCAGGGCACGGTCAAGAGCACCGGCGCCCGCGCGTTGGCCAAGCTGCGCCGCAGCCCCGAGTTCGCCGAGGGAGGTGCGCTATGACCGACCGCTTCGAGGACGTGGTGCGCGGCGAGTTCGCGGCCCTGCCCACCCCGCCGCCGCTGGATCCGGCCCGGGTGGTCGCGCACGCCCGCACGCAGGGGCGCGGCCTCCGGCTGGCGCTCTGGGTCGCGATCGCGGTCCTGGCCGCGCTGCTGGCCGGCACGGTGTGGGTGTGGTCGTCGGTGGAGCACGCATCGCTGCCACCCTCGCCGCTCGCTCCGCCGAGTCCTCCGGTCACGGCGACGTGGCCAACGCCGGTCCCCAGCAGCCCGCCGACTGCCACCCCCCGGCAGCCCCTGCCGCCGCTCCCCAGCGCCACCGTTGTACCCAGCGGCGTCGCGCCGCCCGTTGGCGTCGGATCGACCACCCCCGACGGGCGGACCGCGACCCCCCCGCCGCCCGGCTGAGCGGTCCGCCCCACCCCCAGCCAGCCCCGCGCCGCGGGGCCCATCCCACCTGCCCCGAGAGGGACCCATGCCCGCCCTGCGCCGCCTCGCGCGCCTGCCCGCCCTGCACGTCGGCGTCGTCACCGCCGCGGTGTACCTGCTGCAGGTGAGCCTGCAGTGGCGCCGCTACGCGACCTCGAGCTACGACCTCGGCATCTTCACCCAGGCGGTGGCGGCCTACGCGGCCGGACGCCCGCCCGTCGCCTCGATCAAGGGCGCGGGTTTCGATCTGCTCGGCGAGCACTTCCACCCCGTCCTGGCGCTGCTCGCCCCCGCCTACGCCCTCCTCCCGAGCCCGTTCACCCTCCAGGTGGCCCAGGTGACGCTCGTGGCGGCGTCCGCGGCCATCGTCACCGGCGTGGTCCATCGCGCGCTCGGCGCGCCGAGCGCCTACGCCTTCGGCGCGGCCTACGCCCTCGCGTGGGGCGTCCAGCAGGCCGTGGCGTGCCAGTTCCACGAGGTGGCGTTCGCGGCCCCCCTGGTGGCGGCCGCAGCGGGTGGGATCGTCCTGGACCGCCCCCGGACGGTCGTCCTGGCCGCCGCCCCGCTGGTCTTCGTCAAGGAGGACCTCGGGCTGACGGTCGCGGCCTTGGCGCTGGTGCTAGCGCTGCGCACCCGGCAGGGGTGGCTGTCCGGCGCGCTCGCCGCGTGGGGCATCGGCTGGACGGCCCTCGCCATGACGGTCCTGATCCCCGCCCGGGCCGCGACCGGCGGCTATCGCTTCGCCGCGGACCTCTCCCCCACCCCCTGGCCGGACCTGCTCGGCGCCCTCGGACAGCCCGACAAGGCCCTCACCCTCGGGCTGCTCGTCGCGGCGTCCGGGCTGGTCGGGCTGCGCTCGCCGCTGATGCTCGCCTGCCTGCCCACGCTGGCTTGGCGGTTCGTCTCGCTCAACCGCTACCACTGGGGTCCGGGCTGGCACTACAGCCTCGTCCTGGCGCCGCTCGCGGTGCTGGCGGCCGCGGACGCCGCCCGTCGCCTCCGCAGCGCCCCGCCGGGGCGCCGCGGCCGG
>CAYZXQ010000055.1:0-17096 GCA_964482465.1 uncultured Nigerium sp. | reverse complement strand
TGCGCGCCGAGATCCGGCCGCGTCACCTGCACGCGCTCACCTCGCCGCGATCCACCACGCCCGCCGCGCCGGACCCAGCGCCGCCGCGACATCGCGGAAAGCACGCGCGTCGCGAACGAGGTCGTCGGCCTCGCGGACGCTCACCACCCCGGACGCCCCCGCTTCGACCGCCTGGCGCTTGAGTTGGAGCGCCCCGAAGTAGTCGGCCCACTCGGCAAGTTCGGGCGCGACCTGGGCGAGCACGGCCCAAGCGCTGCGGCGCCCCACGAGCCGCGGCCGCCGCTCCGCCAACACGGCCGCCGTCACCTGCAACGCGGCCCGATGGGCCAGGACGAACCGGTCGGCCGCACGGTCGGCGTCCTCGGCCGCCCGCAGCGCACGCTCGACATCGTCGACGATCAGGACGGACATCAGTCCACCACCGCCCGCAGCAGCCAGTCACCGTCGGCGACGGCACAGGCCAACTCGTAGACGCCCTCGGACGCCGACCGCCCGGACGCGGCCGTCACGCGCCACACCTCGGTCTCGACCAACAGGTCGTCGGACGGCCGGCTCCACCAATCGGACGTCTCTCGCCACCGGGTCTGGACGCCCGTCACCCGCCAGAGCCGGCGCCGCCACAGGAACTGAGCGGGCCCGATGTCGCCGCCCACCTCACCGGACCGCACCTCGATGGGTTCGTCGTAGCGCCGCACCACTCCTCCTTTCGAACACATGTTCGGTAGGAGAATCACTATAGGAGCCCGCTCCGACATTCCGTCAAGCGGTCGGCGACGAGCCTCAGCGACCCCGGCCCCGCCGGGCCCGCGACGGACCCTTCCCGCCGGACGCCTGCGGTCGCCGTGGGCGTCCGCCGGACGCCGCCCCGCGCACCCGGGAGGCCCCGTCCCCAGCCTCGGACCGTTCCCGGACGGTCCGGGAACTGTTGGCCGTACGCCCCCGGACGATGCCGATGAACTCGTCGATCCACGGGTTGTCGGCGTCCGTGCGCCATACCAGCGCGACGGTGGTGGCGGGGGCGTCCGTGACCGGACGGTGCACCATGTCGCGGCGACTGTGCGCCCGGGCGACGGACAGCGGAACGGCCAGCACGGCGTCCGCCATCGTCACCGCGTCCAGCGCCGCCGGCGTCACGTCGGTCAGGACGGTCTCGTCCGCAAGGTCGGCGGTGGTGACGGACTCGAACAGGGCAATGGGGTGGTCCTTCGCGACCCACGCCACAGGCGTCTCGTCGTAGAGGCGAATGACGTGGACGCCGTCGGTCTCGATCGGCAGCAGCGCGAAACACAAGTCGACGGCCGCGGCGTCCACGACCCGACGTTGCTCGGCGACCGTCACCTCGACGACCTCCAGGGGCACGCGCGGCAGCCGTTCGGCCCAGATGCGCCGCCACTTGGTCAGCGTCACCCCCGGGACGAACCCGACGCGCAGCCCCGTCGCACCGGGAGTCTCGGGAGCGTTCACGCACGGCAGGCTACCGGCCCCGCGGCGCCCGCACGTGCCACAGTGGTCCCATGCGCGTCGTCACCTGGAACGTCAACTCGGTCCGCCCGCGGGTCCCTCGGCTGCTGCCCTGGCTGGACCAACGGCGTCCCGATGTCGTGTGTCTCCAGGAGACCAAGCTCACGGACGCCGCGTTCGCCGACCTGCTGGGCATCGAGCTGACCGACCGGGGCTACGCGTTCGCCCACCACGGTCAGGGCCAGTGGAACGGCGTGGCGATCCTGTCCCGCGTCGGCCTGGACGATGTCGAGCGCGGCATCCCGGACGCCCCGGGCTTCCCCGATCCCGAAGCACGCGCGATCGCCGCGACGTGCGCCGGCATCCGCATCCACGGCCTCTATGTGCCCAACGGACGCACTCCCGACGACCCCCACTACACCTACAAGCTCGCCTGGCTCGCGGCGCTGCGCACTCAGGTTGCCGCCTCCGGGACGGACGTGATCGTCTGCGGCGACCTCAACATCGCGCCCGCCGACGCCGACGTGTTCGACCCTTCCGCCTACCTCGGCCAGACCCACGTCACCGCCCCGGAGCGCGCGGCGCTGACCGACCTGATGGCGCTCGGCCTCACCGATGTCGTCCGCGACCGCTGGCCCGAGGAGCGGGTGTTCTCCTACTGGGACTACCGCGCGGGCATGTTCCACCGCGACCTCGGCATGCGGATCGACCTCGTGCTCGCCTCCGCGCCCGTCGCCGCGCGGGTGGCCGCGGCCTGGATCGACCGCGAGGCCCGCAAGGGCACCGGACCGAGCGACCACGCCCCCGTGATCGTCGACCTCGACGTGGCACCCGACGGCGACATCGGCCCGGTGGTCCCGCCGCCGTCGCGTCCGTCCTCCGGGCGCGGTCGCCGCCTCCCGCACGCCACGTCCTGAGCCCACCCCCGGCCGACGCGCGGCGGTCACGTCGCCCTCGAACCCCGCCGAAGGCCTTTTGCCGCTTCTCGTTCCGAGAACAATCGATTGACATCTCGGATACGGCCATCGAAAAGCGGCATAAGGCCTCTCGCGCCCGCTGACCCCCCTCGGGGCCCCCGGAAGCGGGCCCTCGAAGCCCTCTGGCGGGGCCCGATCATGGCGGGAGCGGACGCGGGTCGGCGCCCGGACCCCGCCCGTCGTACCCTTGCCGCCATGGAACTGCTCCCCGCCGTCTTCGCCTCCGGCTGGGCCAGCGGCATCAACGCCTACGCCACGGTGCTCGTCCTCGGCCTCCTCGGGCGGTTCGCCCACGTCGGCGGCATCCCCGAGGGCTTCCAGCGCACGGACGTCCTCGTCATCGTCGCTCTCCTCACCCTGGTCGAGTTCGTCGCCGACAAGATCCCCTACGTCGACTCGGCGTGGGACACCGTCTCCACCGTGATCCGCCCGCTCGCCGGCGCCGCCATCGGTGCCCTGTACGCGGGCGCGAGCGGCGATCTGGCGACCCTCTCCCTGGCCGCGGTCGGCGGCGTCACGGCGCTCGTCAGCCACCTCACCAAGGCCGGATTGCGGCTGGCGATCAACACCTCCCCCGAGCCCGTCACCAACGTGGCGGCCTCCGTCACCGGGGACGTCGCCGTCACCGGCGTGACGACGCTCGTCGCGCTCGCCCCCGTCGTGGCCGCCGTCATCGCCGGCATCCTGCTCATCGCCGGCCTGATCGTGGTGTGGTTCGTCGGCAGCCGCATCCGCCGCGGCTGGCGCACCTTCGGTCGCTGGCGCACCCGCACGTTCGGCGCCGACGGCTGATGGGTCGCGTCCTCGTTGCGGGCGCGTCGCTCGCAGGGCTCGCCGCGGCCGCCCGGCTGGCGCGCGTCGGTCACGACGTGACGGTGGCGGATGTCGATCCCACGGCCACGCTGGCGGACGTCCGCGCCGCCCTGGATGCCGCCCCGCTCCCCTTCCCCGCGCCGTGGCGGGACTTCTTCGCCAAGACCGGGCGTCCCGCCAAGGGTGCCCTCGGACGCCACGGCCTCGACCTCGTCCCGGACGCCGGCGACTGGCCCGGCGACCGAGGCGCGCAGTGGCACCTGCTGGTGGATCGCCACGGCGAGGCGGCAGCGGCCGCATGGCGGGACCTGATCGACCGCCACGACGACACGTGGCTGGCGTTGCGCCCCCTGGGCCTGGAGGCCGAGTTCACCCCCGAGGCGGCCCGCGCCGCGGCGTCCGCACTCGATCCCGCCCACTCGGTCGAGGACGCCGCCCGCACCCTGGTCTGGCCCGACCTCGCCGAGCGCGTCCGTGGCGTCGCGCGCGCCGTCGGGACGGATCCCGCCGCGGCCCCCGCCTGGCTGCTGTCGCGACTGGCGGTCGAGCGGACGTTCGGGCTGTGGCAGGTCGCGGACGCCGACGGCGTCGGCCAGCCCGCCAGTCGCCTGGTCGACCTGGTGTGGGAGCGGGCCGAGGATGTCGGCGTCCGGATCGTCGCCCATCCCGACGCTGCGTCCCCGGACGCCCGCGTGGACGCCACCGACCCGGGGGCGACGTGGCGGCGTCCGGCGCGCGGGCTGTTCCGGCGCGAGACATTCCTCGACCAGTGGCTGAGCCGTCCGCCGCTGCGGGATCCGTCCGACCCGCGGCGGTTCCACGCCTCGCCGGCTTCGCCCGGGGGGTCCGAGCCGTGGGCGCAACTGCTGACCGGAGCGCTCGCGGCGTACGCCGTCCACGAGGCGCTGACGGGCGAGGACATCCGACCCACCAACCGGGCGCAGTCCCGGCATTGACCGTCGGCGGCGCGTCCCGTCCGCGCCCGGTGCCGGCCGCGCCTCGCCGGCGCGGGCGCGTCGGGCGTTGACGGCGGCTGTAGACTGTCACGTCTGGTCGACCCAAAAGGATGATCTTGAACGACGCCGAAGTCCTCGCCCGCGAGCTCGCTACGGAACAGGCCCATGTGGACACCGTCTATGCCCGTCTCGCGGACGCTACCCAGTCCGCCCGCAGCGCGGCGAAATCCGGACAACAGATCTTCACCTCCGATCGCGAGACGTGGGTCCGCGAGGAGGACGGCACCGCCTTGTTCGAGCGCGACGCGTTCGCGTTCCAGGCCGCCCGCCGGCTCTCCATCCTCGACGCCGAGCACGAGGGCCTCGTCTTCGGACGCCTCGACCTGCACGAGGACGAGACCCGCTACATCGGACGGATCGGCGTCCGCGACCCCGACTACGAACCGCTCGTGATCGACTGGCGCGCGCCCGCGGCCGAGCCGTTCTACCGCGCCACGCCCACCAACCCGATGGACGTGATCCGCCGACGCGTCCTGCGCTGCCGCAACGACAAGGTGGTCGGCATCGAGGACGACCTGCTCGACTCCGAGGCCAACGTCGAGGCCGACCTTCCGATCATCGGCGAGGGCGCCCTCATGGCCGCGTTGTCCCGCGCCCGCGGCCCGCACATGCGCGACATCGTCGCGACGATCCAGGCCGAGCAGGACGAGGCGATCCGCGCCGACCATGCGGGCGTCACGATCATCAGCGGCGGCCCGGGCACCGGCAAGACGGTGGTCGCCCTGCACCGCGCGGCGTACCTGCTCTACAGCAACCGCCGCAAGTTCGAGCGCGGCGGCATCCTCGTCGTGGGTCCCGGCCCGGTGTTCATGAACTACATCGAGCGCGTGCTGCCCAGCCTCGGCGAGGATTCGGTCACCCTGCGCGCCGTGGGTGCGGTCGTGGGCGATGTCCTGCCGGGCGTGAGCTCCGACCGCGTGGACGATGCCGCCACCGCCGCCGTCAAGGGCAGCCTGCGGATGGTCCCCGTGCTGCGCACCCTCGTCAACTTGCCGTTGCACCACGACACGCTGTCCCTGCTGGTCACGGTGAAGGGCAACGTCCTGAAGCTGGACGAGCCCCAGTTGAACCGGCTGCGCAACGGCGTCCTCGCCCACCACAAGGCCAATCAGGGCCGCGACGCCGCCGAGAAGGCGCTGCTCGCCGCGCTGCTGCCGCAGGTCCCCGACGATGTCGAGCTCGAGCCGGACGCCATCGCCGACCTCATCACCGACTCGTTCGCGTACCGGGCCTTCGTCGAGGAGTGGTGGCCGCCGCTGGCCGCCACGGACGTCCTGCGCCGCCTGGCCGACCCCGCGGTGACCGCACGGGCGGCGTCCGGACACCTGTCGCCGGAGGAGCAGGCGTTGCTCGTCCGGGCCTACGCCGACGACTCCCCCTGGACCGTCGCCGACACGGCCCTGCTGGACGAACTGGCGGCGATCCTCGGGCCGGTCCCCCGCGAGCCGGACGCCGACCCGACGCTCTTCCTGACGCAGGGCTCGGAGGTGTCCGAGCTGGTCACGACCGCGGAGCTGCTGAGCCGCAAGGTCGAGCCGGACCCACGCGACGACACACACGAGACCTACGCGCACGTCCTCGTGGACGAGAGTCAAGACATCACCCCTCTCCAGTGGCGCATGCTGCGCCGCCGGGGCGCGCACGCCTCCTGGACCGTCGTCGGCGACCTCGCGCAGAGCTCGTGGCCCGATCTGGACGAGGTGGGACGCGCCGTCCGCGAGCTGGTCGGCAACCGGCCGCACCGCGAGTTCCGCCTCAGCGTCAACTACCGCTCGCCGGCGGAGGTGTTCGAGCTGGCCGCCGAGGTGGTCCGCCGGGCCTACCCGACGGCCGACCTGCCGCGCGCGGTCCGCTCGACCGGCCGCTCCCCCGAGCTGCTGCGCACGACCGAGGCGGGCCTGATCGCCGACCTCACGCGCATCCTGGACCGGCTCACGGACGAGGTGCCGGGCACCATCGGCGTCATCGCTCCGCCGTCTCGGCTGGGGCACCTGCGCGACGCGATGCGCGCGCGGCTGGGCTACCGCATGAACCCGGTCAACCTCGACCGCATCTGGTTCATCACGCCGCTGGAAGCGAAGGGGCTGGAGTACGACGGGGTCGTCATCGTGTCGCCCGACGAGGTGGTCGAGGAGTCGCCGGGCGGCGTCCGGGTGCTCTACGTGGCGCTCACGCGCGCCACGCAGGTGCTTGTCACCCTCGATGTGGGGGAATCCTCCGGAGCCTGGCAAGGATCTCCGTCGTCGCCTTCGACCGATTGAGGGTGAAGAACTGCAGGCCGGGCGCACCCGCGGCGAGCACGTCGTCGCACAGCCCGGTCATGAGGTCCAGGCCGACTTCGCGGAACGCCGCCTTGTCGTCGGCCACCGCGAGCAGCGGCCGCGTGAACGCCTCGGGCATGGCCGCGCCGGAGAGCGTGGCGAACCGTTCGATCTGGCCCACGTGCGTGACGGGCATGATGCCGGCCACGATCGGCATGGTGCCGCCGAGCGCGCGGAACCGCTCGACC
Organism: uncultured Nigerium sp.; assembly: GCA_964482465.1. Classification (GTDB taxonomy): domain Bacteria; phylum Actinomycetota; class Actinomycetes; order Propionibacteriales; family Propionibacteriaceae; genus Propioniciclava. The sequence continues at coordinate 10,320 of CAYZXQ010000055.1, read as the reverse complement.
AGGGCGACATAGGACTCGGCCGCGAAGAAGAGTTGGGTGACAGCGAACGAGGCCCCGGCCTCCTCCTTCTCCAGCAGGATGCGGGCGTCGAGGTCGAGGTTGCCTTCGGGGTGGCCGTCCGGGAACGCGGCCACCCCCACCGTGAAGTCGCCCATCGAACGGATGAGCCGGACCAACTCGGTCGCGGTGGCGAGGCCATCGGGGTGAGGCTCGAAGCGGCCGTGACCCGCGGGCGGGTCGCCGCGCAGCGCCAGGATGTGGCCGACGCCCAACTCTCCGTAGGCGGCGATAGCGGCGCGCACCTCGGCCTCGGTCTGCCCCGCGACGGTCAGGTGCCCCATGGTGCGGACGCCCGCGTGCCGCCGGATGGCGCGGACCGCGTCGAACGTCCGCTCGCGCGTCGAGCCCGTTGCCCCGTACGTGATCGACACCCAGTCGGGCCTGAGCTCGTCCAGGCTCACCACCGTGTCGAGCAGCGTGAACGCGCCCGCGGCGTCCGCCGGCGGGAAATACTCGAACGAGAAGGTCGGACCCCCGCCCGACCCCAGGCGCTCGGTGATCGTCTCGGCGTGTGGCATGCGGGACACCCTAGGCGGTCGGTCCCGGACGCCGCCGGGTAGGCTCGCCACGTGGTCAGCTTCGAGGCATCCGATCCGGCCGGCGCACCGCTGCGCGAGGCGGTGTCGTCGGCGCTGTCGGAGTTCCTCGATGCCCAGGCCGGCACGCTGGCGTCCATCAGCGGCGATCTGGCTCCGCTCGTGGCACGCGCCCGTACCTTCACCGACGGCGGCAAGCGGCTGCGTCCGGCCTTCTGCATGTGGGGGTATGTGGCGTGTGGGGGTGCGGACGCCGACGCGGACGCCGTCGTGCGGGCCGCCGCGTCGCTGGACTTGCTGCACGTCTCGGCGCTCGTCCACGACGACGTCATGGATGCCTCGGACAGCCGCCGCGGCGTCCCGGCCGCCCACCGCCAGTTCGCCGCGGACCACGCCGACGCCGGCTGGCGTGGCGATCCCGACGCGTTCGGACGCGCGGGTGCCATCTTGCTCGGCGACCTCCTGCTCATGTGGTCCGCCGAACTATTCGATCGCAGCGGGCTTGCGCCGGCCGTCCTGGACCGCGCGCGTCCCTACCTGGACGCCGTCCGTACCGAGGTCACGGCCGGGCAGTTCCTGGACGTGGTGGCCCAGGCGCAGGATCCGTTGGTCCTGTCGCGGACGCCCGCAGGACGCGCCGCGCTGACCGACCGCATCGCGACGGTCGTCACCTACAAGTCGGCCGCCTACACCATCCGCCGCCCCCTCGACGTCGGCGCCGCGTTCGCCGACGCCTCCCCCGAGGCACATGCAGCCCTCGCCGCCTACGCCCTCCCCCTCGGCCGCGCCTTCCAATACCGCGACGACCTCCTCGGTGTCTTCGGCGACCAGGACCTCACCGGTAAGGACTCCGGCGAAGACCTCCGCGAGGGCAAACTCACCCTGCTCGTGGCCGAAACCTTCGCGGGAGCCCCGGAGCCGGACGCCGCCCGCCTCGCCGGGCTCCTCGGCCGCCCCGACCTCACCCCCGCCGAGATCGACACCGCTCGCCAGATCATCGTCGCCACCGGCGCCGCCGACCGCGTCGAGCAGGCCATCGCAGCCGAATACGACCAGGCCCTCGCCGCCCTCGACGCAGCCCCCCTCAGCGACCGCGGCATCGTCGCCCTCCGACGTCTCGCCGAGCTGGCCACCCGACGCCGGTTTTGATCCGTCGACGTGTCACCCGGCGCCCAAGAGCGAGACGACCCCGGACGCCGCGCTGGCCGTCATCCGGTTCGATCGTCACGCTACGACAGATAGGAATAGGCGCCGTCGCGAGCTCGACGGGGATCCGGCCGACAGCTTGCGACGGTTCTCCGCAGGCGCACCCAGTAGCAGCGGGAAGCGGCGACGCACCGCCCGATCGGTCGCCTCGCGGACGCCGTATCGGGCCTCTCATCTCGCCCGACCAGTCCTCGCCAAGAACGGCATTAATCAGCGGTTCCCTAGAGCGTGAGATTCGTCGAACCCGGGGTGGGCAGGGACGTCGGCATGGTGAGGGGCTCGTGCTGCTCGAACGCGGAGTCGCGGACAGCCTCCATGTCGGTGTCCAACCATGCCCTGCGGAGCCTGTCGGCGAAGAACCGGGTGGCGGCCTCGGCGTCCGGAGCCTGGACGATCCCTCGACCCACGGCCACCCGCAGCGCACCGGCCCCCAGGACGATCTCCACGGTCCGCTCGGTGATGCCGCCCGCGGCGAACCACGGCTTGGACGCGGGATCGTCCGGGGGCGCCAGGTGCGCGGCGTGCCGGAGGGGGTCGAGGCCCGGACCCACGAGCAGGAAGTCGACCGCGGCGTCCGCGAGCGCAGCGTCGATCTCGGCCTCACGATTGCACGACCGACCGACCTTCGCCCACGGCGACAGGGACCGACGGGCGGACGCGGCGTCCGCGGCATCGTCGGACAGAAGCAGCAAGTCGGCGCCGAACTCCCCCGCCACCGCCGCCGCACCGGAGTAGCCGATGAGCGTGCGACCGGCCCGGACCGACGCCCGGACGGTCCCGAGCGCGCGCAGCGCGCCGTCCCGACGCAGCGTCGCATCCTTGGCGACGACGGCGTCTGCACCGCCACGCGCGACGGCCGCGGCCAACCCCGCGAGGTCCGGGACGGCCGGAACGACGACGAGCACGCGGGCCAGCTTGAGCCGCGTCGCGATCCCCATGAGAGCAGTCACGACGTCAGCATAGGCACGCCGAGGTCGACGCGTCCCCGGCGGGTCGCGCGCGAGCGTGGTTGGCCCGCCACCTAGACTCGGGCTCGATCCGACCCTCTTCCCCAACCCAGGGCCGGAAGGACGTGTTGAGCACATCGCGTAGCAGTGACGCCCTTGTCGGGCAGACCCTGGACGACCGCTACGAGGTCGTCCGGCGGATCGCGCGCGGCGGCATGGCGACCGTCTACGAAGCCCACGACCTGCGCCTGTCCCGGACCGTCGCCCTCAAGGTGATGCACGAGGGCCTCGGCGACGACGCCGACTTCGCCCGCCGCTTCGATACCGAGGCGCGCGCGGCGGCGCACCTCTCGCACCCGAACGTGGTCAGCGTGTTCGACCAGGGCAACGACGGCGGCCGCCCCTACATCGTCATGGAGTACGTCGAGGGCTGCACCCTGCGGCAGCTCATCACCCGCGAGGCTCCGATGGACCCGCTGCGGGTCCTCGACCTGGCCGAGCCGGTCGTCGCAGCGCTCGCCGCGGCGCATGCCGCCGGGCTGATCCACCGCGACATCAAGCCCGAGAACGTACTCATCTCCGACCGCGGCCAGATCAAGGTCGCGGATTTCGGCCTTGCCCGCGCCGTGACCGCCCAGTCGCACACCGCCACCACCGGCCTCGTCATCGGGACGGTCAGCTACATCGCGCCCGAACTCGTCACCAAGGGCCGCGCCGACCCTCGCTCCGACGTCTACTCGGTCGGCATCGTGCTCTACGAGATGCTGACCGGACACAAGCCCCACACCGGCGAGACGCCGATCCAGGTGGCGTACAGCCACGTGCACCACCAGATCCCGGCGCCGTCGATGGAGCTGTCCACGTCGTGGCGCGAGTCCCGCGCAGGGATCCCCCCGTACCTGGACGCCCTCGTCACGACCGCCGCCGCCCGTGATCGTCAGCATCGCCCCGCGGACGCCGGCGTCCTGCTGGCGCACCTGCGCGACGTCCGCGCGGCATTGGCCCGCGGCGTCACCGACGACCCCGAACTCACCGCCCGCGTCCGCGCCACCACGCTGGACGAGCCGTCGCACGCGACCGACCGCGTCCCGACGCTGGCGGCGTCCGCGCCCCTGCTCGGTCCGCCGCGCGAGGTCCGGTTCACGCCGTCCACCCCGGTCAGCCCGACGTTCGACGTCCACACCGACGGCGTCCCGTTCTACGCCGACGCCCAGGGCCCGCTCTCGCCGGTCTCCGCCCACACCCGCACCCTGCCCGCCGTGCCCTCGCCGGTCACGGTCGCCCCTGCGCCGCCGCGTCGGCGGGGGCGGGTCGGACGCCTCGTCACGCTGGTGGTCCTGCTGGCGGCGCTCGCCGGGATCGGGTACGGCGGGTGGTACTGGTTCGAGGGACGGTGGACGACGACGCCCGCGCTCGTGAAGCTCAACCAGACCGACGCCCAGACCGCGGCCGCCAAGGCGGGGCTGGCCGTGGTGTTCGACAAGGAGTACTCCGAGGACGTTCCGGTCGGCGCGGTCATCCGGACCGACCCCAACGCCGGCGCCCGCATCCTCGCCGACGGGACGATCCACGCGTACCTGTCGCGCGGACCCGAGCGCTACCCCGTCCCGAAACTCGTCGGCATGACCCAGGACCAGGCCAGCGCCACCCTCACGCAGGGCTCGCTCACGGTCGGCACCGTGACGCAGGCCTACCACGACACCGTGCCCGCCGGTCAGGTCATCAGCCAGGCCACCGCGCAGGGCACCCAGGTCAAGAAGGGCGTGGGCGTGGACTTCGTCGTCTCCCAGGGCCCGGCTCCCGTGGCGATCCAGGACTTCGCGGGCAGGCCGTGGGCCGAGGCGAAGGGGTGGGCGGAATCCTCCGGGTTGAAGGTGTCGGCGACCCAGGAGAACTCCGACACCGTGCCGAACGGCGCCGTCATCTCGCAGTCGCCCAACGCCGGCGAGGGTCACCGCGGCGACACTGTGACGTTCGTCGTGAGCAAGGGTCCGGTCCTGGTCGCCGTGCCCACCGGTCTGCGTGGGATGGCCGTGGACGCCGCGACGACCAAGCTGAAGGAGGCCGGGTTCCAGGTCAACGTCGTGCGCGTGGTCCAAGGCGGGTTCGGGTTGGTCCTCTCCACCGACCCCGGCGGCGGCGCCATGGTGCCCAAGGGGTCGACCGTGACGATCCGGGTGGTCTGACCCCCACCTCGGTGTCGCCGGCGACGCCTTGCCCCCGGCGTCCGCGCGCCCCCAGCTCCCAACCCGGGCGACACCGACACCCACGGCGTCCACGCCCGGTGACCGACCCAGGCGACACCGACACCCACGGCGTCCACGCCCGGTGGCCGACCCGAGCCCACCGACACCCACGGCGTCCGCGCCCCGACGACGCCCTCGGCGTGACGCTGCCGGGCGCGCGAGATCAAACGCGCAGTTCGCCCGCCAACCGCCCGACGAACGCCTCGCAGGCCGCCAGATCGGCGGCGCTCACGTACTCGTCTGCCGCGTGGGCCTGCGCGATGTCCCCCGGACCGCACACCACCGCCGAGATGCCGCCCCGGGCGTACACGCCCGCCTCCGTGCCGTAGGTCACCTTGTCGTCGGTGGCCCTCAAGCCCAGCCGCCGCCCGAACGCGACGGCCGCGGCGTCCGGGGGCGCGTCCAGACCGGGCGTCGCCGCGAGCACCTCGACGGTGACGGACGCCGCCGGCCGCTCGGACCGCATCCGCGCCTCGACCTCGGCGCAGAACGCTCTCAGGGCGGCGATCTCGGCGGCGTCGTCGGTAGCGGCGATGGCCCGGAACTCCAACGTGACCTCGCACCGCTCGGGGACCGTGTTCACGGCGTTGCCGCCCGCCACCAGATTGACCGACCCGGTCGTGAAGGGCACCGGATACGCAGGATCGAACGGCCCCTCGGCCCGCCAGCGGTCGCAGCGCTCACGCCAGAACCGGATGACCTCGGCGCCGTACTCGACGGCGTTGACGCCCGCGTTCGTCAGCGACGAATGCGCCGCGACGCCACACAGGGTGACCCGGACGACGTTGATCGACTTGTGCGCCCGGATCATGCGCATCGAGGTCGGCTCCCCGACGAACGCGAGGTGCGGCGTTCGGCCCGCCGCCGCGAGGGAGTCGACGAACGGCTGCGCGCCCAGGCACCCCACTTCTTCGTCGTAGGTGAAACCCAGGTGTACCGGCTCGGCCAGGCGCGCGGCCGCGAACTCGGGCAAGGCGGCGAGGGCGACGGCGCAGAAGCCCTTCATGTCCGCGGTGCCGCGCCCGTACCACCGCTCGCCGCGCCGGGTGAGGGTGAAAGGATCGGACGCCCATGCCTGCCCGTCGACCGGCACGCAGTCGACGTGGCCCGCCAGCATGATGCCCCCATCGGTGCGACCGTCGGCGGCCGGGACGGTGACGACCAGGTTGGCTTTCGTGGCGTCCGCGTTCGGGAACGTCAGCGGCTCCAGCCCGAGCGCCCGCGCGTGCCCGGCCACCGCGTCGAGCAGCGGCAGGTTGGACCCACGGCTCGTCGTGTCGAACGCGACCAGCCGGGCAAGCCACTCCAGGGTGTCGGGCGTCGGGAACGTCATGACGTCCTTCCTACCACGGGCCCCGGACAGTTCTCGGGCGCGTCAGCCGGCAGCGAGGATCGTCCCGAGGAGGTCGCCGGCGCGGGCGCATGCGGCGGCGCTGACGTCGAGGTGGGTGACCGCCCGGACCGTCCGGGCGCCGAGCGCCGATACCCGGACGCCGACGCGTGCGGCCTCGGCGACGACGGTCCCGGCGGGACGGGTGCCGGTGTCCATGACGACGATGTTGGTCGGCGGCACTCCGACGTCGGGGACGTGGCGACGGACGGCGTCCGCGAACGCCCTGGCCGCGGCGTGATCGTCGGCGAGCCGCTCGACGTGGTGGTCGAGGGCGTACAGCCCGGCCGCGGCGAGCAGCCCCGCCTGCCGCCAGCCCGCGCCCAGCCGCTTGCGCAGCACCCGGGCGCCGGCGATGGTGGCGCGCGAACCGACGAGCACCGATCCGATCGGGGCGCCGAGTCCCTTGCTGAGGCACACGTTGACCGTGTCGAAGAGGGTGCCGTAGTCGGCCAGCGGCACGCCGGTGGCGACCGCGGCGTTCCACAGCCGCGCACCGTCGAGGTGGGTCCGGACGCCGGCGTCCGCACACAGCGCCGACAACGCGCGGAGTTCGGCCAGCGGCTGGATCGTGCCGCCACCGAAGTTGTGGGTGTTCTCGACGGCGACACACCCCGTCGAGACGAGGTACGGGCCGGCGTCCGGGGCCAGCAGCCGCCCGATCTGAGGGACATCCACGAGGCCGTCGGGGGTGACCCACGTGCGCATCGTGACCCCGTGCAGCGCGCCGTGCGCGCCCATCTCGGCGCGGGCGATGTGGGCGCCGGAGTCGCACAGGACCTCCTGGCCCGGACCCACGTGCGCGGCGACGCCCAACTGATTGCCGATCGACCCCGTGACGACGAACAGGCCGGCCTCGTGCCCAAGGAGCGCCGCGACCCGCTCCTCCAGCGCCCGGATCGTCGGGTCCTCGTCGTAAACGTCGTCGCCCACGGGCGCAGACGCCATGGCCGCCCGCATGGCCTCCGTCGGACGCGTGAGGGTGTCGCTGCGCAGATCGATGACCGGCTCGGGCATCAGAAGTCCTGCGCCTCGAAGATCTGGACCGGGTTGGAGCCCCGCTTGATCCGGTCACGGTTGAGCCGTTCGGCGAGGTGGAACGCGATCTCCAGGCTCTGGTTGCGGTTGAGCCGCGGGTCGCAGGCCGTCTCGTAGCGGTTCTCCAGGTCGGTCTCGACCAGCTCGTCGACGCCGCCGACGCATTCGGTGACGTCGGAGCCGGTGAGCTCGATGTGGACGCCGCCCGGCCAGGTCCCGAGGCGCTCGTGCACGTCGAAGAACCCGTTGAGCTCCTCCACGACCGACGGGAACGCGCGCGTCTTGAACCCGTTGGACGTGCTGAACGTGTTGCCGTGCATCGGGTCGCACAGCCAGGCGACGCGGCGTCCGGTCGCCTCGACGGCCTCGATGATCGGCGGCAGGACGTCCCGGACGCGGTCGGCGCCCATCCGCGCGATGACGGTGAGCCGTCCAGGTTCGCGGTCGGGATCGAGCGCGGACGCCAGCGCCACGGCGTCCGCGGGCGTCGTCGACGGCCCGATCTTCAGCCCGAGCGGATTGCGCAACCGGCGCAGGTATTCGACGTGCGCGCCGCCCAACTGCCGGGTGCGCTCGCCGACCCACACCATGTGGCCGGACACGTTGTAGGGGGTGTCGGTCCGGGAGTCGATGCGGGTCAGGGCGTGCTCGTACTCCAGCAGCAGCGCCTCGTGCGAGGCGTAGAAGTCGATGGTCTTGAGCGCCTTGTCGTCCACGCCGCAGGCCACCATGAACGCGAGCGCGCGGTCGATTTCGGCGGCGAGCGCCTCGTACTGGGTCTCGACGTTGGAGCTGCGGACGAACATCGAGTTCCAGGAGTGGACCGTCCGCAGGTCGGCAAAGCCGCCCGTCACGAACGCGCGCACGAGGTTGAGCGTCGCGGCCGAGGCGTTGTAGACGCGCAGGAGCCGGTCGGGGTCGGGGGTGCGGGCGGAGGGGGTGAAGTCCAGCCCGTTGACGGCGTCCCCGCGGTAGGACGGCAGCGTGACGCCGTCGCGGGTCTCGAACGGGTTGGAGCGGGGCTTGGCGTACTGGCCGGCGATGCGGCCGACCTTGACCACCGGCACCTGGGCGGCGTACTGGAGGACGACCGCCATCGAGAGCTGGACGCGCAATTGGTCGCGGATGTTCGCGGCCGTCACCGACTCGAACGTCTCCGCGCAGTCGCCGCCCTGCAGGATGAACGCGCGCCCCTCGGCCGCGGCGGCGATGCGCGTGCGGAGGTCGTCGCACTCGCCCGCGAAGACCAGGGGCGGACGCCGACGCAGCTCGGCCACGACCTCCGCGACGGCGGCGGGATCGGGGTAGTCGGGCTGCTGCGCCGGGTTCAGGGCGTGCAGCTCGGCAAGGGAGGGAATCGGGTCGACCACCGCGTCAGGATAGACGCTCGGGCACCTCGGGCGGCTCGGCGCCGTCCCCCGGACGCGGCTTGATGCGCCGGGCGGCCTCTTCTTCGGTCATCCCGCCGTACTTGAGGGAGGTGCCGTAGGCATCGACGTAGGTCTGCCCGGAGAGCTCCTGGATATGGGCCATGACGTCGTCGGTCACCCAGCGGATGACGCGGCGGTCGTCCTGGGCGCCGGCGTAGCGGCTGTAGTCCAGCGGGGCGCCGATCCGGACGATGGGGTGGTCGGCCCACGGGATGCCGAGCCTCTTGGCGGTGATCTGGCTGTCGATCATCGCCACCGGGACGACGGGCACGTTCGCCACCAGCGCCAGGCGGGCGACGCCGGTCTTGCCCTTGTACAGGCGTCCGTCCGGGGAGCGGGTGCCCTCGGGATAGATGCCCGCGATCCCGCCGGCGCGGAGAACCTCCAGGATCGGCCCCAGCCCGTCCATGGACGCCCGGCCGCCCGAGCGGTCCAGCGGGACCATGCCGATCGCCGGGAGGGCCCACGCGATCACCTTGGACGCCGGTCCGCGGTTGCCCTCGAAGAGCTCGGCCTTGGCGGGGAACGTGACCCGGCGGCGCAGCAACGCCGGCAGGGTGACCGTGTCGACCGCGGAGATGTGGTTGCTGGCCAGGATCACCCCGCCCGTGGCCGGGATGTTCTCCTCCCCTTCGAGCCGGCTGCCCCACCCGAACTTCACGAGGGGACGGACGAGGGAGTGCTTGAAGAACGTGTACCAGCCGGACATGGGGGTCAGCATACGATCCGGTCCTACGATGAGGGCATGCCGATCATGGAGTCCGCGCAACCGTATTCGACCGACACGGGTTCGGTCGGCGTCCTGTTCGTCCACGGGTTCACGGGGAGCCCCGCCTCCCTGCGACCGTGGGCCGAGGCCGTCGGCGCGGCCGGCTACCGGGTCTCGCTCCCGCGGCTGCCCGGGCACGGCACCACGTGGCAGGAGCTCGCGGTGACGAGCTGGACCGACTGGTACGCCGGCGCCGAGCGCGCGTACACCGAGTTGGCGGCCGTGTGCGATCGGGTGATCGTGGCGGGGCTGTCGATGGGCGGGGCGCTGTCCCTGCGGCTCGCGGCGCACCACCCCGAGGTCGCCGGGTTGGTCCTGGTGAACCCGGCGCTGGGCTCGGTGGATCGTCGCAGCGTCCTGGCGCCGTTGCTGGCCCGGTTCGTCCCGACGGTGGCGTCCATCGGCAACGACATCAACAAGCCCGGCGCCGACGAGGGCAGCTACGACACCACCCCGCTGGCGGCCGTCGGTCAGTTGAACCGGCTGTTCGCGGACGTCCGCGCGACCCTCGACCTCGTCACCTGCCCGGTGCTGGTGTTCCGGTCCCGGACCGATCACGTCGTGCCCGCGTCGTCCACGGAGACGATCCTGCGCCAGGTGTCGTCGCGCGACGTCACCGAGGTGGTACTGGAGCGCAGCTACCACGTGGCCACGCTGGACTACGACGCCGACCTGATCACCTCGGGCACCCTGGAGTT
>CAYZXQ010000054.1:0-17410 GCA_964482465.1 uncultured Nigerium sp. | reverse complement strand
ACCACCGCGTCCGGACCACACGCAAACGTCCGGACCACAAGCAAACGTCCGGACCCCACGTCGCTAGGGACGTTCGTTCAAGTAGCGCTGCAGGGCACGGGTGGTTCCGGAACCCCACACACCGTCGGGGGTCGCGCCCACCACGGACTGCACTTTGCGCGTGGTCTCGGGACCGCGGACACCGTCCACCTTGGCGCCCACCTTCACTTGCAACGCGCGGGTGGTCTCGCGACCCCAGGTGCCGTTCGGGACGACCCCGACCCACTTCTGCAGGGCACGCGTGGTGGCGGGACCGATGATTCCGTCGACGGTCAGGCGTCCGGTGGTGGCGGGAGGCTCGGTCGCCGGGGCGGGCGCACCGCCGCCCAGGGGCAGGGCGTTGCGGTCGGCGCCGCCGTTGGCCTGGGTGAGGCCGGCGCGGTACCCGCAGACGGGCCAGGCTTTGACGCCCTGCACGGCCAGGACGCGCCGGGCGATGGCGATCTGCTGCTCTTTGGTGGCCTGGTGCGCCTGGGGCGCGTAGGCGTTGCCGCCGAACTCGCGCCACGTGGACGCGGAGAACTGGACGCCGCCGTAGTAGCCGTTGCCGGTGTTGACGGCCCAGTTGCCGCTCGACTCGCAAGCGGCGACGCGGTCCCAGACGGTGACGTCCCAGGCCTGGGCGGACCCGCTCGCCACGACCCCGACGAAGAACGCGACGGGCGTGAGCACCAGGGCGCCGGCGGCGCGGGCAGCGAAACGGGAGAGCGTCATGGGGAAGGCCTTCCGTGGGGGACCGCTCGACCGTACGGCCCTCGCCGGGCGCCGCTCAAGAAAACGGCGTCCCGGCGCCGACAACCCTCGATGCCGCCTTGCGACTCACCGGTGCCGGCGTGTGGACTCCACCGGGACGATCCGGCTGGCGACGAGGCGTCCGCCCGCGATGTCGAGGACGCCGTAGGTGCCGACCGGCTCCCAGCGGGGGTCGCTGATCGATCCGGGGTTGAAGAGCCGGACGCCGGCGTCCGACCCGTCGAAGGGCTGGTGGGAGTGTCCGAAGACGATCAGGTCGGCGTCCGGGAACAGTCGGCGCATGCGGCGTCCGCGGCCGGTGCGGTCGCCGGAGTCGTGGATCATGCCGACGGCGAGTCCGTCGAGGTCGAGGTCGAGGCGGGGACGCGCGCCGCGGCCCTGCACGGCGGAGCCGTCATTGTTGCCCATGACGACGTGGACGGGGGCGAAGGCGGCGAGGGCGTCCAGGACGTCGGCGGTGCAGACGTCGCCGGCGTGGAGGATCACGTCCGCCTCCCGCAGGGGCTCGATCAACTCGACCGGCACGCCCTTCCACCGGGAGGGGGCGTGCGTGTCGGACAGCACCAGCACCCGCATGCTCACCGCGCGCCCACCCAGGCGGCGCCCGACGCACGGCTCACGACGACGATCTCCCGTAGTGCTTCAGGAGCGTGCCGACGGTGACGCCGTTGCCGGCCACCTTGATGACCCGCCGGATGTCGGCCCGCTTGATCGTCTCGACGTGGCCGTCGACGAACCTCAGGATCACCACCGACCGGAGCAGCGGCACCTTGATGCGGGTGAGGGTCTCCAGCGGGATCCAGCGGGCCCCCGGCACCTGCCGGGCTCGGGACAGCCCCCGATCGAGGACGCTCAGCTCGGCGATGGCACCGCCGAGCCCCACCTGGAGGCGGTCGGCGAAGGAGTGCTGCGCCGGGAGCAAGAGCAGGCCGGTGTCGTAGGCCACGAGGTGCAGGTGGGCCGTGGCCAGCTTCACCTGGGGCCACACCTCAATGAGGAGGTCGTCGCGGCGCGGAAGGTGCTCGACGTCCACGGCGCGGCCGGTGTCGCCGCCGAGAGCGGTCAGCCGTTCCCGCAGCCGCACGGGGTCGCCACCGACCTCCTTCACCAGGTCGGCGGCGTGGAGGCGTTCGCCGGACGGCAGCAGCCAGGCGGCCTCCCGCGTCCAGTCGAGGTCGGCGCGGGCGCCCGGGATCGCCGCGAGCACCCCCATCGCCAGGGTGACCAGGAGGGACTCGAACCCCTCGGACGGCTCCTGCGGCGGGTTCACCAGCCGAGCCCCGGCCTGGACGCCCTCGCGCTCGGCCAGGTCGAACCCGGCGGCGTACGACGCCTCGGGGATGGCCTTGTCCTGGACCAGCGCGACCAACAGGCTGTCCGCGGCGGTGCGCATCCCTTCGCCGGCGCCACCGCCCACGATCTCGTTCCAGGACGCCAGGGGCAGCTTGTCGACCAGGAGGTCCCCTTCGAGGGCGGCGAGGCGATCCGGGCCGCCGACCAGCTCCCAGGCCACGCGGTCGTCGGTGGCGACCTCGGCGCTCGGCATCGCTTGCAGGGCCGCCATCCGGTCGCGGGTGGGCGGATGCGTGGCGAACAGCGAGCCCTGCTCGTGGGCGATGAACTCGTCGGCGGCCTGCTGGAGCCCCTCGGTGTGTCGGGCCACTAGGGCGGTGCCCTCGGCGAGCGGCCCACGACGCCCGGCGGGCTCCATCAAGCCCAGGAAGTTGTCGTTGAGGCGGCTCCACGCGGCATCCGCCACCACGATCTGCCGCAGCGCCCGCGCGGCCGTCGCCGACCCGGCGGCGCGCACCGCGAACTCGTCGGCGCGGCGCTCGGCGTCGCGTTGCGCCGAGGAGGCGACCCACTGGTACAGGGCCAGGTAGGCGGTGAACAGCCAGCGGGTAGCGAGGTTGGCGTTGTCCCGCATGGCCGAGAGCAGCAGCCGCGCCCGGTACAGCCGCGCCGACTGCGCGGTGTCGCCGCCGGCGAAGTGCCCCAGTTCGTGGCCCAGGACCGCGCGGAGTTCGCTCACCGTCAGCACGCCCAGCAGCGGCAGCCCGATAGCCAGTTCGCGGACGCCGCCCGGCTCGGCCACCCACGCGTTGGCCTCCGGCACCAGGACGATCCGGGCCGGGGGCGGCGTCTGCGCGGCCTGAGCCAGGCCGGTCACGGACGCCCAGAGCTGCGGGGCGGCGTCCGGGGCCAACTCGGGCCCGGGGGTGGGCTGGGGACGCGACCGCACGGCCACCAAGATCGCGCCGAGCAGCGCGAAGATGAGCGGCAAGATCACGAGCTGCAAGAGGATCCGGAACCATCCCGACCACTGCAGCGACAGCCACCACACCACCAGGCCCACCCCGGCGAACACGGCCGCGATGAACAAGGGAAAGAGGTACAGCACCAGGGTGGCGGCGAGGGTGCGGATGCGCGTCACGGGGTCTCCTTGTCGGGGTGCGGGTCGATCCGGGACGAGACTAGCCCTCCGGTGCGACGATGAGCGGGACCCGAGGAGGAGCGATGCCCGATCATCCGTGCCCGACCTTCGCCCGCCCCCGCTGGACCTTGCTCGACGGGGAGTGGGGGTTCGCGTCCGGACGCCGCGACGACCGTCCGCCGGATCTGGCCTACGACGCGACGATCCGGGTGCCGTTCCCGCCGGAGGCGGCGGCGTCCGGGATCGGCCAGCAGCGCTGCGATCACCCGCGCTACCGCCGGACCTTCGCCGTGGACGCCGCCGAGGGCGAGCGGGTGCTGCTGCATTTCGAAGGCGTCGACTACGTCGCGCGGGTCTGGGTGGACGGCCAGTTCGTCGGAGGGCACACCGGGGGCCACACCCCGTTCGTCCTCGACGTGACGGACGCCCTCGGCGAGGGTCCGCATGAGGTGGTGGTGGCGGCCGAGGACCTGCAGGACGACCGCCACATGCCGCGCGGCAAGCAGGATTGGGCAGATGAGCCGCACGTGATCTGGTACCGGCGGTCGTCGGGTATCTGGCGGTCGGTGTGGCTGGAGACGGTCCCGGCGGTGCGGCTGGCGTCCGTGGCGTGGACCCCCTTGGACGCCGCGGGCACCGTCGCCGGGGAGGTCCTGCTGCACGGGGATGCTCGCGGCGGCGAGGTGGAGTGCGTGTTCACGTGCGAGGGCGCCGAGGTGGGCCGCGTCCGGGTGCCGGTGGCCGGCGCGTCGGTCCGGTTCACGGCGCACCTGAGGGGCGATCTGGCCTGGTCGCCCCGGCGGCCCCGGCTGGTGGAGGTGAGCGTCCGGTTGGTGAACCGGGGCCGTGCGGTGGACGCGGTGGCGTCGTACCTGGGTGTCCGGACGGTCGACACCCACGACGCGGCGATCCGGATCAACGGGGAGCCGTGCTTCCTGCGGCTCGTCTTGGAGCAGGCGTTCTGGCCCGACACCCATTTCACCGCACCGTCGGCGTCCGCAGCGCGGGCGGAGGCGGAGTTGATCCGGGCGCTGGGGTTCGACGGGTTGCGCCTGCACCAGACGACCGCCGACCCGCGGTTCCTGCGGGCGTGCGACGAGCTGGGGCTGGTCGTGTGGGCCGACGCCCCCGCGGCGATGGAGTTCTCAACGACGTCGTTCACGCGGTCGGCAGCGGCCTGGCCGGAGCTGATCGCGCGCGACCGCAACCATCCGTGCGTGATCGCGTGGGTGCCGTTCAACGAGAGTTGGGGCGTGGACGCCGCGGCGTCCGACCCTGCGCAGCGCGCGGCGATCGTGGCGCTGCAGGCGATGGCCGCCGCCCTCGACCCGTCGCGGTTGGCGCTCGGCAACGACGGCTGGGAGCACGTCGCCGGCGATGTCGTGGGCGTCCACGATTACAGCCACGATCCGGACGCCCTGCGGCGTCGCTACGGGACCCGCGAGGCGGTGGCCGCGCGGCTGGGCGAGGGCTCGGACTTCGGCCGGGCGTACGTGGTGGGATCGCCGGACCTGGCGGGGGTCCCGGTGGTGCTCAGCGAGTTCGGCGGGCTGTCGCTGGATGCGGACGCCGACGCGTGGGCCGGGTACGGCGGCGTCCGGGACGGTGCCGAACTCGTGGCGAAACTGGCGGCGTTGGTGGCCCAGGTGGGTCCGGACAGTGGACTGGCGGGGTTCTGCTACACCCAGCTCACCGACACACTGCAGGAGCAAAACGGCTTGTGCTGGCCGGATCGTACCCCCAAGGCGCCCGTCGCCGACCTGCGTGCGGCCCTCCGCGCGAACGCCGAGTCCTGACGCGGGCGTCCGGCGGCTACCGCGTCCGGACCGCCAGGACGGCGCGCGCGTACGCCCGTTCGGGATCGACGTCGACGTGCCGCGAGCCGTCGTCGGTGACGACCGCGAAGCCGTCCCCGACCGCCTCGAGACGGACGAAGCGGCGTCCGAGGAGCTCACGCAGTTGGTCCTCGCGCGGCAGCCAGAGGGCACGGGCGGCGTCCAGGGCATCGAGCGCCCACTCGGTGGTGCCGTTGAAGCGGACGATCCGGCCGCCCGGGACGTCCTCGGCCTCGATGACCATCTCGGCGATGGTGAACACCTGATCGAGGTCGGTGTCGGGAACGACGAAGCGGTCGCCGCTGGCCGGCTCCCACCCGACGCCCGCGGCGCGCAGGCGTCGGGCGAGGTCGACCGAGATCATGCGGTCAGGACAGCGCGGCGACCGCGGCGTCGTAGTCGGGCTCGCTGGTGATCTCCGGAACGAGTTCGGTGTAGGCGACGGTGCCGTCGGCGTCCACGACCACGACGGAGCGGGCGCACAGGCCGGCCAGCGGACCGTCCAGCATCAGGACGCCGTAGTCGTCGGCGAACGTGCCGCGGAAGTCGGACGCCGTCACCACGTTGTCGATGCCCTCGGCGCCGCAGAACCGGGACATCGCGAACGGCAGGTCCTTGGACGCGCACACGACGACGGTGTTGGGCAGGGCGGCGGCCACCTCGTTGAACTTCCGGACGCTCATCGCGCACACGCCCGTGTCGATGCTCGGGAAGATGTTGAGCACCACGCGCTTGCCGGCGAAGTCGGCGAGGGTGACGTCGGCGAGGTTGGTCCCGACGAGGGCGAAGGCGGGCGCCGCCGCACCGGCGGCCGGGAGCGACCCGGAGGTCTGGACGGGGTTTCCCTTGAAAGCAGTCGTAGCCATGCGTCGTTCCTACCATGCCGGCCAAGGGCTCAGGAACCTCTCCGGCGTCGGTGGCGGACGCCGTCCCGCGGCTCGGTCGGTCCGGGGGCGCGCGGGGGACTCAGAACTGGTTGTAGAACGACCCGGTGAGGTGCTCGGCGGCGTCCACGGCCACCACCCCCGGGGGCGTCACGACCAGGACGTACGGGGCCACGCGGTCGATGTTGCCCTGCAAGCCGAAGACCAGTCCCGAGACGAAGTCGACCAACCGGTGCATGTCGGCGTCCTCCATGGCGAGGAGTTCGAGCACCACGATGTCACCGTCACGAAAGTGCTCGCCGACGGCCCGCGAGGCGCGGTAGTCGGTCGGGTGCATCACCACGATGCTGCGCGCTCGTGCCATGGTTCCTCCGTGGGTCCGTTCGCGGGTCGCTGACGATTCTCGCAGACGGACGGACGACCCGGGCACGCGCGGCGCCCGGGCGTCGGTCCGGCCGGGAGTATCAGGGAACCGCTGATTGATGCTGTTCTTGGCGAGGACGGGTCGGGCGAGATGAGCCGGAACCACGAGATCGTGGGCTCGTATTGACCATACGGGCCCAGATCGAGGGGGTTCGGATCGCTCGATCCGGGCCGCCGCAGCCAGACCATGAACGATGAGCGTTTCCCTAGTGCGCGAGGGCCCCCAGCTTGAAGCCCGCGAGGGTGGTGTTCGCACGGCCGGCCGTCCCGTGCTCGGCGCGGAACGCACCCGTGGCGTCCACGCCGCACATCGACAGGATGCGCTGCTGTCCGCCCTTGTGGCGGGGGATCCAGGTGGTGAGGTCGTAGACATTGCCGTCCACGACGGACCAGCACGACGCCGCCGAGTTGTGCTGCTTGACGTTCGCCATCGTGAGGGCGTTGGTCGTCGGGGTCGCGCTCGGGGTGACGGACGCCGGCGCCGACGGGGAGGCAGAGGGCGTGGTCGCGGACGCCGACGGGGACGCGGGCGCGGAGACGGAGGGGGAGGCGGAGGCGACGCTCGCCGAGGGTGCCGGTTCGGCGGGAGCGGCGGGTTCCTCCCAGACGGCCGTGGCCCCGGAATGTCCGACGATCACGGTCAGGGCCAGCACCGCGACGGCGAGCACGGCGGTCACGGCGCCGGAGATGGCGACCCCGGGCGACCGGGTCTCGGACTTCTCGGCGCGACGTCCCAGGAAGTACCACGCGCCGGCCGCGGCGAGCAGGACCAGCGACACCCACGGCAGCACCCCGCCCCAGAACGCGTGGTCCTTGGGGAGTTCGTTGGCCCGGGCGAGCGCCTCGCCGGACTCCTTGGCGACGAACGCCGCGCCGGTCCCGACGAGGAGACCCAGGACCGTGAGACCGGCGTACCGACGGCGGAGGGCGGGCACCAGCACCTCGGCCACCAAACCGAGGGCGGACAAGGGCAAGAGCACGACTGCGGCGTGCACGACGAGGGGGTGCAGCGGCAGGCCCCCGATCGCATCGAACAGGGACGACTCCCACAAAATCAACGACATAGGCGCCATGTTAAGTGATTGCGAGGTCAATCATCTAGTTTTGACGGCCACCAATCTCAGACTATTTTCAGCCCACGCTCAGCCAAAGCTCAGGACTCGGGGCTCTTGACACCCCGGCCCCGCGTTTGCGGGGCCTCAGGGTGCCGCGGACATCGGTTGCCCGACGGGCCCGACAAACCGGTGCGCTCCTCGACGGGCGCGGCGCCCCTGCGCCCGGGACCTCCGCGCAGGGGGATTCCGCCCGCAACCGGCGGTTTCGCCGCTTGTCGTTCGGCGGAGGGCCGGGATCGCGGGGGTTCTGCGCCTGCCGCGCGCGGGGGATCCGCCCGCAACCGGCCGTTATCCGCTTGTCGTGGCGAGGCAACACGTCACACCGACGCCATCGGGGCATCGACAAGCGGCCAATGGCCTTTGTGTCCGCGGCATGGACCCTTCACCACCGCTGCGGAACGCGAAAAGACGCCGCCGGGGCAAGTGCCGGCCGGCGGCGTCCTCCCTCACCGGGATCGCACGGGGTGCAGTTCGTGGGCACAGGGTAGAGCGAAGGAACCCTCATCGGGAACGGGGGCACCGAGGATCGGACGCAGTCGCGGACTAGACTCGCGGGGACGCGCCCCACCGGCGCGCCGACGACCCCGACAGCCAGGAGGACATCGTGGCGCAGCGCTCCCGCAGAATCCTGGTGGCCGGTGTCGCGGCATCGGCGCTCGTGGCGCTCGCAGCGTGCTCGACGGAGACGGTCCAGACCGGGACGCGCCCGAACCGCCCGACCTCGACCGCCGAAGCGGCGGCGAACCCCCAGACCGATCCGAAGCAACTCGCCCTCGACCCCACCGGCCTGCCGAGTTGGACCGTGCCGTCGGCACTCGGCAACGGCAAGTACTCCCGGGCCATGACGGACGTCGCAGGCGGGTCCTTCTGGTGGCAGGTCCTGGACGGCGCGGGTCGCCCGATCCAGAACTACAAGGCCGCCGACACCGTCGCGTGGGGCGATCCGGCCACCTACAGCGAGGTTCCCGGCGTGCTGACGTTCCGCGGCAACAACTACCGCAGCGGCGGCGCGTACGGCACCCCGACCGTCACCCACAAGAAGCTCGAGATCGTCTGGCGCAAGCAGATCGGCGAGATCCGGGGTGAAGGGTCGTACTGGCCGGGTGCCGGCTGGACGGGTCAGCCGCTCCTGGTGCAGTGGCCCAAGGCGACGAAGGAGGCCATGGGGCTCGACCCTGCGCAGGTCGCGGACGATCGGTTCGTCGAGGTCGTCTACCCCGTGTTCGAGGGCAAGATCCACCGCCTCAACCTCGCCGACGGCAAGCCGACCAAGGAGCCGATCCAGGTGGGGTGGGGGTTCAAGGGCACGGGATCCATCGACCCGCGCGGCTATCCGCTGCTGTACGCGGGTCAGGGGCTCAACGACACCAACGGCACCATCGGACCGTGGCGCTACCGCATGTTCGACCTGATCCAGAACAAGGAGGTCGCGGGCATCCCCGGCCTGGACGGCAACGCCCTGCGCACCGACTGGGGCGCGTTCGACAGCTCCGCGCTGGTCAACCGGCAGACCGACACCCTCATCGAGCCCGCCGAGAACGGCCTGGTCTACCGGGTGAAGCTGAACACGAACTTCGACGCAGCGGCCAAGAAGGTCACCATCGCGCCGCAGCTCACCACGATGGTCTACGAAGCGACCACCAGCGAGAAGCACGGCATCGAGAACTCGGCGGTCGCCTACCGCAACCTCATGTTCGCCGCCGACAACGACGGCAACCTGCTCTGCTGGGATGTCAACACCCTCCAGGTCATCTGGATGCGCAACATCGGCGACGACACCGACTCCTCCATCGGCCTGGACGCCACCACCGACGGGGTGTTCCTCTACACCGGCAACGAGGTCGACAACCGGGGGGCGTCCGACGGCGAGCGGATCACCAACATCCGCAAGATCGACGCCCTGAGCGGCAAGCAGATCTGGCAGTACGACATCCCGGCGTACTACGACGCGGCGGTCAACGGCGGCGTCCTGGGCTCGCCCATCATCGGCCACGGCGCGACCGCCGACCTGGTCATCTTCAACGTCGCCCGCACCACCGCGCCCCGCGAGGGCGACCTCGTGGCGCTCGACAAGAAGAGCGGCGCGGTCGTCTGGCGGCGCCACCTGTCCAACTACTCGTGGAGCTCCCCCACGCTCATCACCGCCGCCGACGGCGTCCAGTACGGCGTGCTGCCCGACTCGGACGGCGTCGTCCACCTGTTCGACCCGCAGACCGGCCTCGACCTCTCCACGCTCGCCCTGGGAGGCAAGAACACCGAGGCCACCATCTCGGCGTTCGGCGACATGCTCGTCGTGGCGTCCTACGACCGCACCATCTACGGCATTCGCCTGTCGTGACGGACGCCGCGGCGTCCGGAGGCTATGTCCCGCCCTCGGCGGCGACGGCGGCCGTCGCGACCGCCGCGGACTCCTCGTCGAGGTAGGCGCCCTCGGACAGCGTGCCGTCGGGGGCGAGCCGGTAGACCAGCGGGTGTCCCGCCGGAATGTTGAGCTGCTCGGCGGCGGTATCGCTGAGGTGCTCCATGACGGTCACGAGCCCGCGCAGTGTGTTGCCGTGGGACACGACCGCGACGGTCTCCCCGGCGCGCAGGCGCGGCACCAGCACCTCCCGCCACACCGGCTCGACGCGGGCGACCACGTCGGCCAGGGACTCCCCGCACCCGGGCGTGAGCGGTCCGGAGTCGGGGACGGGCGGCGGGTCGGTCCACGAGGCGCGCTGGGCTTCGGACGCGGCGGGCGGACGTCCGTGCATGGTGCGACGCCAGGTGAAGAACGCGTCCTCGCCGTGGCGCTCGCGGGCGTCGGCTTTGGAGACGCGCGTGAGACACCCGTAGTCGCGCTCCACGAGCCGCCAGGTGAGGATCGTTTCGGGGATCTCGCCGAGGTGTCCGAACAACAGCTCGGCCGTCCGGGCGGCGCGCAGCATCGGGCTGGTCACGAGCAGGGTGGGATGCAGGTCGGCGTCCGCGAGGAGTTGGGCGGCGATGCCCACCTGGTGTTCGCCCGCGGCGGTGAGATCGGCGTCGAGGAGTCCGGTGAAGGTCTGTGAGGCGTTGAAGGTGCTCTCGCCGTGGCGCAGCAGCACGAGGACCCCGTCGTTGGTGGCCATGACAGCAGCCTAGGGCCACCGTGCGGGCTGGCGGCACGCCCCCGGGCGGTCGTCCCGCGAAGAGGTCAGGTGAGGGCCGCGTCGGGCCGGGCGCCCCAGGGAACCGCTGATGAGTGCTGTTCTTGGCGAGGACGGGTCGGGCGAGATGAGCCGGAACCACTCGATCGTGGGCTCGTCTTGACCATACGGGCCCAGATCGAGGGAGTTCGGATCGCTCGATCCGGGCCGCCGCAGCCAGAACATGATGGATCAGCGTTTCCCCAGAGGTCAGCTCCGCCAGGTGCGCCACAGGTGCGCGTAGGCACCGTCGGCGGCCAGGAGTTCGGCGTGGCTGCCCAGTTCGGCGATGCGGCCGTCGATGACGACGGCGATCCGGTGCGCGTCGTGCGCGGTGTGCAGCCGGTGGGCGATCGCGACGACGGTCCGGTCGGCGAGCAGCGCGGCCATGGACCCCTCCAGATGCCGCGCGGTGCTGGGGTCGATCAGCGATGTCGCCTCGTCCAGGACCAAGGTGTGCGGGTCTGCCAGCACCAGCCGCGCCAGCGCCACCTGCTGCGCCTGCGCCGGGGTCAGTTCGTGCCGGCCGTGGCCGAGCATCGTGTCGAGACCCAGGGGCAGCCGCTCGGCCCAGTCGGCGTCCACACTCGCCAGCGCGCGGCGCACGTCGGCGTCCGACGCCCGTCCCTCGCGGGCCAGGACCACGTTGTCGCGCAGGGTTCCGACGAACACGTGATGCTCTTGGGTGACGAGGCACACCTCCGTGCGCAGCAGGTCGAGCGGGAGATCCATGACGTCGACATCGCCGACGGTGACCATGCCGGTCCGGGGACGGTTGATGCCCGCGATGAGGCGCCCGAGCGTGGACTTGCCCGACCCGGACGGACCCACGACCGCCAACCGCTCGCCGGGGCGCAGGTCGAGGTCGATGCCGTGGAGCACGTCGTGATCGGCCCGGTAGGCGAAGCGCAGGTCGCGCCCGACGACCCGCGTCCCGGACGGCACGGCGTCCGCGGGCGTCCGGTCGTCCGGAACCTCGGCCACCCCGAGCAGGCGCGTCGTGGACGCCAACCCCACCTGCAGGTGGTCGAACACGCCGACGAGCCGGTCGACGGGACCGATGAGCTGCTGCACGTACAGGGCCGCCGCGGTCACCTGCCCGATGGTGACCCAGCCGCGCGCATACCCCCACGTCCCGAGCAGGACGACCCCGACGAGCGGGATCTGCGACCAACCATCGAGCCAGAAGAACAGGAGGTTCCGCAGCGTCATCGTGTACCGCTCGGCCTGCGCGGACACCGCGATGTCGTCGTCGAGCCGCGCCCGCCGGACGTCCTCCAGCCCCAGCGCCTCGACGGTCCGGGCGCCCTCGACGTTCTCGGTCATGGTGGAGTTGATGACCGAGTACGTGCCCGACTCGGCGATGTAGCCCGCCATCGCGTGGCGCAGGTACCCCCGCGCGGCCACGGCGAGCCCCGCCGCCGAGAGCAGGATCGGCAGCGCCAGGAACCACGAGTTCACGACCAGCGCCACGACCGTCAGCGAGATCATCACCCCGGACAGCACCAGGTTCGGGAACGCCCAGCGCACCGCCGTCGACATCTTCGACACATCGGAGGTCACGCGGGTCACGAGATCCCCGGACGCCGCCCGCTCGACCTCGCCCAGCGGCAGTCGCAGGACGGCCCGGACGACCGCCTCCCGCGCCGCCGCCAGCATCCCGTAGCCGAACCGGGCCGCGGTCGCCTTCGCCGCGAACGTGAACAGCCCCTGCGCCACGACGACCCCGATCACCGTCGTCAGCAGGACGTCCACGCCCGTGTCGGACGCCCGCCCCGCGGCCGCGTCGTCGACGAGTTGGCCCAGGATCCGCGGGACGACCAGCGCGGCGACGGCCGCCGCCACGTTGAACCCGACCAGCCCGGCCAGCAGCCAGCGGCGTCCGCCCAGCAGTTCGTGGACGAATCGCAGCGCGCTGGCGTTGCCGGACACCGGCAGCCCGCGCTCAGGGTGCCGAGACGCGGCGAAGAACGCCTCGGCTTGCGCCCGGCGCAGCCGGTGGCGCCCCACCCAGCGGGACAGCCGGGCGCGGACGCCGCCGCTGCGGTCGATCAGGAGGGCGTCCGGGACCCGCCGCTCGGGCGGGCCCTCACGCCACGTCGCGGCGGAGGTGGCGAACTCAGTCATCGACGTCCTCCAGGCCCCGGGCGACGACCGCGCGGTAGGCGGGCAGCGCGAGCAGCTCGGCGTGGGTGCCGCGGGCGACCTCGCGGCCGCCCTCGAGCAGGACGGCGACGTCGGCGTGGTGCAGCAGCAGCGGCGACGCGGACGTCACCACGGTCGTCCGGCCGCGCCGATGCTCGGCGAGGCGCTCGGCGATGGCGGCCTCGGTGTGGGCGTCCACGGCCGAGGTCGGCTCCACCAGGACGAGCACCTCGGGGTCGCGCAACAACGCGCGGGCCAAGACGACCCGTTGCCGCTGCCCGCCGGACAACCCGCGGCCCTTCTCGTCGATGCGTCCCTGCCAGCCGCCCGGCAACGCGTCGTACACGTCGGTGGCGGCTGCGGACGCCAGCGCCCGCTCGGCCTGCTCCCGCGTGTGGGTGCCCCAGGGGTCGACGGCCTCTTGGAGCGTCCCGGCGAACAGCATCGCCGAGGCGTCGCTGACGACCACGCGGTCGCGGAGGGTGGCGAGGTCGATCCGGGCGTAATCGACACCGTCGGCGCTCACGCCCCAGGCCGCGGCGGCGCGGGCGGCGTCCGCGCGCGCGACCTCGGTGCGGCGGGCCTCGCGCTCGGCCCGGGCGCGACGGCGGGCGCGGCCCTTGAGGTCGTCCGGGCTGTCGTCGTGGGTGGGCGGGGGCGGCGGGAGGTAGCGCCCCAGTCGGTCGGCGAGGGCGGCCGAAGCGTCCGGGTCGGCGGACACGACGACGGTGAGCGTCCCGGGCTCGATCGCGACGCCGGACGCCTCGTCGTAGAGCCGTGGCCGTGGGCCGAGGGCGTCGGACGCCGGCGTCCAGGGCTCGGCCTGTCCGAGCAGGCCGATGGTCTTGCGGGCGCTGACGAGGCCGGCGATCCCCTTCTGGAAGAACTCGAAGATCGTCTGGAGCGGCCAGACGAGGTAGAGGGCGTACCCGAAGAAGCTGATGAGCTGCCCGACGGTCAGGCGACCCTGCATCATCTCGTGCGTGCCCAGCCAGACGAGGGCCACCAGGAGCAACCCCGACAACAGGACCGACAAGGCCTCCACCACGCCTTGCCACGTGCCGACGGCGACCCCCAGGCGGCGGACCTTCTGCGACTGGCGGGCGTAGTTGTCGCCGAACGTGGCCTCGCCGCCGATGCCGCGCAGGATGCGCAGCCCCGCGACGATGTCGGTGGCCATACCGGTGAGTTCGGAGTTCTGGGTGCGTTCGTCGGTCTGGGCGCGGCTCAACGGACGCAGGACCGGCAGCGCCGAGGCGACGATGAAGGGCGAGGCCACCAGGACCACGCCCGCCAGCAGCGGCGACGTCGACACCATGAGCCCGACGAGCACGCAGAAGGCGATGACGGCGCCGACGGTCCGGCTCAGGGATTCCAGGGTGGCCCCGAAGGTGTCGGCGTCCGACGCGCTCACGCTCAGCGCCTCGCCGGTCGGGACCCGCCGGGACATGACGTGCCCCAACCGCGTGGCGGCACGGGCCACGCGCTTCTGCGTCCCGTAGAGCGCCACGAGCCACGACGCGACGATGACGGTGTGCCCCCACACCCCCGCGAGGGCCGCCACCACAACCACGAGCGCGAGCAGGCCGGACCAGCCCAGGGTCGCCGCAACGTCCCCGCGCAGGATGCCCGCGTCGATCGCGCGGCCCAGCAGGTAGGGGTTGAGGGCGCCGGGCAGTTGCCACAGCGACGAGGTGAAGACCATGAGCAGCACGAGGTCCGCCTGGCTGCGCACGAGCCACGCCAGGAACCGCACGGGGGTGCGCGTGTCCGGACGCTCGGCGGCGTCAACGGTGGGCGGGAAATCGTGCATAGCCGAGCTACGTTACGGACGCCGACCGTGTCCGTCAATCATCCGACAGCAACTCAGACCGCCGTCCTCGGATCGGCCGCTGGACCTCCGTCGCGAACCGGTGCCCCTCCCCTTGTCGGAGCGGGGATGCTCCGCGGCCCGGCCCCGACCGGCGGCCGGGCCGGATCCGCGAGGGTCAGCGCCGCCGGGCGGTACCGAAGATGCTGCGGGTGATGGACGCCACGATGGCGGCAGTGGCCGTCCGGGCCGCCTGGCGGGCGACCTGCTGGGCCACCTTGTTGGACGAGATGTCCTCGATGATCCCCCCGATCCCGGACGACGGCGGTGCGGCTGGAGCGGACGTGCGCGTCCGCGTCCGGGTCTGCGTGGGCGCCGGGGCCGCCTGCGCGGCGGCCTGCTCGGCCTGGGCCGCGGCGTCCGCAGCCGCTTGGGCCTGCGCGGCGAGCTTCTCCGACGCCGACTCGGGGTTGTAGCCCTGCCCGTACTTAGCCTGCATGGACGACTGCGCGACCCCGCCGGCGAGCCACTCGGGGTTCATGGGGCCCATGAGCGAGGTCGGGGCCAGCATGCGCGTCCACGCGACGGGGGTCGGGGCACCGCTGGGGTTGAGGACCGTGATGATCGCCTCGCCGATGCCGAGCTGCTGCAGCACCTGTTCGAGGTCGTAGTTCGACTTGGGGTAGGTGTTCACCGTAGCCCGCAGGGCCTTGGCGTCGTTAGGGGTGTGCGCCCGCAGCGCGTGCTGGACGCGCGAGCCGAGCTGCGCGAGCACCTTGTCCGGGACGTCCGTGGGCGACTGCGTCACGAAGAACACGCCCACGCCCTTGGACCGGACCAGCCGGACCGTCTGCTCGATCGCGTCGGTGAACGCCTTGGACGCCCCGTCGAACAGCAGGTGCGCCTCGTCGAAGAAGAAGACGAGCTTCGGCTTGTCGAGGTCGCCGGCCTCGGGCAGGTCGTGGTACAGGTCGGCGAGCAGCCACATCAGGAACGTCGAGAACAGCGCCGGACGGTCCTGGACGTTCGGAAGCTCCAGCATGCTGATGACGCCGAGGCCGTCCGGGGTCGTGCGCAGCAGGTCGCGGGTGTCGAACTCCGGGACGCCGAAGAACACATTGCCGCCCTGGCCCGCCAGCGCCGAGATCTCCCGCAGGATGACGCCCGCCGTGGCCTTGCTCACGCCGCCGATGTTGGCCAGCTCGGGCTTGCCGGCGTCGGAGGTGAGGAACTTCAGCACGTCCGCGAGGTCGGACAGGTCGTAGAGCTCCAGGCCCTTGGAGTCGGCGAACTGGAACACCAGCGCCAGCGTGGACTCCTGGGTGTCGTTGAGGCCGAGCACCTTGCTGAGCAGCAGCGGACCGAAGGACGTCACCGTCGCCCGCAGCGGCACGCCCGTGCCCTGCCCGCCGAGGGCGTAGAACTCCGTGGGGCAGCCGGCCGGCTGCCAGTTCTGCCCGATGGCCTGGGTGCGCGCGGCGAGCTTGTCGTTGAGCTGTCCCGGCACCGCGATCCCGGACAGGTCGCCCTTCACGTCCGCCGCGAAGACGGGGACGCCCGCCTTGCTGATCTGCTCGGCCATGAGTTGCAGCGTCTTCGTCTTGCCGGTGCCCGTGGCGCCCGCGACCAGGCCGTGCCGGTTGAGCATCGACAAGGACAGGCGGATGGGCACGTCCGGACGGGGCGCGCCCGCGTCCATGAGGACGCCCAACTGGATGCTGGCCGTCTGGAACGTGTAGCCGGCCTTGATGGTCTCAACCGCGTCGGTGCTCATGCGGAATACAGTGGCACAACGGAGCGTCGGACGCCCGCCTGAACATACGAGCCCAAGATCGAGGGGGTTCGGATCGCTCGATCCGGGCCGCCGCAGCCAGAACATGATCGATCAGCGTTTCCCTAGACTGGGGTCCGTGATCTTCAAGCGCGTCGGCGACGAGCGTCCCTATCCCGACCACCAGTCCTCGCAGCGGCAATGGGCCGCCATCGCGCCCCAACAGGTGCGCCTCGACGAGCTGGTGACTACCAAGCGCACCCTCGACCTGGATGCGCTGCTCGAAGAGGACTCGACCTTCTACGGCGACCTGTTCGCCCACGTCGTGGCGTGGCGCGGCGACCTCTACCTCGAAGACGGGCTCCACCGCGCGCTGCGGGCCGCCCTCCAGCAGCGCCCGACCGTGCACGCCCGGGTTCTGGAACTCAAGTAGTCTTACCGCAGCCGCACCCACGACCCCGAGGACGACATGGACGCCAAGCAAGTGGTCCGGGCCTTGAAGACGCCCGTCACCATGCTGCTGCTGCTCGCGTTCGTGGCCCTGGTCGCGAAGTGGGCCTTCGCGGCCGCCACGAACCCCGTGCCGCCGCAGCCACCGGACCCCTGCGTGGTCACGAAGGTGGGTCCCACCCTGACGCCCGACCGCGTGTACGTCCGGGTGCTCAACGGCACCGAGACCAACGGCCTCGCCAAGCGCGTCGGCGCGACGCTCAGCGCCGACGGCTTCAAGGTCATCAAGCGCGCGAACGCCGACACCAGCGACAAGCCAAAGACCCAGATCGTGGGCTTCTCCAAGGACAGCCCCGAGGTCGTCCTGGTCCGTCAGGCCATGAACAACGCCGAGATCGTCGAGGACGGCCGCGTCGACCACACCGTCGATGTCGTCATCGGCAAAGACTTCAATGGGTTCCCCGCCCACCCGCAGCTCGGCGTGCCGCTCCCCAACGGCGAAGCCTGCTTGCCGCAGATCACGACGGTCACCACCACCGAGTAGCCGGACGCCGCGGCGCCTTCGACTCGTCCCCCGCCGCGTC
>CAYZXQ010000053.1:14816-17601 GCA_964482465.1 uncultured Nigerium sp. | reverse complement strand
GATGTCCTGCACCTCGGTATCGATGGGGAAGTCACCCTGCGCAGAAGAAGAAACAGTTCAAGTCCCTATGCCAATGTCGGCCACATCAGCGGGCCACGGCAGCGCAAGGACGCGCGAAACGTCCGAGCCTGCACACGTCTCGGGCGATAGACAGGCAGGGCAACTGGCGCGGGAACGTTGCGCGCGGGTGTCCTCAGGCCTCGTCGGCGAACTCGAAGCCCTGGGACCGGAACGTCGCCGCGACCGTCGGGAAGTAGACGCGGGAGTAGGTCTTGGCGACGTCCTCGGAATAGGTGCCGAGGTTGGTGAGGCCCTGCTCGTCCCACCAGGCGCGGAGCGTCTCGTCGTAGGCCGACACACCGGCGGCGACGGCGTCCGCGTCGTAACGCTCGGACAGCGCGTACGACTCGAACGGAACCCGCGGCTTGCGCTGCGGCAGCGCGTCGGTCTTCACGATGCCGAGGGTCGAGGCGACCACCGGGAACGTCCGGGGCGGCAGCCCCAGCAGCTCGATCAGGGCGGCCGGGTTGCGGCGGATGCCGCCGATCGCGGTCGTCCCGTAGCCGAGGGCGTGCGCGGCGGCCTGGAACGTCGCCAGCGAGATGCCCGCGTCGACGGCGCCCACGAGGATGCCCTCGGCCGAGCGCTCCACGACCTGGGTGGTCCCCCGCAGCCGGGCGGCCTCGCCGGTCCGGTGGAAGTCCGCGACGAAGACGACGACCACGTCGGCCCCGGCGATCTGCGGCTGACCACCGGCGATGGCCGCGATCTGCTGGATGCGCTCGGGATCCCGGACGACGACGAGCGTCGTCTGCTGACCGTTGATCGACGACGGAGCCTGCTGCGTGGCGCGCAGGATGGCGTCCAGGTCGGCGTCCGGAACATGCTCGCCGGTGAAGGCACGCACGGAGCGGCGCTCGGTCAGGTGGGTGAGTCGATCGGTCACGCGAGGTCCTTTGGTCGTTCGGATGGGTGGACCACACGGGTCCACCGGCCCACAACTCCCCCGCGCGCCCAGGTATTCCCGGCGCAACTCAGGCGATCTGCTCCACCTCGAAGTGGTGGGACGGGTGGGCGATCTCGTCCTGGGCCGCGACGAGCTGGAGCTCGCGGCAGTCGAGACGCGTGGTGACCTCCAGCACCGAGAACACGATGTCCGCGGTCCGGCCCACGGCCTGCGGCAGGGAGCCGGTGTCCAGCAGCGCGGCCAGGAACATGGCTGCGGTCAGGTCGCCCGACCCGGTGAACGTCCGGCCGAGCAGCGGCGTCGTCACCTTCCACGCGCCCTCGCCGTTCACGGCGACCATCGTCACGGTGTCCGGATCGTCGCCGGCCACCACCGCGGAGGTCACCAGCACGGTCTCCGGACCCGCCGCGCGCAGGGCGTGGGCGGCCTCCACGATCTCGTCCAGGGTGCTGGCCTCGCGGCCGGTGAGGAAGTTCAGCTCGAAGTGATTGGGGGTCATGATGTCGGCGGCCGGGACGACGTGGTCGCGCAGGAACTCCGGGATTCCCGGCAGGACGTACATCCCCCGCCCGACATCGCCCATCACGGGATCGCAGCAGTAGATCGCCTGCGGGTTGCGCTCCTTGACCAGCGCGACGACATCGAGAATCGCTGCTCCCATGGCCGGCGCGCCCTGGTACCCGGTCAGGACGGCGTCCACGCGCGGCAGCACGCCAAGCTCGTCGATGCCGGCGACCACCTCGGTGACGTCCTCGGGACGCAGGAGCGGTCCGCGCTTGGACGGGTAGCTGGTGTTGTTGCTGAAGTGCACCGTCAGGACCGGCCACACCTCGACGCCGACCCGCATGAGCGGGAAGGTGGCGGCGCTGTTGCCGACGTGGCCGTACGCGACGGAGGACTGGATGGAGAGGATCGTGGTCACCGCCGTATTGTGCCCGGTCCGCACCGCGAGCGTGACATGCGCACGCCGCGTGGGCTGCGTAGGGTGTGGCCGTGCGCGCGGCCGGCTACCCCTACTTCGCGACGCGGTTCGCGGCCCTGGCCCACCGCGGCGGCTTCTCCCCCGCCTCCCCCAGCGGTCTGGAGAACTCCCTGAGGGCGTTCCGCGCGGCCTGCGACCTCGGCTTCACCTACCTCGAGACGGACGTCCACACCACGCGCGATCGCGTCCTGGTGGCGTTCCACGACGAGGAACTCGACCGGGTCACCGACGCCAAGGGCCGCATCGAGCACCTCCCCTGGACCGCCGTCCGGGAGGCGCGCATCGGCGGTCGCGAGCCCATCCCCACGCTGTCGGAGCTGCTCGATGCGCTTCCGGACGCCCGCCTCAACATCGACCTGAAATCCGGCTCGTCCATCCGACCGCTCGTCGACACCCTGGACGCCCACGGTGCGCACGAGCGGGTGTGCGTCGCGAGCTTCTCCGACGCCCGCTTGGCCGAGTTCCGGCGCCTGACCAGGGGCCGCGTCGCGACGGCCGCCACTCCCCGCGAGGTCGCCGTCTTCGCCCTCGCCCCCGGACTTCGCCGTCGCTGGCCGCTCGGTGGCCAGGCGTTCCAAGTGCCCGTCCGCGACGAATGGACCCGCCTGCCCGTCGTCACGCGCGGCATGGTGAACGCCGCCCACCGGCGTGGCGCGGTGGTCCACGTCTGGACGATCAACGACCCCGACGAGATGGAACGACTCATCGACCTCGGCGTCGACGGGCTCGTGAGCGACGACCTCCTCACCCTCAAGCGGGTGTTGGTCCGTCGCGGCCTGTGGCAGGGTTGACAGCGCTGGGAACAATCCAGGCGGGTCGCCCGGCTGTGACAGTTG
>CAYZXQ010000053.1:0-14716 GCA_964482465.1 uncultured Nigerium sp. | reverse complement strand
ACAATCCAGGCGGGTCGCCCGGCTGTGACAGTTGCCAGCTAACGGGCTGTGGCAGGGTTGACAGCGCTGGGAACAATCCGGCCCCCGGCGGCGTTGCCCCAGTAAGCGAGTGAGGAGAACGCGATGGCAGACAAGGCACTCAAGGGACACGGACTCGGAGCCAAGAGCCTGGCCGACGGCGCCGGCGTCGAACTGGCGGCCCGCCAGGACATCGGCTTCGACTGCCCGCAGGGGCACCACTTCACCGTGACGTTCGCCGCGGAAGCCGAGTTGCCGACCGAGTGGGAATGCTCCCGCTGCGGCCGCACCGCGGTTCGCTCCGACGGTGTCGTGGCCGAGCCCAAGGAGGCCAAGCCGCCGCGCACCCACTGGGACATGCTGCGCGAGCGCCGCTCCATCGAAGAACTCGAGGGGATCCTCGCCGAGCGGCTGGAGGAGATCCGCCGCGACCAGTGAGACGCGTCAGGGCTCGATCTCGCCGCCGGTAGACCGATGGTTGGGCTATTTGTCCGATCTCGAGCGACCAGTGAGACGCGTCAGGGCTCGATCTCGCCGCGGATGATCCCCTCGTCCGGACGCGGCGGACGCACCCCCGGCCCCTGGACGATGTCGCCCTCGACGGTTTGGCCCTCCACCACCGTGTCGGGCTCCACCTTCGCCCGCAGCAGGTCGGCCTGGTCGCGGTAGGGCCGCGTCACGGTGCTCAGCACCGCCATCACGCCCCGCCGCGCGAGCCCCCGCGTGAACGGCAGCAGGCAGATCAGCCCGATCGCGTCGCTGAGGAAGCCCGGGAGCACCAGCAGCACCCCGCCGACGAGCACCAGCGCGGCGTCCGTCACCCGCTCGCCGACGGCGTCCGGATGCGTCCGGGCGTCCGCGAGCGAGCGCAACGCCTTGGCGCCCTCCAGCCGCATCAGCCAGCCGCCGAGCGCAGCCTCCAAGACCAGGATGGCGAGCAGCCACCCGACGCCGATCTGCCCGCCGACCCAGCCGAGCAGCCAGATCTCGCCGACGGCCAGGAGGCCGATGGTCAGCAGGATCGCCGTGGTGCGCTTCATGAGTTGCGCGTGGACCGGAGCCCCGAGACGGTCCGGCGGGTGGCGCGCGCGACGGCACCGGCCATGCGCCCGGCGCGCTCGGAGGCGTCGGCCAGGACGGGACCGGCCTTGCCCAGCCCCTCGCGGAGCTGCTCCGACCGGAACTCGATGCCCATCTGCGTGGTCTTCTTCAGCGCCTCGATCACGACGTCACTGCCCATCTTCGACTGGCCGCGCTCGCGCTCGACGAACACGATGGGCACCTCCGCGATCGTGAAGCCGAGCCGGTGGGCGTGCCAGGTGAGATCGCGCTGGATGCCGTAGCCCGCGGCGTCCACGTGCGGCAGGATCGTGCGCAGGCAGTCGGCGCGGAAGGCGTTCAGCCCCCCGGTGACGTCCTTGACGGGGATGCCGAGCATGAGACGGGTCCAGACGCTGCCCCCGCGCGACAGCAACTCACGCGACAGCGGCCAGTTCACGACGGCCCCGCCGGGCACCCAGCGCGAACCCTTCACCATGTCGGCGGTCGTCAGCGCCTTGAGGATGCGCGGCAACTGCTCGGGCTGGTGCGATCCGTCGGCATCGAACTCGACCACGACGTCGTAACCGTGATCCAGACCCCACGTCATGCCCGCGATGTAGGCGGCGCTCAGGCCGTCCTTGCCCTTGCGGTGCAGGACGTGTACGTGGGGGTCGGACGCCGCCAGTTCGTCCGCGCGGCGGCCGGTACCGTCTGGGGAGTTGTCGTCCACGACAAGGATGTGCGCCTGAGGGACGCTCGTCCGCAGGCGTTCCACGATGGGGTCGAGGTTGTCGATCTCGTTGTACGTGGGGATGATGACCAGCACACGCGACAGCGGTGCGGCGGGGTCCACCATGGTTCAGTTCTCCGTCCTACCGGCAACGTTCGCCGGGCCTCTCCCATTCTTCCGCATTCGCCCAAGACCTGCCGCCCCCGCGACGGCGAGTGCGAGAAGAGTCCCCCACGCGAGGACATCCTCGACCGCCCAACCGCCGGCCACGAACGGCGACACGCCCTCGTGGAGCGCCATCCGTTCGACCCCGGACGCCGGCTTGCCTTCGGGTGCGCCGACCGCCACGCGCCCGTCGGCATCGATGAGGCCGCTGATCCCCGAGGTGGTGACGACGAGCACCGGACGCCGCACCTCGGCCGCCCGCACCCGGGTGATGGCCCACTGCTGCCCCAGTTGGGCGCTGCCTGCGAACATCGCATTGTTGCTGCCCACCACGAGCACCTGCGCGCCGTCCGCCACGGGGCCGCGGAAGGCGTCGCCGTAGGCGACGTCGTAGCAGATGGCCACGCCGAGGGCGAGCGGACGCCCGTGCGGCAGCCTCACCGGCAGCGGCGTCGCCGCCGGGCCCGGAACGGTCTGCGCCCCCACGTAGGCGAGGTCGGGAATCAGGGGCTGGAAGAAGTCGCGGAAGGGGACCCACTCCCCCATCGGGACGAGATGTCGCTTCAGATAGGTCGGCCCCGGACCGGCATCGGTCCACCACACGGCCCCCGTGCGGCGCTCCCCCTCGCGCTCGCCGACCAGCGGGCTGCCGACCAGGACCGGGGCGTCCGCGCGCGCCACCATCCCCTGGACCAACGCCGCCGTCTGGGCGTCGTAGGACGGATCCATGTCGGTGGTGTTCTCCGGACCCACGACGAAATCCGGACGCGGCAGCTCACCTGCGTCGACGCGCGCCATGAGCACGTCCAGTTCCGCGGCGTGCATGCGTGTGGTGGTCCGGGGCGCGCCGATGCCGTAGATGCCGCCGGCCTGGATGCCGCCCTGGACCCACCCCACGGTGGTCATGCCGACCGTGGTCGGCGAGCCGAGCGCTGCGGGGACCGCCACCCCGGACGCCAGCGCGACCGCCGTCGCGCCCACCGCCCAGGCCGCGGCCCGCGGCGTCCGCAGCACCGTGAGGCGTCCCAGCAGCGCGCCCACGAGGGCGACCACCGTGGTGACGCCCCCGGCACCCACGAGCGGATACAGCCCCGCGAGCGGGGTGTCCACAGCCGCGTAGCCCAGGCGCAGCCACGGGAAGCCGTCGAAAGGCCATGTCGAGAACAGGTGCTCGATGAGGGTCCACAGCCCCGCGGCCCACACCGGCGCGGCGCGCCACCCGCCCGTGAGGTGGAGGCCGAGGCCGAGGAGGGCGTAGAACGGTAGCTCGACCGCGATGAGGCCGCCGTACGCCTGGGCGGTGAGCGTGAGCTGCCAGATGATCCCAGGCACGAGCAGGCCGAGGCCGAACAGCGCCCCCAACGCCAGCCCCGCGCGTTTGCCGCGCGCCCGGACCGTCGTCTCGCCGAGCAGCGCGACGGCGACCGGCGCCAGCGGCCACAGCGCGGTGGGGGCGAACGCCAGCGACAGCGTCACGCCTCCGACGAGGGCGAACGGCGCGAGCCGCCACCACGGGAGGGCGGTGCTGCGCGGGAGGCTGGTCACCCGCCGAAGCCTAGCCCCTCGCTAGGGTGCCCCCATGAGTATCGCCAGCGCCGTCCTGCGCGAGGTTCCCGGGGTCCTGGAGGACCTCGCCCGCCTCGTCGCCATCCCGTCCATCAGCTCGGAGCCGGAGCGTGCGGCCGACGTACGCCGGTCCGCGGACGCCGTGGCGGCCCTGGTCGCGGACACCGGCTGTCTTGACGTCCGGGTGGTCGACGCGGGGGGTCATCCCGCCGTGATCGCGCGGTACCCCGCACCCCCCGGACGCCCCACGATCTGCCTGTATGCCCACCACGATGTCCAGCCGACCGGGGAGGCTTCCCTGTGGACGTCCGAGCCCTTCGTCGTGAGCCGGCGCGGCGACCGCGTGTTCGGCCGCGGCGTCGTGGACGACAAGGCGGGCATCGCCGTCCACCTGGCGGTCCTGCGGGCGTTCGGGGGCCGTCCGCCGGTGGGCCTGACCCTGTTCGTGGAGGGCGAGGAAGAGATCGGTTCGCCGTCGCTGCCCGCGCTGCTCGCCTCACAGGCCGACGCGCTGGCGTCCGACGCCTTCGTGATCACCGACTCGGCGAACTGGGCGGTCGGACGTCCGGCGTTCACCGTGTCGCTGCGGGGGCTGGCGGACGTCGTCGTGACGGTCCGGACGCTCGACCACGCGCTGCATTCCGGCCAGTACGGCGGTCCGGTTCCGGACGCCCTCACGACGTTGATCCGGCTGCTCGCGACGCTCCACGACGACGCGGGGGACGTCGCCGTGGCGGGGCTGGACGCCGACCCCGTCGCGCCCCTGGACTACCCGCTCGACCGGCTGCGCACCGAGGCCGGGCTTCCCGAGGGCGTCCGCCTCATGGGCACCGGATCGCTGGTCGAGCGGCTGTGGGGCAAGCCCTCGATCACGGTGGTCGCGCTCGATGCGACGCCGGTGGCGCGGGCGTCCAACACCCTCGCCCCGGTGGCGAGCGCCAAGGTCAGCATGCGGCTGGCGCCCGGACAGGACGCCGCCGCGGCGCTGGCGGCCCTGAAGCGGCACCTGGTCGAGCACGCGCCCTTCGGTGCCGAGGTGACCTTCGGGGCCGAGGAGGCCGGTGCCGGGACCGTCGTCCCGCACGACGGTCCGCTGGCGCGCGCGTTCGGGGTCGCCCTGGAGGAGGCGTGGGGCGTGCCTGCGGTCGCCATGGGCATGGGTGGCTCGATTCCGATGCTCGCGGAATTCCAACGCGCTTTCCCCGCGGCGGAGACGATCGTCACCGGCGTGTGCGACCCGGACTCGCGCATGCACGGCATCGACGAGTCCCTGCATCTGGGCGACTTCGAACGCGCCTGCGTCGCCGAGGCGCTGTGGCTGGAGTCGCTGGGCGGCTGACTCAGACGAGCGGCCGGTCCGCGAACGGGACGCTCAACACGATCGTCGTCGTGGTGGCCACGGAAGCGGCCTGCCGGATGCGGGTGAGCAGCCCTTCGAGGTCGGCGGGCGTGGCCACCTGCACCATGAGGATGTGGCTGGCCTCCCCCGCGACCGAGTAACACGAGATCACTTCGGGGAACGCCGCCACGCGGTCGGGGATCTGCTCGTCCAGGGCGGGATCGAGCGCCCGCAGCGAGATGAAGGCGGTGAGGAGACGTCCGAGCGCCTCCGGCGACACCCTGGCGCGGTAGCCGGTGATGATGCCCCGCTGTTCGAGGCGCCGGACCCTTTGCTGGGCCGCCGACGTCGACAGCCCCGTCTCGCGGCCGATGTCGGTATAGGACATGCGGCCGTCGGCGGCCAGCAACCGGAGGATGTGCTCGTCCGTACGCTCCATGCTGCAATCGTGACACCATGACGCGCGTGGCCGACAAAGACCTTCTGCTTCTGGACACCGCCTCTTTGTACTTCCGGGCGTTCCACGGGCTGCCCGCCACGCTGCGGGCCGCCGACGGGCGTCCGGTCAACGCCGTCCGGGGGCTGCTGGACTTCATCGCGCGGTTCGTGACGACCTACCGGCCGACTCGGCTCGCCTGCTGCTGGGACGACGACTGGCGTCCGGCGTGGCGCGTCGCGCTCGTGCCGTCGTACAAGGCGCATCGCGTCGCCTCGGGCGACACCGAGGAGGTTCCGGACGCCCTCGCCGCGCAGGTTCCGCTCATCCGCGAGGTGGCCGACGCCCTCGGCCTGGCCGTCGTCGGACACCCGGGCTACGAGGCCGACGATGTGATCGCCACGCTGGCGACGCGGGCGTCCGGATCGGTCGGGATCGTGACCGGCGACCGCGACCTGTTCGGCCTGGTGGACGACGCCCGTGACGTCGCGGTGCTCTACCTCGGACGCGGCGTCGCCCGCCACGAGGTGGTCACCGACGCGTGGCTGGAGGAGCGCTACGGCATCTCCGGGGCCGAGTACGCGGATTTCGCCGTGCTGCGCGGCGATCCGTCCGACGGGCTGCCCGGCGTCAAGGGGATCGGCGAGAAGAGCGCGGCGACGCTGGTCCGCCGCTTCGGCGACCTGGACGGCATCCTCGCGCACGCCGCCGAGCTGTCCCCAGCCATCGAACGCTCCTTGCGTGCCAGCATCGACTACCTCGCCGCGGCGCGGGACGTCGTTGCCGGGGCCACGGACGTCCCCGTGGGCGAGCCCGACCTCACCCTGCCGCGCGCCCCCCGGGATCCCTCCCGGTTCGCGGCGCTCGCCGCCGACCTGAACCTCGGAGGCGCCGCCGAGCGGATCCTTGCGGCGTTGGCAGGCTGATCCCCGCCGGCCCCGACTCCCCAGGCCACCCCTGGGCGTGGACAGCGTGCAGGCGCCGTCGTCGCGTCCGGCCTGCGCGGGGCCAGCGTCACAGCCCCGCGGGCTTCTCCCCTGGCCTCAAGACGTACACTGCGGCCCCCGCGAGCAGGTTGGCGGCGGCACCGTACATGTGCAGGCGCCGGCCCTTCTGGGTGTAGGTGAAGCGCTTCTCGACCGCCAGGTTGAGCCGGTCGAACAGCCGCTCCAGATCCTTCAACGTCGTGTGCCGCAGGTTGGGCGTGTCGTACCACTCGTAGGGGATCTCCTTCGACTTCGGCATCCGCCCGCCCGCCAGGCGCAGCCGGTTCTCGTAGAAGCCGAAGTTGGGCACCGAGACGACCAGCAACTCCCCCACCCGCGCCATCTGGCGCAGGACGAACTCCGGGCGCAGGATCGTCTGCAGCGTCCGCGACAGCACGACCACGTCGTAGCTCTTGGTCCGGAAGTCGGACAGCGCGGCGTCCACGTCCCGCTCGATCACCGGCACGCCGCGGCGGATGGCCCGCAGGACGGCGTCCGGGGCGATCTCCACCCCCGTGACCGAACACCCCTTGTCGGACGCCAGCGCGGAGATCAGCGACCCTGAGCCGCAGCCCAGATCCAACACGCGCGAGCCGGCGGGGATCTGCTCGGCGACCAGCGCCAGGTCGGGACGGAGCGCAGTCATCGGGCCTCCTCCAGCGCGCGGTCGAGGAACGCGCGGATCGTCGCGTGATACGGCTCGATCTCGAGCAGGAACGAATCGTGCCCCCACGGGCTGGCGATCTCGCGGAACGTCACGGGCAGCCGCGCCGCCTCCAGCTTCCGGACGATGCGCAGCGAGTGCTGCGTCGAGAACCGCCAGTCGGTGTCGAACGACATCACCAAGTAGCGCACCGGATCGGCGCGGACCGCACCGGTGGCGTCCGGACGCGCGAAGGGATCGAAGTAGTCCATCACGCGGGTGAGGTAGAGGTAGCTGAGGGCATCGAAGCGCTCCAGGAACACCTGACCCTGGTGCTCCAGGTAGCTCTCCACGGCGAAGTCCACGCCGAAGCCCGGACGCGGCGTCCCGTTCTGGGGCGAGCGTCCGAACTTCTCGGTGAAAGCGTCCTCGGACAGGTAGGTGATGTGCGCCATCATCCGCGCGATCGACAGCCCCGTGTCCGGGTTGCCGCCCGCCACGGCGTACTGGCCGGCGGCGAACGCCGGATCCTCGGTGATCGCTCGGCGCGCAACCGCCGAGAACGCGATGTTCTGGGCGGTGAGTCGGCTCGAGGCCGCCACGACGATGGCGTGCGTCATGTCCTGCGGATGCGTCAGCGACCACTCCAGCACCTGCATCCCGCCCAGCGACCCGCCAAGCACGGCCAGCCACGTGCCGATGCCGAGGTGCCGCTGCAGCGCCCGGTGGACGCTCACGAAGTCGGCCATGTCGAGCAGCGGGAAGTCGAGCCCGTAGGGGTGTCCCGTGACCGGATCGATATCGGACGGACCGGTCGTGCCCTGGCAGCCGCCAAGCAGGTTGGCGCACACCACGAAGAGCCGGTCGGTGTCGAGCGGACGCCCGGGCCCGATCAGGTTGTCCCACCAGCCCGGACGCTCGTCCCCCGCGTGGTAGCCCGCCGCGTGCGCGTCACCGGTGAGCGCGTGGCAGATGAACACGGCGTTGCCGGCGTCCGGGGCCAGCGTGCCGTAGGTCTCGAACGCGACGTCGACCGGACCGAGCGTCTCTCCGGACGCCAGACGCAGCGGCTGGGCGTCGGTGAAGAGCCGGACGGTCCGGGTCTCGACGACGCCGACCGAGCCGTCGGCTGGCGGGGCTGCGGTCACGCCGACAGCGCCTGATCCAGGTCGGCGATCAGGTCGTCGACGTGCTCGATGCCGATGGACAGGCGCACCATCTCCGGCGACACGCCCGCCGCTACCAGTTCGTCCTCGGTGAGCTGGCTGTGGGTGGTGGTCGCGGAGTGGATCGCCAGGCTCTTGGCGTCGCCGATGTTGGCCAGATGGCTGAACAGCTTGAGCGAGTCGATGAACGCCGCGCCGCCCTCGCGCCCGGTGGTGAGCCCGAATGAGACCAGGCCCCCGAAGCCGCGGCCGTTGAGCGTGCGGTGGGCGACCTCGTGGTAGCGCCCGTGAGGCAAGCCCGGGTAGTTGACCCAGGCCACGCGCGGGTCGGCGTCCAGGTACTCGGCGATGGTCTGGGCGTTGGAGCAGTGCCGTTCCATGCGCAGGTGGAGGGTTTCCAGCCCCTGCATGAGCTGCCACGCATTCAGCGGCGACAAGGCGGCACCGGTGTTGCGGAGCATGACGGTCCGGGCCCGGACGATGTATGCCGCCGGACCCGCGGCGTCTGTCCAGACGGTTTCGTGGTAGGCGTGGTCGGGGGCGGTCATGTTGGCGAAGCGGGCGGCGTGCGCGGTCCAGTCGAACGCGCCGGAGTCCACGATGACGCCGCCCATGGTGGTGCCGTGGCCGCCGAGGTACTTGGTTGCGGCGTGCACGCTGATGTCGGCGCCGAGTTCGAACGGGCGGCACAGGAACGGCGTGGGGACGGTGTTGTCCACGATCAGCGGCAGGCCCGCCGCGTGGGCGGCGTGAGCCCAAGCCGCCACATCGAGGACGTTGAGCGAAGGGTTGCTCACCACCTCACCGAACACGAGCTTGGTTCGGTCGTCGACGAGCGCGGCGAGGTCCTCGGGACGGTCCGGATCCACGAAGCGGGTCTCGATCCCGAACTGCGGCAGGGTGTGCGCGAACAGGGCGAACGTGCCGCCGTACAGCGCCGATGTGGACACGATGTTGTCCCCGGCGCCGGCGAGGTTCATCACGGCGTAGGTGATCGCCGAGGCTCCGGACGCCGTCGCAAGCGCCCCGATGCCCGCCTCGAGGGCGTTGACCCGCTCCTCGAACGCGTTCTGCGTCGGGTTCATGATGCGGCTGTAGATGTAGCCCGGCTGGCGGAGCGCGAACAGGTCGGCGGCGTGCGCGGTGGAGTCGAACACGAACGAGGTGGTTTGGTGGATCGGGAGCGCGCGCGACCGCGTCACCGGGTCGGGCTCCTGGCCGGCGTGCACCGCGAGGGTTTCGATCCGCTGCATGTCGGGTCCTTCCGTGTCCTGTGGTGGCGTCAGGTTAGGCGGTCGGGGGCGTCGTCGGGGACGGGTCTCGCACCCCGGCGTCCGGACCCGCCAACGGTAAGCGCGCCCGCACCTGGTAGCGGCTCCCCCGATCGCGCAGGTGCGACTCGATCAGGACCAGCTCGTCGGCCACCCACCCGGGCAGCACGGCGGCGTCCACCACCCGCAGCCAGCGGGTCGCCGAGAACCGGCGATTGGCACGGGCGAGCGTGAGGTGCGGCACGAAGCGGGCGCCATCGGTGGCGATCCCGGCGCGCTCTCCCGCGGTGCGGACGCGGCGGGCGAGGGTGGCGAGGTGGTCGCCGCCCTCGGCGACGCCCAGCCAGAGGTGCTTGGCGGCGTCCGGGTGCGGGAAGGCGCCGCCGCCGGCGAGCCGGACGCCGAACGCGGGCGTCCGCGCGGCGACGGCGGCGAGGTTCGCGAGCAGGGCGTCCTCGCTGTGGGGGGCCACGTCGGCCATGAACGACGTGGTCAGGTGCCAGGATTCGGCGTGGGTCCAGCGGAGGGCTTCGGCGTCCCGGCGGGGCTCCAGGAAGTCCTCCAGGGCGGCGACGACGGCCTCGGGCGGCAGGACGGCGGTGAACAGGCGGGCTCCCACGCGTGCGATCATAGGTCGGACGACGGGAAGGAACAGCGATGGGATCGATCGAACAGCAGCTCAGCTCCGACATAGTGGCGGCCATGAAGGCGCACGACCGGGAGCTGACGAGCACCCTCCGCATGGCCATCGCCGCGCTCAAGAACGAGAAGGTGGCCGGGAAGGTCGCCCGCGAGCTCACCGAGGGCGACGAGATCGTCGTGCTGCAGCGCGAGGTGAACAAGCGCAAGGACTCCGCGGAGGCCTACACCCAGGGCAACCGTCCCGAGCTGGCCGCCAAGGAACTCGCCGAGGCCGAGGTCATCGGGCGCTACCTCCCGGCCCCCTTGTCGGAGGCCGAACTCGACGCGCTCGTCGCGGCCGAGGTGGAGGCCGCCGCGGCCGCGCTCGGGGAGCGTCCGACCATGAAGCAGATGGGGCAGGTCATCAAGGCCGTCCAGGCGCGCGCCGCCGGACGGGCCGAGGGTGGAGTCATTGCGGCCAAGGTGCGGGCGGCGCTGGCCTGACGACTCACAGATCGGTCTCGGGCGTGTAGGGATCGCGTCCCGGGGTGTCCCAGCGCCTGAG
This sequence comes from uncultured Nigerium sp., assembly GCA_964482465.1. Taxonomy (GTDB): domain Bacteria; phylum Actinomycetota; class Actinomycetes; order Propionibacteriales; family Propionibacteriaceae; genus Propioniciclava. Next base: position 4,169 of record CAYZXQ010000053.1, on the reverse strand, counting down.
GGTCGCCTCGCGCTCCCAGCGCGCGATGGCGCCCGGCTCACGCGACTTCGACTCGAAGTGGTAGAGCTCGCAGCCGGCGATGTAGAGGATCCGGTGGCCCGCGCGGCGCACCTTGTAGCACAGGTCGACGTCGTTGTAGTTGACCGGCAACGTCTCGGTCAGACCGCCGACCTCGAAGAACGTCTCGCGGCGCAGCGCGGCGCAGGCGGCCGTCACCCCGCTGACCTCTCGGTTGACGCGCAGCGCGCCGAACCGCCCGGGGTCGTCGCCCTCCCACCCGATGTAGGGGTGGCCCCAGGCGCCGTCGCGGTAGCAGTGTCCGCCGTGCTGGAGGGTGCCGTCGGCGAAGTAGAGCTTGGCCCCCGTCATGCCGACGCTGGCGTCTGCCAGCGGGGCGACGAGCTGTTCGAGCCACCCCTGCGAGCGGACGCGCACGTCGTCGTTGAGCAGGACGATCACGTCCCCGGTGGAGTGCAGGGCGCCGAGGTTGATCTTCTCGCTGAAGTTGAACTTCTTGGTGTACTCCACCGCGACCAGGCGGTCGCCGGCGACGGCGGACAGCTCGTCGAGGACGCCCGGGTCCATGTGGTCGTCGTAGACGACGACGATCTCGACGTGCGGATGGTCGGTCATCGCCAGCGCGGAGCGGACGGCTTCGACCACCAGGACCTCCTCGGTCCCCCACACCAGGCCGCGGGAGCCCATCGTCGGGATCACCAGGCTCACCGTGACCGCCGGGTCGAGGCGTCGGACGATCCGGTGGTACTGCGGGTCGTCGGGGTGCGGGATCACCTCGGCGTCGATCCCGCGCCGGGCGAGGGCCTCGGCGACCGCGCGGCGTCCGGACGCCAGCGTGGCAGCGTCCGCGTCCGCGACCGGGGCGAGCCGGTGGCACAGCGGTTCGGGGACATGGACGACCCGGCGGGCGCGCTCGGTGACCCGCAGGGCCAGGTCGTGCTCGGCGGCGCCGCCGAACTCCGCGCGGAGCCCACCGATATCCGCGACGAGGGCGCGGCGCAGCAGGAGCAGATGGGCGAGGTATTCGTGGCCCAGCAGGCGTTCCGGGGACCAGATGGGCTTCTCGAAGCGGTCGGCGAACCGTCGTGGACCCACCAGGGTGTCGGAGTCGGTGGAGACCGCGTCGACATCGTCGGCCAGGACGCTCGCGACGGCGGCCAGCGCCGTCGGCGCCAGGATGTCGCCGGGGGCGAGGAACCCGACGAACTCGCCCCGGGCGTCCGCGAGGGCCCGGGCGGCGGCGACGTGCGTGTCGGCGTCCGGAGCCTGGATCAGGCGGATGCGGGCCTCAGACGCCGCGGCGCGGAGCTGGGTGGCGTCCGGAGCGACGACGAGCCACTCCCAGGAGCGGTCGGTCTGGGCGCGGACGGCCGCGAGCATGTCCTTGAGGACCGGCGGGGCCGAAGCGTCCAGGACCGTGACGAGCGTGAACCGGGGGGCGGCGGTCACTTGAGGACCTTCTTGACGCCGCGCTTGACCACGGCCACGGGTCGGGCGACGGCGCGTCCCAGCCGGAACGTCTCGGAGTTGCGGACGGCTTCCACCTCGGCCCGGCTCCGCTCCAGCGCGGCCTGAGCGGTGCCGACGGCCGCGTCCGCGCCGATGGCGTGGTCGCGCAGGCGCAGGATCTCGTGCTGAAGGGCGAGGTTCTCCGCGCGCAGCCGTGCGATCTCGTCGGGGTTGGTCCCAGCGTCGAGGTCGGCGAGGGCGCGGGCGGCCTTGAGGAGTTCTTCGCGCTGCACGGCAACCTCGGTCCGCAGGGGGGCCAGCAGCGTCTCGTAGCGGTGAACGACATCGCGCGTGGTGAGCGAAGCGCGTTCGAAGACCACGGCCCAGGGCGACAGGAAGGCGAGATCCATGTCGGCGCGGCGGTAGAAACCGCGTTGCGCAAACGCCGCGGCCCAGTGGGCGGGCGGGTGCACGTTGACGTGGGTGGGCTCGGCGAAGTCCTCCGGCGTCGAGCTCATGACGATGCGGTCGGTCGCGGCGCACAGGTGATCGAGGGCCTTCTCCGCGTCGGCGGGGGCCATGTGCTCGAGCACTTCGATGCAGGTGACGAGGTCGTAGCGTCCCTCGATGGGGTCGGTCGCGGAGCGGAGGGTCAGTCGGTCCCGGACGCCAGGGTCTGCGGCCTCGATCGCCGCGTCCGACAGGTCGAGGCCGACGGCGTCCACGCCGTGCTCCACGAACGCCTGGACCAGGAGGCCGGAGGCGCTCCCGACGTCGAGGACGGTCGCGGTGTCGGGGAACAGGGCCACGAGCCGACCAGCCGTTTCGGTGAAGAATGTCCGCCAGTGGGGGCTGCTCCACGCGTAGGGCTCCGCACACGCACCGATGGAGTGCTCGTAGTAGTACCGGCTGTAGTCGGCGGCGGTGGTGCCGAGTGCGTGCGACATGGGTCCCCTTCGTCCGGGCGGCTTCCGCGCCCGACTCTAGCGCGGGCACGCGCCGTGGACGCCCGCCCGGCCCTGCCTCCCCTGTGGGTGTGCGCGGAAGGCTGCGGTCGGCTGCGGCCAGGCGCTCGGGTGTTGGCACCAGAGGAAGGTGGGGAAGCGACACGAATGTCCAACTGCCCTGGGCGTGGCCAGGGTGCCTCGGTGGGCTGGCCGGCCATGGGGAGCCGGGGCTCGAGGGATACCGTGCGGGGGGCGGGCCATTGGATACATACCCCCGGGGGTATGTATCCTGGACGCGTGAAGCTTCGACTTGCCGCCGCCGCTGCCCTCCTCGCCACCGCCGCGACCCTGTCCGCCTGCACCTCGCCGACCAGCGCGCCGTCCGCGGCGTCCGGACAGGCGGCCGTCTCGGAGAACCTGGACGCCGCGGCATTCGCCGCGCTCGTGGAGCGTCCCGGCACCGTCATCCTGGATGTGCGCACGCCCAGCGAGTTCGCCGCGGGGCATCTGGCCAACGCGCTCAACATCGACGTCGAGGCGTCCGACTTCGGCAGCAAGATCTCATCCCTCGACAAGGCCAAGACCTACGCCATCTATTGCCGCTCGGGCAACCGGTCGGCGGTGGCGCTGAAGTCGATGAAGTCCGCCGGTTTCACCGATGTCCACCACCTGGTCGGCGGCATCGGCGCCTGGCAGCGGGCTGGCTACAAGATCGTCACGTAGGCGGGTCCGGACGCCGGCGTCCGGTTGCGGCCGACTGTCACGAAGTCGCGCCCGGAGGGTGGGTCTGCGCTACCCCAGCGGCGGCGCGAGGTCCCAACCCCTGCGTAGGAGGCGCTCCACGCGAGCGACGGTGTCCGCCAGTCGCACGGCGGCCGGGCCACGCACCTCCAGCCACGGGACGTCCTGCTCGGCCAACACGTCCCGGAACCGCTGCTGCATCGCGTGGCGGAGGTGCTCGCCGTCGCGGAGCCCGTCCTGAACTAACGGGATCTCGTCGCCGGTGCGCACGTAGAGGTCGGGCTTCCCATCGGCGGCCATCCGGACCACCGATGGTGAGGCGTGTCCCAGGTAGCGCTCGTGCCAGATGGTCGTGGCCAGGACGTCGGTGTCGGAGACGATCACGGGGATGGGGGCCGTCCGCATCGCGTCGCGCTCCTGGCGTCGGTGCTCGAACGCCACGAGGTCGAACTCCGCGGGCCGGCTGTGAATCCTGCTCGTGCAGACCCCCAAGGGAACGAACGGCACCTCCGCGCCACGAACCCGATCGAGTCCACGTTCGCCACCGTGAGGCTCCGCCACCGTCCGGCTGCGGCAACGCGTCACCAAGGGCCCCGGCTCACGGGCTGCCGCCATCACCATGGCGTTCAAGCTCATCAAGGCCGCCCAAGCGCGCTTGCGCACCGTCAACGCTGCCCCACTTGGTCGCCCTCGTCCGTGGCCGCGTCCCCTTCACCAAAGGCAAACAAATCAAACGACCCGACCAATCGAACACGCACCCGAACGCTGCCCAATCACCAATCCACAGATTATGACAGTTCCTCCAGGTGACCTACCTGCTCGCGCACTGCAAGCGACTGCAACCATCGTCTGGATCAGGCCCAATCCTCGTGATGGCTTCAACACCCACCTAGCATGAGGGTCATGAGGAAAGCCGCCCCAAGTATGGCTCTGATGATGATTCTCACGGTTCTCTCGGCCAGCAGCGCCACCGCCAGCACCCAGGTAGCTACTGGGTTGTCTTCGTGCGGAGCC
>CAYZXQ010000052.1:0-17701 GCA_964482465.1 uncultured Nigerium sp. | reverse complement strand
GCACTCGGAGGCGGCGTCCGCGGGGCTCAGAGTCCGGGGCGCGGCGTCCGCGGACGGACACCGCGCAGCGGTCGGGGCCTACGCGGCGGGATCAGCGGTGATGGACCCAGATCCGGACCGCTGTCGCCGCGGCGCGCTCGATGTTCTCCGCAGCGCTGGCCAGGGCGGTGGCTTCGTCCATGGGGCCAGGGACGATGGGCATGATGGCCGTGACGCCGTGGTCGAACAGGGCGTCGGCGTCCGGGGACACCCGGCCGGCCAACACGACGCAGGCCGCGTAGGAGTCCTTCGCGACGGCCGCCACCCCGGCGACGGTCTTGCCGTCGAGGGTCTGGGCGTCCACGGAACCCTCGCCGGTCAGGACCAACTCGGCCCACGCGATGCGCTCCTTGAGCCCGATGACCTCCGCGACGACCTCGGCCCCCGGACGCGTCGACGCCCCGAGGAACGCCATCAGCGCCCAGCCGATGCCCCCGGCGGCTCCGGCACCCGGCAGCAACGCCTCCGGCTCGTAGCCTGCGGCGATGGCGAGGTTGACCAGCGTCTTGTCCAGCTTGTCGACCTGGGCGCCGTCCGCGCCCTTCTGGGGCCCGTAAACGCGCGACGCGCCCGTCGGCCCGGCCAGCGGTGCCGTCACGTCGCAGGCCGCCTCGATCCGGACGCCCGCGAGCCGCTTGTCGAGCCGGCTGGCGTCCACGCGCTTGACGTACTTCAACTCCGCGGGCACCGGGGCCACGCGGTCGCCCTTGGCGTCCAGGAACCGGACGCCCAGCGCCCCGAGCATCCCGGCGCCGCCGTCGTTGGTGGCGCTGCCGCCGAGCCCGACGACGATCCGGGTCGCGCCGGCGTCCAGGGCCGCCTTGATGAGCTGGCCGACGCCCACCGACGACGACCGCATGATGTCGCGCTCCGCGGGATCGACCAGCCCCAGCCCCACGGCCTCGGCCACCTCGATGATCGCCAGCTCGCCCGCGAGCGCGAACGTGCCCATGCGGGGGTGCCCGAGGGCGTCCCGGACGTGCACCTCGTGCAGGTCGGCGTTCAGCGCCACGGCCATCGCCCGGACGAATCCCTCGCCGCCGTCGGCCATGGGGAACTCCACGACCTCGGCGTCCGGAACCACCTGGCGGACGCCGCGGGCCATGGCCGCAGCCACCTCCAGGGCGGACAGGGATCCCTTGAACGAGTCGGGGGCACACACGATCTTCACGAGTCCTAGCATTCACCCAACCGGTGGTCGCGAAGCAAGTTGCCGTCGGCAACTCCGGACCCGCTCAGCCCCCGATGGCGCTCATCGGACGCTCGGGCTGGCGGAATCCGGGCTGGTCGATGCCGTGTCCGGGCGCCTTCGACCCCAGGCACGCGCGCACCAGGGCCGTCAGGTCGGCGTCCGACACCCCAGCGCGCAGGGGCGTCCGCAGATCGGACTCCGTCCGCGCGAACAGGCACGACCGGAGTTGCCCGTCGGCGGTCAGCCGCAGCCGGTCGCAGGCGCCGCAGAACGGGCGCGTGACCGACGCGATGACCCCCAGGACGCCGCCGGGCACCTCGGCCACGCGGTAACGCTCGGCCGGTGCCGCGCCCCGCGTCGGCTCCGGGACGAGTGTGAAGGCGGTCCGCAACCGCTCGAGGGTCTCCGCGGCGGTGACCATGCCGGTCCGCGACCAGGTGTGCCCGGCGTCCAGGGGCATCTGCTCGATGAACCGCAACTCGTGCCCGGCGGACAGCGCCCAGGACGCCAACGCCACCGCCTCGTCGTCGTTCACCCCCCGCATCAAGACGGCGTTGAGCTTGATCGGGGCCAGCCCGGCCTCGGCCGCCGCGGCGATGCCGGCGAGGGCGTCGTCGAGCCGGTCCCGCCGGGTGAGGACGGCGAAACGCTCCGCACGCAGCGTGTCCAGCGACACGTTCACCCTGGTCAGCCCGGCATCGGCGAGGGGCTCGGCGAGCCGCGCCAGGCCGATACCGTTGGTGGTCATCGACACGTCCACGCGGGTGCCGGCGGGCGTCCGCAGCGCGGCGATGCGCGCGACGATCTCGACGATGTCCGGACGCAGCAACGGCTCGCCGCCGGTCAGCCGCACCTCCTCGATGCCCGCCGCGACGCCCACCTTGACGATCCGCATCAGCTCGGCCGGCGTCAGCAGGCTCGGACGCGGCAGCCACGGCACCCCGGCCGCCGGCAGGCAGTATGTGCAGCGCAGGTTGCAGTGGTCGGTGAGGGAGATCCGCAGGTCGCGGTGGACGCGCCCGTGCGGATCGAGCAGCGTCATCCGTCCAGCCCCAGGTTCGACCAGGCGGCCCCGGACGCCGTGTGCTGGCGTTTCCAGAGGGGCACCTCGGCCTTGATCCGCTCCACGACCTCGCCGCAGCGCGCGAACGCCTCCCCCCGGTGCGCGGACGCCACGCACACCACGAGCGCCGCCTCGCCCACAGCGAGCGGCCCGATCCGGTGGACCGCCGCGACCCGGACGCCGGCGTGGGCCACCTGCGCCACCACCTCGGCGAGGATCGTCCCCGCGTCGGGATGGGCGGTGTACTCCAGGCCCGTCACCGTGCCGGACGCCTCGGGATCGTGGTCGCGGACCTGCCCGACGAAACAGACGACCGCGCCGGCGTCCGGACCCGCCACGGCCGCCCGCAGCGCCTCCGCGTCGATCGGGGACGCGCTCACCTCCGCGCGCACGACCGGCATCAGTGATCGCCCCCCGCCACCTGCTCCAGGACGTGGCTTACCAGCGGCAGCAGCACCCCCAGCGACTCGGTCACCGCGCGGGGGCTGCCGGGCAGGTTGACCACGAGCGCGTCGCCGGCGATCCCCGCCAGCCCGCGCGACAGCGCCGCGTGCGGCGAGGACTCCAGGCCCCGCAGCCGGAGCAGTTCGGCGATGCCCGGGACCTCCCGGTCGAGCACCGCCCGGGTGCCCTCCGGCGTCCGGTCCCGGGGGCCGACGCCCGTCCCGCCGGACGTCACCACCAGCCGCGCCCCCGCCGCCAGGGCCGCGCGGAGGGCGTCCGCCACCGGCCCGGCTCCATCGGCGACGACGGACGCCGAGGTCTCGAACCCCGCCTCCGTCAGGAGCGACACCGCGAGCGGCCCGGAAGCGTCCGGACGCAGCCCGGCCGCGCTCCGGTCGGACACCGTCACCACGTGCGCGCGCACGTCAGCCCCCCGCGAACGGCGGCAGGACGTCCAGGCGGGCGTCCGGACCCACCGGCGTGGCCGGGTCGCGGACGGCCCGGCCGTCCAGGAGCAGCGAACAGCGATCCAGGACGGCCGCGAACCGGGCGTCGCGCCCGGACCCCAGCGCGGTCAGCAGGGCGTCCAGCGTCGCGCCGGGGACGTCCTCGGCGGCGCATCCGGCCGCCTCCTCGGCCGCGGCGAAGTAGCGGACGTGGGCCATCAGGCGTCCTGGGGCAGGGGGGCCGCGGAGACGGCGTCCTCGACCACCCGCCGCAGGTAGTCGGGATCCTCGGCTCCCGGACGCCCCGCCGCGAGCCCCCAGATGTAGGCCGTGACCGGCGCCATCGGCCGGGCCCCGGCGTGCGCGATCTCGCGGGTGAGGTCGAGCACGGCGTCCACGGCCACGAGCGCGGGATCGACGTCCACGGCCGCGCAGGCCGCGGCGACGAACGGCTGCCAGCCGCTGCGGTCCTCGGGTTGGGTCATGCGTTTCCTCCCTCTCAGGTGGGCATTCCAGCGGGCGTGGTCGGCCCACGTGTCCAGGTCCTCGGTCGCTCCTCCGGTCACGACCGCGAGGTTCAGCCGCCGCACCAGGCCCCGGACCGACCGGTCCCGGGGATCCCCGTAGTCGGAGGCCGCCCTCCGCAGCGCGTCGCTGCGGTAGGCGGCCAGCAGCCACTCCGGGTCGCCGCCCCGGCCGGCGGCGCACACGCCCTGCACCGCGGCGTCCGCGCCCGCCGCGGCGGCGAGCACCTGGGCCACGGCGTCCGCGGCATCGGGCAGGTCGCAGGCCAGGACGAGCGTCCAGGGGGCGGGGTCGGCGACGGCCGCCAGCCCCGCGACGAGCCCGGCGGCCGGTCCGGTCCCGGGCGGATCCTCGCGCGTCAGCAGCACCCCCGGCGGCACCTCGACCGCCCCCACGACCACCATCGTGCGGGCGCCGTCCGCGCTGGCCAGCACGCGATCCAGCAACCGGACGCCGCCCACCACCAGGTCGGCCTTGCTCACCCCGCCCAGCCGCGACCCGCGGCCGCCGGCGAGCACCACGACGTCGAACGCGATCTCAGCCATCGCGCCGCCACGTCCCGGACCGACCGCCGTCCTTGGCCTCCAGCCGGACGCGCGCGAGCTGCGCGGTCCGATCCGTGCCCTTCACCATGTCGATGACCGCCAGCCCGGCGACCGCCGCGGCGGTGAGCGCCTCCATCTCGACGCCGGTCCGGTCGGCGGTCGTCACCGTCGCGACGATCTCGACGCCGGCCTCGACGATCCGGACGTCCACGCTCGCACCGTGTACCCCGATGACATGGGCCAGCGGCAGCAGTTCGGGGGTCTTCTTGGCCGCCTGGATGCCCGCGATCCGCGCCACGGCCAGCACATCGCCCTTGGGGACGGCGCCCGAGCGCAGCAGCTCGACCACCTCGGGGGAGCACCTCACCAGCGCGGACGCCGTCGCCGTCCGCGCCGTGGGGGTCTTGTGCGTGACGTCGACCATGCGGGCCGCGCCGGAGTCGTCCAGGTGGGTGAAGCTCATCGCAGGCTCCTCGTGGGCAGCAGGTCGCCGGGCGCGACCGTGGTGACATCTTCGCCGACGAGCGCGACGGCGTCCGCGAGCGCCAGCGCGCTGACCAGGTGCGACGCCGAGCCGCGCCGGTGCGCGGGCCGGACCGTGCGCACGCCCCCCTCCGACACCGCGACCACCACGGGGACCACCTGGCGGCGTCCGGCAGGTGAGGTCCAGCCCTCGGCGGCGACGGCAGGCTCCCAGGGGCGCGGCGGGCGGCCCAGCAGCCGCTCCAGCGCCGGACGGACGAACAACTCGTAGCTGAGCGCCGCGCTGAGCGGGTTGCCCGGCAGCGCCAGGACGGGGGCCTCGGCCCCGGACGCCGCCCGCCACCGCGCCCAGCCCTGCGGCTTGCCGGGCTGCATCCGGACGTGCCGGAACACGCCGCCGCGTTCGGCCAGCGCGAGCCGGACGACATCGTGGTCGCCCACGCTCACGCCGCCGGAGCAGACGATGAGGTCGGCGTCCGCCGCCACAGCGTCGAGATGGGCGGCCAGCGTGTCCGGGTCGTCGCCGATGAGCGCCACCCGGTCGACGAGGGCGCCGTCCCGGGACGCGGCGGCGGTGAGGAACGTGGCGTTGGATTCGAAGATCTTGCCGCGCGGCAGCGGGCGTCCCGGCTCGCCGAACTCGTCGCCCGTCGCGACCACGGCGACCACCGGTGCGCGGACGACGCTCACGTGGGTCTGGCCGCACGCCGCCACGAGGGAGAGCGCCCGCGGCTCCAGGACCGTCCCCGCCGGCAGCACCGCCTGCCCCGGCGCGAGATCCTCACCCGCGCCCCGGACGTGCGCCCCGCGCGGCGGCACCTCGGCCACGAGGATCCCGGCGGCGGTCTCGGTGACGAGTTCCCGCGGGACGATCGTGTCGGCGTCGGTGGGCACCGGCGCGCCGGTCATGATCCGCGCGCACTCGCCCGGACCCAGCCGGGGGTCGGCCTCCGACCCCGCGGGCACGGCGGCCACCTCGCGCAGCGCGACTCCGACGGCGAGTTCGGCGTGCCGGACGGCGAACCCGTCCATCGCCGAGTTCGCGAACGCCGGCACCGGGCCGACGCTGGTGACGTCCGCCGCGAGCGTGGCCCCGGACGCCGCGTCCGTCGCCCGCCGCACCGCGGGCAGCGGCGCGACCAGGGCGAGCACCTCGGCGAGGTACTCCTCGACGCTGAGCTTCACGCGTTGCATGGGCCCTCCTCGCCCACCTCGACCGGACGCGGCCGCAGCGGGATCTCGGCGGTGGTGCCCGCCAGCGCATCGACGTAGAGGATCCGGCCCAGCAGGGGGGTGCCCGCGCCGGTCAGCAGCTTGAGCGCCTCGGACGCCATGAGCGCCCCGATGGTCCCGACGAGCGGGCCGAACGCGCCCACCCGATCGATGCGGGCGGGGGCGGGGGCGTCCGGCCACAGGTCGCGCAGCGAGAACCCGCGGGCGGCGTCGAACACCGTGACCTGCCCCGCGGCGCCGGCCACCGCGCCCCACACCACCGGGACGCCGGCCGCAGCGGCGGCGTCCGCGAGCGCCAGCCGGGTGGGGACGTTGTCGGTGCAGTCCAGCACGAGATCGCAGTCGGGCAGGAGCGCGGACGCCGTGGCTGCGGTCAGCCGCTCGGTCACCAGGGTGAGGGTGGCGTCCGGGGCGAGGGCGCGCAGGCGGTCGGCGGCGCTGTCGGTCTTGGGCCGCCCCACATCGGCGGCGCCGTGCAGCACCTGGCGGGGCAGGTTGTGGGCTTCGACGCGGTCGTCGTCGACGAGGGTCACCGCGCCCACGCCGGCGGCGACGAGGTAGGGCAGGGCCGCCGACCCGAGCCCGCCCGCGCCCACGACGAGGACGCGGGCGTCCAGCAGGCGCTGCTGCCCGGGCGTCCCGATGCCGGCGACGGCCATCGTGCGGATGTGCCGCGCATCCGGACGCCGCGCCGCCGGCTCAATCACGAGAGGGGATGGCCGCGACGATCCGGTCGCGCAGGTCGGCGGGATCGGCGTCCGGGTGTGCCGCCCGCGCCAGCCCCCACAGGTAGGCGCTCACCGGCGCCATCGGCCTGACGAAGTCGTGGGCGACCGCCCGGGTGAGGTCGTGGATGTCCGCGACGCTCACGGCCTCCGGATCCACCCCCACGGCCGCGCACACCTCGGCGATCCAGTCGCGCCAGGCGGCCTCGTTCAGATCGTCGCTCATGGACATCGACCCTAGCCGTTGCGGGCTGCGGTGGGGCTCTTCCAGGTGCCTTGGGGGGCGCGGGATCCCGCGGCGGCCCCCACCCGTTCGCCGGCGGAGCGGTAGACGATGTAGGGACGCGTCAGGTACCCGACCGGGGCACTGAACACGTGGACCAGCCGCGTGAACGGCCACATCGCCAGCAGCAGGAACGCCAGGAAGGCGTGCGCCTGGAACTGGAACGGGGCGGCGGCCAGGTACGCGGTGTCCGGACGCAGCAGGAAGACGCTGCGGAACCACGGTGAGACGCCCTCGCGGTAGTTGTAGAGCTCGGTGAACGCCGTCGACAGCGTGTTCCACATGCCGAAGAAGATGACCAGCCCGAGGACGAGGTACATGACCTTGTCGTTCCACGTGGTGGCGTTGAACACCGAGCGCACCGTCCGGCGCCGGAAGATGAGGATCGCGAACCCGACGACGATCATCGCGCCCGACACCAGCCCGCCGCCCACGGCGAGCAGGTGGTAGGTGTGCTGCTCGATGCCGGCCGCGTCGGTCCAGGACTTGGGGATGACCAGGCCCATCAGGTGGCCCAGCAGGGCGAACAGCAGCCCGAAGTGGAACAGCGGGCTGCCGACCGACAGCATGCGGGATTCGTAGAGCTGCGAGCTGCGGGTCGTCCACCCGAACTTGTCGTAGCGGTAGCGCCACACCAGTCCGACGACGAAGATCGCCATCGAGATGTAGGGGAAGATCACCCAGAGGAAGGTGTTCATGCCAGGGCTCCTTCGGCGTGGAGTGAGCGGGACAGCTCGGACGCGTCGGCGTCCGGATGCGGGTTGAGGCGGGGATCGAGGGTGTAGGCGTCCAGGCCGACATCCTCCCCGGGCGGGCCTTCGGCGAGCAGGCGGGCGACCGCCTCGGCCTGCGTGCCGTCGAGCGGGGGCAAGGTGGCGCGGAGCGCGGTGACCGCGTCCGCCCACGGGGAATGCCGATCGTCGAGCGCCAACTGAAGCAGCTCGATGCCGGCGCGGTGGTCGTTGAGGAGCTTCCACGCGATGTCCAGGTCGCCGGTCGCCCCGAACTCGCACACGACGCTCAGGTGGTCGGGCAGTTCGTCGTCGGTCACGAGCAGGCCGCCGCGGCGGTACGCCTGCTTGAACTGCACCAGCGCGATCCCGCGCTTGCGGGTGTCGCCGTAGGAGTAGTAGGTGAGGTGCAGCGCGCACTTGCGGGTCACGTCGAAGGTGGCGGTGTAGTCGCGCTGGAGCTGCGCCAGGTCGGACGCCGCCACGTGGGCCGCCAGGCGCCGGACGGGGGTCCGGATCCCGTCCGGCAACCCGGCGGCGGCTGCGGCGATGGTGTCCGCGAGCCCGACCAGCCGTTCGGAGGGGTACTCCAGCAGCAGGGACACGCACTGCCACGCGGTCCTCAGGTCGGTCGCGCCGAGCGTCGGCGCGGGCGTCCGGCCTCGGACGCCGCCCAGCAGCTTCATCGCCGGTCACTCCCCGGCACGCCCTTGCCGTCCCAGGCCAGGTAGCTCACCGAGCCGGGCACGTCGGCCATATCGTCGGCCTGCATCCGGGCCTTGGTCTCCGCCAGCGTCTGGACCGCCACCGGCACCGGCCCGCCCGAGCCGCCGCCGAACGCGCCCGGACCGCTCCCGCCGACCGGGCAGTCGGTCGCCAACTCTTCCAGGGCATGCGCCTGCTCGACATGGGCGGTGGGGATCACGTAGCGCTCGTCGTACTTGGCGATGGCGAGCAGCCGGAACATCTCCCGCACCTGCTGGCCGGTCATGCCGACCGCGGACGCGATCTCCTCGCGCGGGTCGTCGCCCAGGTTCACATCGCGCATGTAGCTGCGCATGGCCGCCAGCCGGTCGAGCACCCTGCGTACCGGACCGACGTCGCCGGCGGTGAACAGGTTGGCCAGGTACTCGAGGGGGATCCGCAGGGCGTCGATGGCGCCGAACAGGTTGCCGGCGTCCTCGGCGTCGTGACCGGAATCCTTGAGGGCGTCCACGACCGGCGACAGCGGCGGGATGTACCAGACCATCGGCATCGTCCGGTACTCCGGGTGCAGCGGCAGCGCGACCTCGTAGTCCTTGATGAGCCGCAGCACCGGCGACCGCTTCGCCGCCGCGATCCAGTCCGACGGGATGCCCTGGCGCTCGGCCTCCGCGGCCACGGCCGGGTCGCGCGGATCCAGGAACACGTCCCGCTGGGCCCGGTACAGCGCCTTGTCGTCCTTCACCGACGCGGCGGCCAGCACGGCGTCCGCGTCATAGAGCATGAGCCCGATGTACCGCAGCCGGCCCACGCAGGTCTCGGAGCACACCGTCGGGATGCCGACCTCGACGCGCGGGTAGCAGAACGTGCACTTCTCGGCCTTGCCGGTGTTGTGGTTGAAGTAGATCTTCTTGTAGGGGCAGCCCGAGATGCACATCCGCCAGCCGCGGCAGCGGTTCTGGTCGACGAGCACGATGCCGTCCTCGGTGCGCTTGTAGATCGCGCCCGACGGGCACGACGCCACGCATGTGGGGTTGAGGCAGTGTTCGCAGATGCGCGGCACATAGAACATGAACGTCCGCTCGAACTCGAACTTCACCTTGTCGGCGATGCCCGCCAGCATCGGGTCGTCCTTGCCGGTGACGTAGGTGCCGCCCAGGTCGTCGTCCCAGTTGGCGCCCCACTGCGGGTTCATCGGCTTGCCGGTGAGCAGCGAGTGCGGCCGGGCGACCGGGAAGGTCGAGGACGCCGGCGCGTTGAGCAGGTTCTCGTAGTCGTAGGTCCAGGGCTCGTAGTAGTCCGACAGATCCGGCATCTTCGGGTTGGAGAAGATCCGGGCCAGCTTGGCGAACCGTCCGCCGGACCGCAGCTTGAGGCGTCCGGACGCCCCCAGCGTCCAGCCGCCCTGCCACTCGTCCTGGTTTTCGTAGGTGCGCGGGTAGCCGAGGCCCGGGCGGGTCTCGACGTTGTTGAACCACACATATTCGAGCCCGGTCCGGTTGGTCCACGCCTGCTTGCACGTCACCGAGCACGTGTGGCACCCGATGCACTTGTCGAGGTTCATGACCATCGACATCTGGGCCATGATGCGCATTGTTTCTCCTCGTGATTCTCGGTCGGCGACGTCAGTACGTCAGGGGCGCGGTGCGCTTGCGGAGCATGGTGACCTCGTCGCGGTTGTTGCCCGTCGGGCCGAGGTAGTTGAACGCGAAGGACAGTTGCGCGTAGCCGCCGATGACGTGGCTCGGCTTGAGCATGATCCGCGTCATCGAGTTGTGGATGCCGCCGCGGCGTCCGTTGCTTTCGGTGAGCGGCACGTCGATCAGGCGGTCCTGGGAGTGGTACATGTAGACCGTTCCCTCGGGCATCCGGTGGCTCACGATGGCGCGGGCCGCGACGACGCCGTTGCGGTTGACCAGCTCGATCCAGTCGTTGTCGGCGATGCCCACCTTCGCGGCGTCCTCGACGCTCATCCACACCTGTTGCCCGCCCCGGGACAGGTTCTGCATGAACCAGTTGTCCTGGTACTGGCTGTGGATCGCCCACTTGAAGTGCGGCGTCAGGTAGCGCACCGACACGCCCAGCTCGTTGGTCGCGCCGATCGGCGCTTCGCCGAAGAGCTGCGTCATGTTGAGCGGCCCGCGGTAGGTCGGCAGCATCTCGCCGAGGGCGTTCATCCAGTCGTGGTCGAGGTAGAAGTGCTGGCGTCCGGTGAGGGTGTGCCACGGCTTCAGGCGCTCGACGTTGATCGTGAACGGGCTGTACCGGCGGCCGCCCGACTCCGAACCGGACCACTCCGGCGAGGTGATGACCGGCGTCGGCTGGCCGACGATCTCGGCGAACGTCACGATCTTGCCTTCGTGCTCGGCCGCGAGGTCGTGCAGCAGGGTGCCCGTGCGCTTTTCGAGCGTCTTGAAGCCCTGGGTGGCCAGGTGCCCGTTGGTCGTCCCCGCGAGCGCCATGATCGTCTCCGCCACGTGGATGCCGTGGTCGAGCTTCGGACGTCCGTCCGCGATGCCGCCGCTGCGGACGCCGTTGCGTCCGACCAGGTAGGCGATCGAACCGGTCACGTCGACCGTGACCGCCTTCGTCGTGGTGCCCAGCCGGTCCAGCACCGGGCCCACCGCGCCGTACTTGGCGCCGATGCTCGTGTAGTCGCGCTCGACCGCCACGATCTTCGGCATGGTCACGCCGGGGATCGGATCCACCTCGCCGGTCTTCCAGTCGCGCACCGCGCCGTGCGGCGTGGCCATGGCGTCGGGGCTGTCGTGCATCAGGGGGACCGCCACGGCGTCCGTCCGGGTGCCGAGGTGACGGACCGCGAACTCGCTCAGCTTGTTGGCCAGCAACCCGAAGGTCTCCCAGTCGGTCTTCGCCTGCCACGGCGGGTTGATCGCCGGGGTGAACGGGTGGATGAAGGGGTGCATGTCCGTGGTGTTGATGTCGTGCTTCTCGTACCACGTGGCGGCGGGCAGCACGATGTCGGACATGAGCGTCGAGCTCGTCATGCGGAAGTCGAGCGTCAAGACGAGGTCGAGCTTGCCCTCGGGGGCCTGGTCGCGCCACCGGATGTCCCGGGGGCGCAGGTGCTCGGGCGCCTCGTCCGCGGTGACGGCGTGGTCGGTGCCCAGCACGTGCTTGAGGAAGTACTCGTCGCCCTTGGCGGAGTTGCCGAACAGGTTGGCCCGCCACAGGGTGAGGCAGCGCGGCCAGTTCTCCTCGGCGTCCGGATCCTCCACGGCGAACTTCAGCGAGCCGTCCTTCAGGGACGCCGCCACGTACGCCGGCAGGTCCTGGCCGGCCTGGGCGGCGTCGTCCGCGAGTTGCAGCGGGCTGCGGTCGAACGTCGGGTAGGAAGGCATCCAGCCGGAACGGGCCGACTGTGCGAACAGGTCGGCGGTCGTCTTGCCCGCGAACAGGTTGTTGCCCGCCTCGCCCGCGGCCAGGACGCCGGCGTCGAAGGTGTCGTAGCGCCACTGGTCGGTGTTGAGGTACCAGTAGCCGGTCTGGATCATCTGCCGCGGCGGACGGTTCCAGTCCAAGCCGAACGCCATCTGCGCCCAGCCGGTGATCGGGCGGGCCTTCTCCTGGCCGACGTAATGCGCCCACCCGCCGCCGTTGCGGCCCTGACAACCGGTGATGGTGGTCAGCATGAGCATGGTCCGGTAGATGACGTCGGAGTGGTACCAGTGGTTGGTGCCCGCGCCCATGAGGATCATCGAGCGGCCGCGGGTCTGCTCGGCGTTGGCGGCGAACTCGCGCGCGATCCGGGCCACCTGGTCGGCCGGGACGTTGGTGATCGTCTCCTGCCAGGCCGGGGTGTAGGTGCCGGTCTCGTCGTCGTAGTCGGCCGGCCACGTGCCCGGCAGGCCGTCGCGCGCCACGCCGTACTGGGCGAGCATGAGGTCGAAGACGGTCGTGACGAGGCGTCCGTCGACGCGCTTGACCGGGACGCCGCGGCGCACGACGGTCGCGGCGCCGTCCGGGGCGTCGAAGCGCGGCAACTCGACCTCGACCGATTCGCCGCCGTAGAGGGTGAGCGCCGGGCGCAGGTCGCCGAGGTCGAGGTTCCACTGGCCGAGCCCGGAGTCGCCGAACCGGTGGCCCAGCGTGCCGCGGGGGATCGCGGGGGCGTCCGCGGCGGCGTCCCAGAGCGCCGGCTTGAACATCGCGTTCTCGCTGTCGCGGTCGGGGTTGGCGAAGTCCCCCGCGACGAGGTTCTTGCCGGGGCGGTAGGTCGCCCGGCCGTCGGCGGAGGCGACCTCGTCGAGCGCGACGAGGAACGGCAGGTCGGTGTAGGTCTTGCAGTAGGTGTCGAAGTAGGGGACGGTCCGGTCGACGAAGAACTCTTTGAGGACGACGTGCCCCATCGCCATGCCGAGGGCGGCGTCCGTGCCCGGGGCCACCGGCAGCCACTCGTCGGCGAACTTGACGTTCTCGGCATAGTCGGGGCTCATGACGACGACCTTCTGGCCGCGGTAGCGGGCCTCGGTCATCCAGTGGGCGTCCGGCGTCCGGGTCAGCGGGATGTTGGAGCCCCACATGAGCAGGTAACCGGCGTCCCACCAGTCGCCGGACTCGGGGACGTCGGTCTGGTCGCCGAACACCTGCGGGCTGGCGACGGGCAGGTCGGCGTACCAGTCGTAGAAGCTGAGCATCGCGCCGCCGATGAGGCTGGTGTAGCGGGCGCCGGAGGCGTGCGACACCATCGACATGGCCGGGATCGGCGAGAAGCCGGCGATGCGGTCCGGACCCCAGCGCTTGATCGTGTAGGTGTGGGCCGCCGCGACCATCTCGACGGCCTCGTCCCACGACACGCGCTGCAGGCCGCCCTTGCCGCGGGCCGACTTGTAGGCCTTGGTCTTGGCGGGATCCTGGACGATCGAGCCCCACGCCACGACGGGATCGCCGTGCTCGGCCTTGGCTGCGCGGTACAGCTCGAGTAGGACGCCGCGGACGTACGGGTAGCGCACGCGGGTGGGGGAGTAGGTGTACCACGAGAACGCGGCGCCGCGGGGACAGCCGCGGGGCTCGTAGTCGGGACGGTCCGGGCCGGGCGAGGGGTAGTCCGTCTGCTGCGCCTCCCAGGTGATGATGCCGTCCTTGACGTACACCTTCCACGAGCACGAGCCGGTGCAGTTGACGCCGTGGGTCGAGCGAACGACCTTGTCGTAGGCCCAGCGGTCCCGGTAGAACCAGTCGCCGCGTCCGCCCTCGCGGAAGATCGCCCGCTGGTCGGGGCTGATCTCCGCCTTGGTGAAGAACCGGCGGGTGCCCACCAGCGCCTCCGCCAGGGGGCCGTCCAGGCGCGCGGGGCGGCGGGTCGGGGCTTCAGTCATGGTTTCCTCCTAGGAAGTCGGCGCGCGTGGTCACGCGCGCCACACACAGGTCGGGACTGGCGAAGGGGACGACTTCCACCTCGGCGTCCGGCTCGCCCAACTGACACAGGGCGCCGGCGAGGATGCCGCGGTGGACGCCGCAGGCGACACGGGGGTCGGTGGTGGCGAGGTTGCGCAGCGGGCAACCGGCCAGGTCGAGGCGGGCGGTGCGGGTGCCGCGGCTCGTGGAGACGGACGGTGCGTAGCCCCAGCGGGTCATGAGGTCGACCAGGACGCCGACCTTGGCCAGCCATTCCCCGGGGGTGCGGGAGCGGTCGCGGCGGATGGTGGCGGGGATCAGCTCGGCGCGGTGCCGCTCGATCCATTTGCGGCCGGCGTCCTCGGGGGTGGGGTTGTCGTCGGACGCCATCGCCTCGGCCAGCATGCTGGCGAGCAGGCGGTAGGCCTCGGTGGGCTCCGACGGGGGCGGCGTCGCGGCGGCGAGGTAGTGGCGCTTGGGGCGTCCGATGGCGCCGCGTTCGTCGCGGGTCAACAACAGGCCGGCGGCGACGAGCTGGTCGACGTGGAAGCGGACGGTCGTGACGTGCAGGTCGAGGCGCTCGCCGAGCTCCCGCGCCGTGAGCCCCCGCGCCCGGGTGGGCTCGCCGGGGGTGACCGGGCGCTCGGGAAGGCCCTCCAGCAGGGCCATGAGGTCGCGTCGGACCCGCGACTCGAGCAAGCTCGCGGCGCCGACGTCGGCCAGGGTAGTCATCCGTTTCCCCTCGTAAAGCGCACTATTTGGCGGGATGTCCCGATCGCGATTGTAGGCATAGAAATATTGCGTTCGCGAGCCGATGGGGAGAAATGTGCCGCCCTTCTTCCCGATGTGCCGAGCGGGCGGGTGGTGTCCCTGTGACCCGCATCATCCCTTGTGAACCGAAGGGTACACCTGGAGGTTGCCCTGAATGTATCGAAAGGCACATTGCGGAGAAAGAGGGAATAATGCCGTTGCGCGCGGGCGGCGAGGCGGCGATATTGTCTATACGCTTCGCCCCGAGCAGTTTTTGGATGAGAGTTGCTCCCACTGTTTTGGAGGATTCGCCGGATGGCTCAGCATCGCCCGCACGCGCCCCACATCGAGCACACCGAGGTGCCCGGCTCGGGACGTGTGCTCACCCTGTCGACGATCGCGTTCACGATCATGTTCGCCGTCTGGCTGATGTTCGGGATCCTCGGTGTCCCGATCCAGAAGGAGTTCGGGCTGACCAACTCCCAGTTGTTCTGGATCTCGTCGCTGGCGGTCCTCAACGGCTCCATGTGGCGGCTGCCCGCCGGCATGCTGGCCGACCGCATCGGCGGCAAGAAGGTCATGCTGTTCCTGCTGCTGGCCGGCGCGGTGGCGTCCGTCGCCGTCTCGTTCGCCAGCAGCTACCCGATGCTGCTGGTGCTCGGCTTCCTCGTCGGCTTCGTGGGCAACAGCTTTTCGGTCGGCATCGCCTGGAACTCTGCATGGTTCACCCACCACCGCAAGGGCTTCGCGCTCGGGGTGTTCGGGGCCGGCAATGTCGGGGCGTCCGTCACGAAGTTCATCGGTCCGGCGGTCATCGCCGCGACCGCGGGCGCGACGTACTTCGGCGTGGTCCAGGGCGGCTGGCGGGTCATCCCGCTCATCTACGCCGTGCTGTTGGTCCTCACCGCGATCGCGATGTACGTCATCACCCCGCACACCGATCATGTGCCCGGGGCGTCCCAGTCGATCCGGGAGATGCTCACCCCGCTGAAGGACATCCGGGTGTGGCGGTTCTCGCTCTACTACGTCGTCGTGTTCGGGGCCTACGTGGCGCTGTCGGCGTACCTGCCGAGCTACTACGTCAAGAACTTCGGCGTCGACCTCACCACGGCGGGCCTGCTGGCCGCCACCTTCATCTTCCCGGCGTCGCTGCTGCGGCCGCTGGGCGGGTGGATCTCGGACCGGTGGGGCGCGCGGCGGGCGATGTACGCGACGTTCTTCGTCATGCTCGCGGCCACCGGCTGGCTGATGATGCCCGACGGGCACATCGTCATCCACCAGCCGGGCGGCAAGGAGCTGCCCATGCTCCACTACGCCATGAACCTGCCGCTGTTCGTCACGCTCGTGTTCGTCGTCGGCTGCTCGATGGGCATCGGCAAGGCGGCGGTGTACAAGCACATCCCGACGTACTTCCCGGACCACGTGGGCTCGGTGGGCGGCCTCGTCGGCATGCTCGGCGGCCTGGGCGGATTCTTCCTGCCGCTGATGTTCAGCTACACGCAGGAGGCCACCGGGGCGTGGTCCACGGCCTTCGGCATCTTGTTCCTGTTCGCCCTGGCGTCCCTGATCTGGATGCACTGGACCGTCCACCGCATGCATCAGAAGATGTCGCCCCATCTCAACGACCTCGTAGACGTGCCGCACTCCGGCGTCCCCACCGCAACGACCACCCGTTCTCACTGAGGAGACCACCATGACCACCGCAGCACCCGAACGCCGCTCCGGAGGGGAGTGGCTGCAGTCCTGGGATCCCGAGGACACGGCGTCCTGGGATTCCGGCCTGGCCTGGAAGACCCTGTCGATCACCACCTTCGCGCTGGCGCTCTGCTTCATCGCGTGGTTCCTGCCGAGCGCGTTGATCCCCAAGCTCAACGCCATCGGCTTCACGTTCACCAAGGACCAGCTGTACTGGATGGCGGCCATGCCCGGACTGTCCGGCGGCGCGCTGCGGGTGCTGTGGATGATCCTGCCGCCCATCATGGGCACCCGGAAGATGGTCGCCCTCACCACCGCGCTGCTGCTCGTGCCCCTGGTCGGCTGGGGCCTGGCGATCCAGAACCCGGAGACGCCGTACTGGGCGCTCATGGCGCTGGCGTTCCTCGCCGGCATCGGTGGCGGCGCGTTCTCGGGCTTCATGCCTTCGACGTCGTACTTCTTCCCGCGGCGCATGTCCGGCACCGCGCTCGGCCTGCAGGCCGGCCTCGGCAACCTGGGCGTCTCGATCGTCCAGTTGCTCAGCCCGCTGCTGATCGGCTTCGCCATGTTCGGCTCGGCGCAGGTGCTCAAGACCCCGGGCAAGCCCGACAAGTCGGTGTGGTACCAGAACGCGGCGTTCACGTGGGTGCCGTTCGTCATCGTCGGCGTCCTGCTGGCCTGGTTCCTGCTCAAGTCGGTGCCGATCAAGGCGAACATCAAGCAGCAGTTCGACATCTTCTCCAACCAGGACACCTGGTGGATGACGCTGCTCTACATCATGACGTTCGGTACGTTCTCCGGCCTCTCGGCGCAGTTCGCGCTGCTGTCGGCCAACCTCTACGGGGCCGGCAACCCGGCCATCGTCTCGGGCACGGGGGCGGCGGCGAAGCTGCTGGTGGCCGGCTATGCCGTGCCGGATCCCGTGACGTTCGTGTTCTGGGGTGCGCTCACCGGTGCGGTCGCCCGGTTCGCGTTCTCCCCGCTCACGGACAAGATGGGCGGCGCCATCTGGACCCTCATCTCCGGCATCGGCCTCATCGCGTCCATCGCGTTCACGCTGACCGCCCTCACGCCCGACACCTCGTCGGCGGCGACCCTCCAGGCCGGGTTCGACAAGTTCTTCTGGGGCATGATCGCCATCTTCTTGTTCGCGGGTATCGGTAACGCGTCCACGTTCAAGCAGATGCCGATGATCTTCGAGCGCCGCCAGGCGGGCGGGGTCATCGGCTGGACGTCGGCCATCGCCGCCTTCGGTCCGTTCCTGTTCGGCGTCGGGTTGTCGCTGCTCGGTCCGGTCGTCTTCTACGGCATCGGCATCGTCTTCGCGCTCATGTGCGTGGCCATCACGTGGTGGCGCTACGCGCGTCCGGGGGCGCCGAAGCCCAGCTAGTCCAAGGCCGACCCCCCCCACACCCGCGAGAATCTGCCCCGTGAGGGAACCGCTGATTAATGCTGTTCTTGGCGAGGACGGGTCGGGCGAGATGAGC